>CAZCDO010000031.1:0-28056 GCA_964497135.1 uncultured Verrucomicrobiota bacterium
CGGCTCGCAGGGACGCTCGCCCTCCAGGGTTGGCAGGCGGCACGTCTTGAGGATGAAGACGGCTCGCAGGGACACTCGCTCTCCAGGGCGGAATGTCCTTTTCGATGGAGGGCGAGCGTCCCTGCGAGCCATCTGGGGAGAAAGGGAATAAATCGTGACTCAGGACTATTTGGATCGCAAACATCCCATACACCTGTCACCTGTTGAACGTCATAACATGCCCGTGATTCTCTTTGTGACGTTGGGACTGCAACCTCGTACGCCCAGTTTGGCCGATGAACGATTTCGGGATGCTTTTACGTTTGGCTGTCAGCGCGCGAACGCCTGGAGCGTAGGGCGCTACATGATCATGCCAGATCATGTGCATTTCTTTTGTCGACCAGCACACGACCCGCGGATTGGAATCAAACCCTGGTCGTCATTTCTAAAGCGACAAATTACGGCGCGCTATGGCCCGCACGATTGGGATTGGCAAAGCGATGTATGGGATACGCAAATCCGGAGTGGTGAACATTATCGGGAGCGATGGGATTACATCCGGCAAAATCCGGTTCGTAAGGGATGGGTGCGGCATGTGGATGAGTGGCCCTGGCAAGGGGAGTTGAATGTTCTCCGGTGGTGAGGGGACGGCTCGCAGGGACGCTCGCCCTCCAGGGCGGCAGGCGGCACGTTTTGCGGCTGGGGACGGCTCGCAGGGACGCTCGCCCTCCAGGGTTGGCAGGCGGCACGTCTTGAGGATGGAGACGGCTCGCAGGGACGCTCGCCCTCCACGCGGGGGAACACATGCGGCTGGAGGGCGAGCGTCCCTGCGAGCCATTTAGGGTCAAGCCTCGCCCTTTATTCGATCCCGTCGGGAATCGTGTCGGGTGCGTGCTCTCCGAGCCGATCGATTTTCCAGCGCATTTGACGGGCGATGCCCATGAGAATTTTGACGTCGTCCACCGTGAGGAGGCCGCGGGCAAAAATCCGGCGGATCCCCAGCATCATGTGCAGGGCCTTTTCCCGTTCCATGAAGCCGACCGCGAGGAGGGTCTCCTCCCACATGGCGAACATGCGTTCCCGGAGTTCGGCCGGGGCTTCGGGCGATTTTTCGACGCCGGGCACAAATTCATGGGACGCGAGGTAAACCTCATAACAGCAGATCATGGCCGCCTGGGCGAGATTGAGTGAGGAATATTCCGGGGTGGAGGGGATGCGGATGAAATGGGTACACAGGGTCAGATCTTCATTGCTCAGGCCATTATCCTCGCGGCCAAAAACGAGGGCCACCGGGGCCTGGCGGGCGGCGTCGAGGAGGGTGGGGGCCCAGTCCCGGGGAGAGCGGGCATGCGCCCGGTAGAGCCCCGGCCGGACACTGGTTCCGGCGACCAGGCCGCAGTCGGCCACGGCCTCGGCCAGAGTGGCGAATTCGCGGTGCGATTCGAAAATCGACCAGGCGTTGCAGGCCAGCATTCGCGCTTCCTGGAGGTTGAGATTAGCGGGGGCGACCAGGGCCAGTTGCTTCAGGCCCGTATTGGCCATCACGCGGCAGATGGACCCCACGTTCCCGCCGTAGAGGGGGTTGACCAGCACTACCCGGATGTTATCCAATAAACGCATGACGCAAGTTGGTTGATATTTGCCGAATAAGCTGTTAAATATAACGGTTGCGGGTAAAAAACGCAATGACCCAATGGGGAAAATACCATGGACGATTTATTGAAGCTGCTCCAGCAGAATGCGCGGGAAACACCGGCCAATCTGGCGCGACTGTTAAATGCTTCCGAAGCGGAGGTGGCCTCGCGGATTGCCGGGTATGAAAAGACCGGCGTTATTCGCGGGTATCAGGCCTTGATCAACAAGGACCAATTGGATCTTGACCTGGTGCAGGCCGTGATCGAAATCAAAATCACTCCCGAGCGGGAGGGAGGGTTCAATCGGCTGGCCGAACGGTTGAGCAAGTTTTCCGAAGTGGAATCGTTGTACTTGATGTCCGGAACCTATGATCTGCTGGCCTTTGTCGTCGGGCGCAATCTCAAGGAAGTGGCCTTATTTGTCTCCGAAAAGCTGTCCACCTGCGAGGGGATCGTTTCGACGGCGACGCATTTCATGCTCAAGGCTTACAAGGAACACGGTGTTTTGATGGAAGAAAGGGAACCCAATGAGCGACTCCAAGTCACTCCGTAATTACGTGGCCCCGCACCTGCGGGATATTCCGCGGTCGGGAATTCGCGATTTTTTCGAGATCGTCAGCGGGCGCAAGGGGATTATCAGCCTCGGGATTGGCGAACCGGATTTCATGACGCCCTGGCATATCCGCGAGGCGGCCATTTATTCATTGGACCGGGGGGTGACGACCTACACCTCGAACCGGGGATTATTGAGTTTGCGCAAAGCGATTGCGCGGTATATCGAGGAGGAATTCCGCGTGGCCTACCGGCCGGACGATGAAATCCTGATTACCGTGGGGGTCAGCGAAGCGCTGGACCTGGCGATTCGCGCGTTGGTCTCGCCGGGCGACGAAGTGATGTACCATGAGCCCTGCTATGTCTCCTATAACCCGGTGATCCGTTTTGCGCATGCGGTTCCCGTGGCGGTGACCACCCGGCCGGAGAACGGTTTTGCGCTGACCCGCGAGATGTTGGAGGCTCAGGTCACTCCCCGGACCCGGGTGTTGATTCTGAATTTTCCGACCAATCCGACCGGGGCGATCTTAACCCAGGCCCAACGGGAGGATATTGCGCGGTTTGCCGTGGCGCACGATCTGGTCGTCATTACGGACGAGATTTATTCGGAACTGACGTATGATGGGGCCGAGCGGGGAACGATTGCGGCCTGTCCGGGAATGCGCGACCGGACGATTCTCCTGCATGGTTTTTCGAAGGGATGGGCCATGACCGGTTTCCGGATGGGCTACGCCTGTGCGCCGGCCGAGTTAAGCGAAGCGATGATGAAAATCCATCAGTATACCATGCTGTGCGCGCCGACCTTGAGCCAGCAGGCGGCCCTGGAGGCTTTAAAAACCCGGGATGATACGGAGCAAATGCGCCAGGCGTATGAAAAGCGGCGCAATTTCATTTGGAGTTCCCTGGAGGAAATGGGGCTGGCCTGCCAACGGCCGCAGGGCGCTTTTTATGCCTTTCCTAAAATCGACCGGTGTGGATTGTCGTCCAAGGAATTCGCCTTGAAATTGCTGGATGAAGAGCAGGTGGCCTGCGTTCCGGGAAGCGCTTTTGGCGATTGCGGCGAAGGGTTTTTGAGGTGTTCCTATGCGACCGATCTGGATGCGATCAAGGAGGCGATGAAACGCCTGGCCCGTATGGTTAGGCGTCTTTCCGCCCCTTGATCGACCGACAGGATGGACGGCATGATTCAAAAAGTGAACGTCGAGAAACCGGAATGGCTGTTGTTCCGCGGGTTTGCGTCGGCGATTCTGGTCGGTACACTCCTTTTGATGCTGCCGTTTTCCAGCCAGTCCGGCCGCTGGACGGATCCGCTAACCGCGCTGTTCACGGCGACCAGCGCCACCTGTGTCACCGGATTGTCCGTGGTTGATATCGGAACCCATTTCTCCCGGTTGGGCCAGTGCGTCATCCTCCTCTTAATTCAATTGGGGGGGTTAGGCATCATGACGGTCGGCACTTTTTTTCTGATTTTGATTGGGCGGCGGTTATCCACCTCCGAAGAATTTGCCCTGGCCGATTATTCGTTGGGCGCCCTGCGAATTCGGGGACTGAAATCCTTGTTGATGTGGACCATCGGACTGACTGCCCTCTTCGAATTACTGGGCACGGTGATATTGGCTGGACGATTGGTCGCGCGGGGGACGGATCTCGGACGGGCGCTATACGAAGGTTTTTTTCATTCGGTCAGCGCCTTTTGTAACGCCGGGTTTTCCCTCTATCCCGATAACCTGGCCGGATTTTCCGGTGATAAGATCTGGCTCCTGACCATCAGTTTTTTGATCATTGCCGGGGGCCTCGGCTTTTTGGTCCTTTACGACCTCAGTTATTTGCGATTCCGGCGCACCCAAGTGCCGACCCATCGCAAGATCACCCTGCATTCCCACATCGTGCTCGTGGGGACGGTGCTATTGATCCTTGGCGGTTGGATCGGATTTGGCGCACTGGAATGGGGAAACACCCTGGCCCCGTTGTCCACCGGCGACAAGTGCGTGGTGTCTTTTTTTCATTCCATCACGCCCCGTACGGCAGGCTATAATGTGGTCGACATGGGGGCGGTGCAACCGGCGACGCTTTTCATGACCGATGTTCTGATGTTTATCGGGGCGGCCCCCTCATCCACAGCCGGCGGTATCAAGATTACCTCTCTGATCGTGCTCCTGATGGTGATCCGGTCCCTGTGGCGCGGACGGCAAGAAACCGAAATCCATGATCGCACCATTCCCGCCCACACGGTGCGCGAAGCCCTGACGATTGTTCTCCTGGCCCTATTGCTGGTCGGCGGCATTTTTGGAATCCTATTGGTGATGGAGGCGCCCTTTTTGGTCGCCCAAGGTTTCGGCACGGCGGACGGACTCATGTTCGAGGTGATTTCCGCCTTCGGGACCGTGGGGCTTTCCACCGGCATTACCCCTCACTTGTCGGATTTCGGGCAATTGTGTATTATCTTACTGATGTTTGTCGGTCGATTGGGCCCGTTGGCTATGGCCTTAATGATCGGCAAAACCAAGGTTCGACAGACCATCCGCCATCCCGAGGAAGAAATTCTGGTTGGATGAAAGGCGCGCCAACGGAGAAAGCGAGTCGATTATGCGACGAGTAGGTGTCATTGGAGGCGGGCGATTTGGGTCGACCCTGGCCGTGGAACTAACCTTGAACGGGGTTGAAGTGTTATTCATGGATCGGGATCAGGAGACCGTTCAGCGATTGAGCGAGCGTGTGACCAAGGCGGTCCAGGGCGACGCCGCTGATCCGGAGGCCTTGGAGGAGGCGGGATTCGGCTCGTGTGACATTGTGGTTGTCGCCATCGGCAGTAACGTCGAGGCCAGCATCATGGCCACCATGGCCCTCAAGGATCTCAAGGTGCCCAAAATCGTGGCCAAGGCTTCGTCCGACATTCACGGCAAGGTTTTGGATCGCATCGGCGCGCACCAGATCGTCAATCCCGAACGGGACCGGGCGACTCGCCTGGCCCGGACCTTGATGGCCAAATCGATCTTGGAGTATTTCCAGGTCGACACGGCTTCGGGCATCATCGAGATCGAATCCCCAGAAGCCTTCATCGATAAGTCGGTGGCCGTTTCCGGGATCCGGTCCCAATACGGGCTGGCGATTTTAGGGATTCGGCGGGCGCCGGATGCCCATGGGGTACGGGAAAATCTCTGTGTCCCCAGTGGCGCCGATATCATCCGTCGGGGCGATGTGCTGGTTTTGTTCGGTCCCGAGGAAAACCTGCGGGAAATGGAAAAAACGGTGCGTTAAGCCGATCTTCGATTTCACTTCCAGGCCCTATTCTTGCGATCTCGTTCGGAGACCGATCCGGGCCCTGATCATCAGCAGGCTTCCGCCGATAACCGCCACTCCACCCATCCATTGGCCGGAGGAAAGCCGTTCACCGAAGAGCCAGACGGCTCCGCAATAGGTGAGAAAAGGCGTCATGAATTCCCCCCCGCTTTGAACCACTGCGCCGAACCGGTGCAGGACGCGATACATCAGGACATGGGCGATGGCAATGCCGATAACGGCGGAGACCGCAAGCAGGATCAAGGGCTTTGGGGCCACGTGGATCAATTGGCCCGGATGCCCGAGGATCGGCATGAGGATTCCGAGGATGACGGCGGTGTAAAGGCAAATCACGGCGAAACTATGATGGGGCGCATATCCGTGCATCGAGCGCCGGACGGAAATCCCGTACACCCCCCAGATGGCGGCCGTGGCGAAAAGCAGGATGAGGCCCAAGGCCGGCAGGTGGGCGGTGGCGATTGAATCCCGGAACAGGAAACCGATGCCGGTGATACAGGCGGTCGCTCCCAGCCAGAATAGCGGCGATTTCATGATCCGGCGTTCGTCGGGCAGGAGCCAGACACCGGCCAGGAGGGTGAAGAAAAAAGCGGACCGGATGCCGAAGCCCATGACCCCGGCGGGAATATAGTAGGGGGTTAGCGCCCAGCCGATCTGGCCGATGGTATTGATCAAGGCCGGAATCCAGGCGTCGCGCCAGATGGAGCGACCGGGCGGGGCTTGGATTCGGAACAGGAGTGGGGCCAGGAGGAGCGCGGCGATGCCGTAGCGGACGCCATTGACCGTCCAGGCATCGAGATGGGCGGTGAAATAGCGCAGGAACAGCGGAACGCTACTCCAGCAGAGGATGGCGCCGAAGAGGGCCGCGAGGGCCGCAGTACGGGGGGCGGGGCGGGGCATTTGACCGGGTGCCGGGGTAGCTGTCATGCCGGTGGCGGATAAAGCAGTCGCTCGATTTGGGGGGCCAGGTTGGTCGCCATGACCTGGAACCCGTGATCGCTGGGATGTCCGCCATCGACGGTGGAGCCTGACGTGCCCAGCGGGAGCAGGGCAAAGCCATCGATAAAATGCAGGTACGAATGGCCCTTTCGCCGATGTTCCGAATAAAAATGAATCATTGAATCACGCAACCCCTCGTGGTGTTTTAACGCGGGGGCCGACCATGCGGTCCGCCAGTAGGGGATGATCGAGAGGAGCGCGATGGGGGTTTTGGGGTGGCTTTTATGGAGGGTTTGGACAAAGCCGGGGAGGGTTTGGGTGAGCCCTTCGACGGAACAATTGGCGGCATAGTCGAGGACGAATAACGAAGCATCGATTTCGGCCATCAGTTTGGCGACGGCGGGGTCTCCCCGACCATTTCCGGAAAAACCGAGATTAACGACATCGACATCGAGCATTCGTCCGGTCGTCGCGACGAAATCACTTCCCGGCAAACTGGCGCAACCGCCTTGGGTAATAGACGTGCCGTAAAAGACCACGGGCTTGGCGAGACGGTGCGGGGTGGGTGGCTTGAGCAATGAACCGGGGGCCACCCCGATTTCGATTTTAGTCAGGGTATTGTAGAGGGGGAGATAAAGGGTGAAGTCCCGCCATTCGGGCGTTACGGTGTCAAACAAGGGCCGTTCATAACCGGGTTGCGCAATATCGGGGCTGGCGCCGCTCCAGGGGCGACAGTTCCTGCCTGCGCCGGCATACAGACTGATTCCGCTTTGCCCGGTGGCGGGCATATGGGGCATGCCGGAAGGGTTGGCGTTGGTAACGCGGACCGCCATCCGGGGGGTATTCGAGCGGAAGCAGATCCGTCCGCCCGCCGGACATTGGGCCAGAGACCAAACCTCTTCACGAAGTTTTTTTTGAGCCCGGCCGGGAAAACGGGAATAACCGGGCCGATTTTCATTGAACCAGGGGAGTCCCCGCACGGTCAGCCGACGGTCACCGCCATCGATCCAAGTGAAGGAAGGGCCGGGAGCCATGGGGGGGGCACGAAAATTTTTGTCCAATCGGCTTATTTTAGATGTCATATGGGGGAGCTCCTAGAATTCGAAACGCATGAGGAGGGCGGGGACGAGATCCCGGCCGCCGCGATCGCGAACGGATCCATCCAGGGTTGCGCCAAAGCGGAGTTGAAGACGGTTGGCGAAATCATCGCGTCCCTGCTGGTTGAATTGGTGGGCATGATTGACCGCATTGTAAATATTGCCGAAATACCAGATGGCATCAAACCCGATGAGCAGTGCACCGGTGACCGGCTCGTCCTCGTGGTAGGCCCAGACCGCGCCCCCGATGAAAAGTCCGTTCAGGATAAAGGCGGTGGCGGCATCGCTCCGATGACCGGTGTAAAGTTGCCCGGCACCCGGGAGCAGGGCGGACAAACTACCGGCGAGAAGCGGGGATTTGGTCGGGCGACCGGGAAAGGCTTCGAGGCTTTCGCGGAAACCGGTGGCGACGGGGTTGAGGGGGGAATTCGTGTTTACGGTGCGCAGGATGTCATCGGCATACCGGGTATTATCAAAAGGCATTTCATTCCGGGCCAGAAGGATGGTGGCAAGATCGATGAGGGGTGAGTCCGGATGTTCCGTGCGAAACCGGGCGATGCGGGCGGTGGACCGGGGATACCGGTGGTGACGGTAATCGGCTTCGGCCTGGAGGAGGGTGGCCAGGTCCGACCACGTGCTGTCCGGATAATCCTGTTTGACCTTTTCCCAGGTGCGTTCGGCCTCATCCCATTGACTCAGGCGGGCCTGGCAGGCCCCGATTTGAATCCGGGCGATGGGCGCTTCAGTCCGTTGAGGGTGGAAGAAGAGAAAACGTTCGTATTCCACCAGGGCCTTATCGAACTGTTCCTTTTGGCCCAAGTATGCGGCAAAGCTGAGCAGGGCTTCGGGGTCTGGAGCTTGGAGAGCGGGAGCGATGTGGGTCCACAGGCAAAGGACCAGAAGGGAACCGGACAGGCGCAGTTTCATCGGGGGGACCTCCACCAAAAATCATTATCGGCCACGGGATCGGGGATCCGGGGGCCATTAGGGGTGTTGACCGTTGCTTGACGTGACATCAATCCGCCTTCATGGATGAGTCGATCAGAGGTCAGGAGAATTCCCCGCGCGGCACCGTGTTTTTGGATGGCCTCGATGCTGTATTGGGAACAGGAGGGATGAAGGGGGCAGCGGCTGGAGGAGAACGGCCGCAAAAACCGCCGGTAGAAGGCGATCATCTGGTGACAAGTGGTGCGGGCATACCCATCGGGTGGGATGGGCGATGGCGTTTCAGAGAGCCCTTCGGCGGAGAGTGAGGGCAGAAGGACGGCCAACAGAAGGACTGCCGGACGAAGCGGTTGGGCCGTTTTTAACTTGGAGAACCGGAACATCTGCGTATCATAGGACGTGGAGAAACGATGTCCAAGTTTTTTTACATCTTCATTTTAAGCGGGGTATTGGCGGCGTCATCGCTTTCGACCCGGGCCGGGGTGGTCCAAGTGGCGGTGTTTGATCCCATTCAAATTATACCGGCTTCCGAGCCGGTGTATGGGGTTCGCCTGAATCTGCCCTATGGACGAAATGAACGGGTGATCGGGTTGGACGTGGGTGGCCTCAACCGGAGCGATGAGGGAGGACACGGTCTGTCGGTCGGATTGATCGGCAATTGGACCGGGGAAAGCGACGATGATACCGGGGCAGGGCGATATGACGGGGTTCAACTGGCGGGCGGGTTCAATGCCGCCGATCGGATTCGGGGGGCGCAGGTGGCGGTGGGAATGAACTGGGCGCGGGACGGGGGCGTCGGGTTACAACTGGCTTTGATCGCGAACGTGGTGAATGGCTCGATGACCGGACTCCAAATTGCGGAAATTAATTATGTCCGGAATCAGATGCGTGGGGCACAGGTGGGTGCGGGCTTGTTCATGGCGTTGAATTTGGCGAAAGACGTGACCGGAGCCCAGGTGAATATTGGGATTTTGGCCATGAATCATGCGGGGACCGTACATGGGGCGCAGGTCAATGTCGGGTTGGGTGGCAATCACGCGCGGCAGGTGGTGGGGGCGCAGGTGGGCTTGACCTTGAATACCGCCCGTAAACTCAGGGGGTTTCAATTGGGGTTGATCAATTATGCGGGTGATTTCCGAGGGGTTCAAGTGGGGTTGTTGAATCTGAATCCGGAGGGCGTGTGGCCGGCCTATCCGCTGATCCATGCGCGGTTTTAGCCCGCCCTTATTCCCCTTCGTGTTCCTGCCAGCGAAGAATGTTCATCTTGGCGCCGTTAAATTCGACAATGCAGGAAATGGTGCGCCGGACACCTTGAACAAACCCGATGGAATTGATCCGGTAAATGGCGGAGGAGACCGAGATTCGCGGGGCCAGGATGGCCCGGTTGGCTTCCGGGATCCGCGCAAAAAAATCATCGGGGCTTTTGAAATGGCGGTCTTCATCTTTTCCGCCGGTGGTGAGGATACCCTCGCGTTCCTCCGTGATCAGATCGGCCAGTAAATCGTCGACTTCCGGAAGGGTTCTGAGCGCCCTTTTGGACGCGGCGTTAACATTGACAAGCCCGTCGCCGTAGGTGGTCAGAAGGTCGGCAATTCCCAGCCAGGGGGGATCTTCGGGGTCGGCGTCGGGCGGTCGTCCGCCATAAACGACGGTATTAGTGAACCCTTTGATGAGCAGGAGTTCATCGATGGTTTCGATGGGGCCGTTGTGCGCGTTATAGGGATTGGGGAGGCGCGCGTAATAATCGTCGGTTTCGGCGCCGGAGGGGCGGACGGCGGCAGGGGTCTCATTATCGGTCCAATCGAAAAAGCAGTCGATCAGGGTATCCCAGAGATCCTCGGGGATATTGGCGACCTCGAGCACGCCTTCCCAATCCTTTTCGTCGAGCTTATTGATGTTTCGACGGGCCGGTTCGGGGATGATGTCGATGATGATTTCGCCATCTCCGAGCGGTTGGCGGAAACCCGAAACGGAGCCGCCGTATTTGAGGGCACGGGCCAGGGGATACCAGGCATCCTCGGCATCGTCGCCATCGGTCTCCTTGTCGCCGGAGATCGTGTCCTTTTTTTGGACGACGACTTTGACCATTTCAAGACCGGATTGGGCGAGGTAATCGGCCTTGAGCCGTTTGCGGCAATAAGAGGTGATGATGGTCTCGAGTTGCATGTCGAAGGCGAACGAGGTCACGATGATGGCCAGAAGGCCAATGACCCAGAGGACGACCACGAGGGCGGACGCTTTGCGCCGGCGGGGGAAATGGGAAAGGGCGGTACTCATTGGATGGGCCAGAATTGTTTGCCAACGGGGATTTCGACACAGCGTTTCATGGCGACAGGCTCTTCGCCCTCCTGAAGCGGTTTCAGATAAAGGGTCAATTCGACCAGGCGGGGGATGGAATTGGTTTCCTCCCATTCCTCTTCCCAGATGATTTCGGACTCATCGACATTGGTTGAAACGCGGCAGTCGAATCCCACGATTCCGGTGGCGAGAAGAGTCGGCTCGAGCGTGTCGGGATCGAAGTCTTCCGGGTGAAGGTATTCGTCGGGCGACCAGACGGTGATGGCGGCCGCGGATTCATCGCTGTCGGGATCCTCGACCAACTGGAATTTGACCCGGTGCGGCCCCTTGGATTGCTCGGTTCCGCGACCGATCAAACTCGGCCCGAGCTTGACCCAACTGATGGTGTCATCCGCGGAAGATCCGCTCCCTTGGTCTTCGAGCCAGAACCCGAACCGGACATCGCTGTTTTTGCCGGCGTCCCGGTAATAGGCGGAGCGGAGCCCCATGACGAGTTGTTCCATGACAAAATCGCCATGTTGCATCTCGTCGCTCAGGGCCATTCCGCGTTGCCAGGCGCGGGTTACGGCGGTGAAAATGCCGTAGGTGACCGAGGTGATCAGGCCGAGGATGGCGACGGCAACCAGAAGTTCGACCATGGTGAAGCCGCGGCGCTTCAGTTTGTTAGGGCTTGAGATCATTGGTGTAATAGAGGTAGCTGACGGTTTCTTCGCCCCGGCGGTTGCCGCGATCGGACCAATCGACCCGGGTATGGATGATCCGCATTCCTTTATGGTCCGGATCTTCCGCCCAATTACGGGAAAAAGTGAAGCCATTCTCGTATTCCACAGAGCTGAGTTCGAGGTTGACGACTTTCTCGTCCTTGATGAAGACGGGGTATTCCAATTCACCCTGATCAAAAACATGGCGGGCGGTGTGGTAATTGCGGGAGACCCGGATCACGGCGAGACAATGAGAAACGGCGGTCATCAGGACCATGGCTCCGGTGGCGAGGATGACCATGGCCAGGAGGACTTCGACGAGGGTGAGCCCGGCGCGGGCGGCAAAGCGGGGGGGCATGGTCATTTCTCCTCGACGGTGCGGGCCTTGGAGAGGGAATCGACGGAGATGCGGGTGGCTACGCCGCGGGCGTCGACGATTCGCAGAACATAGGGCTGACACCGGCCGTTGGTGAAATAATGGATGGTGGCGGATCCTTCCAGGCGGGGGGGATCCCCATCAATTTCGATCCATTCGATGGTGACTTGGTCCAGTTCGCGTTGGATTCCGATGGGGTAGGACTCTCCGGGGGCGGATGAGGGTGGAGCGATATCGTCAGCGCCGGCAGGGGGCAAGAACTCGGTTGCTTTCTCAGATGAGGCGGAGGGGAGGGGGGCGGTCGGGCCGGACCGCGGTTGGACGCTCAGGGAGGATTGAGCGAGGTCGAAGGTCAGGGTTAACTCCTGCTGGCGCAAGAGGGCCATGCTGCGGGCGTACCGCCCGGCCATGACGACAGTGCGGACGGCGGTTCGCAGGCGATTGCCCTGGAGGGATCGGACCATATACGGGATGGCGATAATTGAGGTAATGCCGATAATGGCAACGACGAGGAGCAGTTCAACCAGGGTGAATGCGTTGCGACGGGGCTGAATGCCGGCCCCGCATCGGAAACTCCGATGGCAATCAAGCCCCCTCATGCGCAGGTCGCTCCGGGATTAAAGGGGCATCAATTTGTGATGTCGTCGCCGGTTCCCGCCTGTCCATCGGGGCCGCCGGAGATGATTTTAAAGACATTGCCTTCCCGCGAATAGGAGAAGGGGTTGCCCCAGGGATCGTTGAGGGATTTGACATACGGACCGTTCCAATTCATCTCGGACGACTTGGTGACGAGGTTATCGAGCGAATTGGGCAGGATCCCGTTGTCGATTTCATAAACGCCGACGGCGGTTGAGAGTCCTTCGATACTCATCCGGCAGGCATTGACCTGGGTGGCCGGGATACGGCCCCGGGTGCTGACGACAACGACGCCCGCGAGAATTCCCAAAATGGCGACCACGAGTAAAACCTCGACCAAGGTGAATCCGGCGTTTGCGGAGCGCGATGCCGGTACATTTTGAAGCAACCTGCGATAGCTTTTACATTTCATGATAACCCCTCCTTATTTGCAACAATTATATCGCAAACCCGTTCGGAATGAAACCCATTATTGGGTGGCCGGCCTTCATTCCTTATCGTTACACATTCAAGCCATTTGTCAGATTGAAAACCGCCATCAGAATGCTGACGGCGACGAACCCGACCATGACGGCCACCAGCACGATTAAAATGGGTTCCAGGGCGGTGGTGAAGATTTTAACGCTTCGATCGAGTTCGTTTTCATACCGACGGGCGACGTGGTTGAGGGCCCCGACCATATCACCCGTCTGCTCCCCGATGGCCATCATGTCGGTCATGAGCGGGGGGAAGACTTTGCCGGCCGCGAGCGGGCCGGAGATGGAGGTGCCGTCGGTGACGCGTTCGCGGGCGTTATGGATTTCCTGGGCGATGATGACATTGCCGACGGTTTTTTCGACGATGGCCAGAGCCTGGAGAACGGGGACCCCGTTGGAAAGGAGGGTGGAGAGCGTGCGCGAAAAACCGGCATAACTGCTGGTGGATACGATACTGCGAATCATGGGGATGCGCAACTGGAGCCGATGCCACCAGGCTTTGCCTTTGGGTTTTTGAATGGCGCGATGCCCGGCGATGGCGCCGGCGACGATGGCGATCAGCAACAGCCAGCCGTAGCGGACCAGCCACTGGCTGGCGAAGATGAGAATCTTGGTGGGCAGGGGCAGGGTGCCCTTCAATTCGAGAAAAATGGCGGAGAATTTGGGGATGACGAAGATCATGGAAAAGACCAGGGTGGCGATGCCCAGACTCATCACGATGGAAGGATAAACCAGGGCCATGGTGACCTTCTCCTTGACATCCTGGATCCGTTCGTAGTGGATGACGAGCCGGGTCATGACCTCGCTCAGGGCACCCGTGGCTTCACCGACGCGGATCATGCTGATGAAGAGGGGCGTGAAGGAGTCGGGGAATCGGGCCATGGCATCGGACAGACTTTTACCGCGCACGATATCGTCGCGTAATTCGCGGATGATATCGTCGCTGGCTCGCCCTGTTTTGCGGTTGGCCAGGGTGCTGAGGGCGGTGCCGAGGTTCATTCCGGAGGCCAGCAGATCGCTCAGTTCGGTGGAGAAGTGCAGAACTTCGGAGGGGGAGAGCCGTTTCCGCACCGGGAGGGTGAGTTTGAAGTGAAATTTGCGGGGGGATTTGACCTCGGGCCGGGCTCTGGACTTGGCGCCGGTGGACGTTGGGGCGGTGGCCGGACCTTCGCGGAGGGAGATGGGCGTCAGGCCGAGGCGTTCGACCTGAAGCAGGGCGTTCCGGCGGTCGGGGGCTTCGAGGGACCCTTCGGTTTTTTCTCCCTTGGCATTGCGGGCAGAATAGTTGAAACGGGGCATATCAGTCCGTCTCCTCGGTCACGCGCAGAATTTCTTCAAACGTGGTAATCCCGTCCAGCACCTTGTTCCATCCGTCCTCGCGCAGGGTTTGCATGCCCTCGGCGATGCCGATCTGCTTGATGGCATGGGAGGAGGAGCGGTCAATGATGCGGGGTTCAATCTTTTCGGTGATGAACAGGATTTCGTAGATGCCGAGGCGGCCATGGAAACCGGTGTTGCGGCATTTTTCACATCCCACGGATTCATAGATGACCCGGCCCCGATCGAGTTCCGCGACCGGGAATCCGGCGCTTTGCAGGATGGTGAGGTCGGGTCGGGCGGGGCGGCGACAGGCCGGGCAGAGTTTACGGACGAGGCGTTGGGCAACGACGGCTTCGAGCGAGGAAGCCACCAGGAAGGGCTCGACTCCCATATCGAGGAGACGGGTGATGGCGCCGGCGGCATCATTGGTGTGGAGGGTGCTGAAGACGAGATGGCCGGTGAGCGAGGCGCGGATGGCGATTTCGGCTGTTTCAAAGTCGCGCACTTCGCCGATCATGATGACATCGGGATCCTGGCGCAGGATATGGCGCAAGGCGGTGGCGAAGGTCAGGCCGATATCGGAGCGGACATTGATTTGGTTAATGCCGGCCATCTCGTATTCGATCGGGTCCTCGACGGTGATGATGCGCTGGTCGATCGTGTTGATCTCATGCAGGTAGGCGTAAAGCGAGGTGGATTTACCGGAACCGGTGGGGCCGGTGACGAGGATGATGCCGTTGGGCCGGTCGATCAGGCGGCGCAATGAGGCGATATCGGTGGGGCGCAGGCCGAGTTGGTCGAGTCCGATGAACTCCTTGCTCCGCATCAGCAACCGGAGGCTGACGCTTTCGCCGTAGACGGTCGGCATGGTCGAAACCCGGATGTCGATATCCTCCCCCTGGATCCGCATGCCGATCCGGCCATCCTGCGGCAGGCGTTTTTCGGCGATGTCCATGTTGGCCATGACTTTGAGGCGGGAAATGATGGCGTTCTGGAAACGGGCCAATTGGGCGGGGAGCGGGGTCTGGTGCAGGACGCCATCGACCCGGTAGCGAATCCGCAATGAGCTCTCCATCGGCTCCAGATGGATGTCCGTCGAACGTTCCTCGTAAGCTTCCCAGATGATCTGGTTGACGAACTTGACGATGGAGGCCTCCTGGTCCATCTCGTTCAGGTCCATTTTGAGGAGGCCTTGGGGTTCGACCTCGATCCGGTCATCCTGCATCAGGCGGTCGACGGTTTCGGCGCCGACGCCGTAGAATTTTTTGGTGGCGTTGGCAATATCCTCGGTGGTGGCCAGGGCGAGGCGGATCCGCAGGTTGGAGGCAAGCCGCAGGGCGTCGGTCAGGCCGGAATCAAAGGGATCGTTGGTGGCCACCTGGAGCGAGTTGTTTTGAACGGCAAACGGAAAAACACCATATTGAAAAACCGCTTTGGTGGGGAGTTTCTCCAGAATGTCCGTGGATACATCCAGAGTGCCCAACTGGACGAAAGGCAGATTGAGGGATTGCGCCAGCGCCTTGAGGAATATATCCTCGGCCACCCAGCCCTCCTGGGCGACAATCTCGGCGATTTTTCGGTTTTCCGTGCGGGCCAGGGCGATTCCCCGCTCGATTTGGGCCGGGGTCAATAGATCGGTTCGGGTCAACAGGAGGCTGACACCTGGAGATATCACGTTTGACATGGGCGCCTTCTTGGTGTGTCGTTTCAACCCTCACTTTACGCCAAGGGCCGGCCAAAGTCAATGGGCTCACGTTTTCATTGACAATTCAGGTATAAATCTCCAAATTACAGCCGTTTCGTTGTGGAATCTTACAGAAGAAAGTGAAGGGTATCAATGGCCGGCAAAACCAAGCACATGGTTGCTCTCCGTCCGCGCAAAAGCGGTCTGGATCGTCGACGTCGGATGAATACGCACATCAAGCGTCTGAAGGCGCTCGGGGTGGGCGATGAACAATTGAAACACATGACAGCGGTCGACCTGCGGGAGATGCTGAAGGCCAAGCGGGCGCCCCTCGTGAAAGCCGGATGAAAGTTTTGTGTGTGCTCAACCGCCGGGCGGCCGACGGGATGGGGATGCGCTGGTGGCCCCAGATTTCCGACCTGTTGAGTTCATTCGATTTGGATTATCATTTGCTGGCGCGGGAGGATGCTTCCCTGGCCCAACAGGTGACCGAACACCTGACGCAGGTGGGGCCGTCCGTTTATGATGCCATCGCCGGAATCGGCGGCGATGGCACTCATTCCGTGATCCTCAATGCGCTGATGGCCTTTCGCCAGTCCGCTTCCGGTTTTCGGATCCCCCCATATGCGTTCATTCCCATGGGAACCGGGAATGACATCGCCAAGTCCTTGGGAATTCGGACGCGGGATGACCGTTTTGCCGCCGATGTGCGCCGGGCCGTGGCGGCGATTCGATATGGTGCCGATTACCAGATGGATTTGGGGGTTGTCAACGGTCTTTATTTTGCCGATGCGGTGACTATCGGTTTGGATTCCTACATTCTGCGCGAGCGCAATCTTCAGAAAAAATGGATCGCCCGGGTGCCGATCCTGAGGAATTTGGTTCGAGGCCGTCTGCTGTATACCCTCTCGAGTGGTCGGCCCTTGATGCGGCACAGGGCTTTACAGTGCCGGATTGAGGTGGATGGCCGGTTGTGGTATGCCGGGCGGTGTGTCAACCTGGTCGTCAATAACTCGCGTATTTATGCGGGCGAATTCGATTTCAGCGCCAATGCTTTTGCCAATGACGGCAAACTGGACCTCGTATTATTCGCCGACCAGAACGATTATCTGGCGCGTTACCTGATGTCGATGCGGAATACTCCGGCCCGGATTCGGCAGTGGTCCGAGCAGTTGTCGAAGTTGTCGTCCCAAGTCCAGGCCCGCCGGGTGGTCCTGACCCTGAGCGGCCCGGAAGGGGCGCAATGCGACGGGGAGGAACTGACGCCCGCTTCCGTTTTTGAGATCGGGATCGAACCCGGGGCCATTGCCATCAAGACTCCGGTGGAGCCGGTTTGAGACGTGGATTGGATGGATCGTATGCCACAATTTTTTGATGCCGATATCGCAGTCATCGGTTCGGGGCGCGGTTTGAATTGTTGGGCGTCCTCCGCCATGATGCTCCCCTGGATGGACCATTACCGCATTTCCCGGGCCCTAGTTTATGATCGCGGGGCGATGGAATGCGGGCAATTCCGGGATTTTTCGCGGATTGTCAGGTTTTGCCGCGAGGCGCCGGATCGATTGTTTCCCACGGTTCCTCTTTCTCCACCCGCGACCGGGGAATCCCTCCCTCCCGACGAACTCGTTGAGAAGCTCCTGGCGGAAGGCATCAAGGGGGTACGCGTTTGGCCGGAGTATCACGCCCTCGACTTCGATCCGTTCAATTTCGGAAGCCTCCTGGAAAAACTCCAAATCCATCGAATTCCGGTCTTTGTGCATATCTCCGAGGCCCATCCCTGGGCTTACCGGACGACCTGGAAAAATCTGGCGGAGACGGCCTGTGCTTTCCCGGCGTTGCCCCTGATCCTTCTCTGGAGCGGGATGCGCAATGGGCGCCAGATCTTTCCCCTTTTGGAGCAGTGTCCGAATATCCGCTGTGATTTGACCTGTGTGACCGGAGGATTCATCGAGTTTGTGGCGGAACGGTGGGGCGCCGGGCGGTTGATCACGGCCTCCCATCATCCGCTGTGGGATCCGGGCATTTTTCAAGCTTGGGTAAACTATTCCGGTCTCAGCGAAGTCGATCGCACCCGGGTGGCCGAGGGGAACGTCTCCCGCCTGGTGGAGGACATCCGATGACAACGATCTATGACGCGGTCGGGCGGGGAGCCCCGCTGGATTTTACACCCTTTATCGATGTTCACGGCCATTTTGGAACCTGGATGGAAACCGCAGTGCCCAATGCCCTGGACGCGGCCCGGTTGATTGCCGAGATGGACCGCTGGGGTTGTGACCAGGTCTGGATGACGGCCTCCGAGCCGGGTTTCGGGGCTCCGATGCGCGATCAGAACGACACGGTATTCGGTTTGGCCCAAGCTCATCCCGACCGGATCTTGCCCTATTGCACGTTGTCCGCCAATGAACCGGATCAATGCCTGGCCGAATTGCGACGATGCCTGGAATATCCCCGTTGCATCGGGGTCAAAATGCATCGATGCGATCAACCGGCCTACACACTGAAGAGCGATTTTCTTCGACCTGTTTTGGAATTATTGAATGAGCGCCGACTGGTCTATATGAACCATGCCTATCTCAACCTGGCCGATCTGGACTGGGCCTTGGAACGATATCCCGACCTGACCTTCATCAATGGGCATATGGCGCATAACTTGATGGAACGGGCGGGTCGGTTTGCCAATTTCTACGTGTGTACCTGCGCGGCCATGTTGCCCGATGAAATGGGCGGAGTGGTGCGGCGGGCGGGGAGCAGTGACAAACTGCTGGTCGGGAGCGATTTTAATCTTTTTTGCCTGGCTTTTGGGCCCGGAATGTTGGCCTATTCCTCCATGAGCGAAAATGACCAGCGCAATATTCTGGGCCGAAATGCACTGCGAATCCTGGACCGGCAGGCCTGGTGGTCCGCATCCCTGTTGCGGTCTACCCGGTTTCCGTAGGTCTTTGGGCCGATTAATCTCCAACGATTGACATGAACTGGCCATGCATTGGACCTGAAAATATATCGGTTGCGCGGCGGCGGTTCCCGCGCTAGTCTGCGGGGGTGGACAATCCCCGCCCAGGGGCGTCTGAAGGAGATTCACGATGCAAATTCGAGTGCTCGGGGATGCCGTTTATCCATCCCCCTTGAGAAAATTCACCGACGATGCCTTGCGCATTCCGGCCAACATTAAACGGATTCCCGGCCACACCCCACACACGGAACTGTTGTTTGAGGTGGCCGGCCCGCGGGCCAAACTTTTTTTCGACCCGCTCAAGGTTCGCGCGGGAATTGTGACCTGCGGCGGCTTATGTCCCGGGTTGAACAACGTCATTCGCTCCCTGTATTTCGGTTTGCATTACACCTATGGGGTCTCCGAAGTGTGGGGCTTCCGTTTCGGTTATCAAGGCATGGATCCCCAGCGCGGACAGCCGCCTCTGCGGTTGACGCCGGAATTAGTGGAGAATATCCACCGGGAAGGCGGCACTTTGCTGGGCACTTCGCGGGGGCCGGTGGACACGGGGATCGCGGTCGATTATTTGATGAAAATGGGAATTCATATGTTGTTCACCATCGGGGGCGATGGGACCCAACGGGGGGCTAACGATTTATATCAGGAGGCGCAACGGCGGGGTTATCCGCTCTCGGTGGTGGGGATCCCCAAGACGATCGATAACGATGTCGCCTTCGTCTCGCGAACGTTCGGTTATCTGACGGCGGTTGAGGAATCCTGCCGGGTCATCGATGGGGCGCATCGCGAAGCGCACAGCGTATTGAACGGAATCAGCCTGGTGAAGTTGATGGGCCGTGCGGCGGGCTTTATCGCCGCCGGTGCCACGGTGGCCAGCCAGGATGTGAATTTCACCCTGATCCCCGAAGTGCCGTTCAAGCTGGAGGGGCCGGGTGGTTTTCTGGCGGCTTTGAAAGACCGATTAACCCGGCGCGCGCATGCGGTTGTGGTTGTTGCCGAGGGGGCGGGGCAGGATCTCCTGGCGATGAACGGCGGGGAGCGTGACGCTTCCGGCAACGTCAAGTTGGGCGATATCGGCACCTATTTGCGCGACCGGATCGAAGGGTATCTGCGGGCCGAAAAGTTCCCCTTTGTCCTGCGATACTTTGATCCCAGTTATTTGATTCGCAGTCGGCCGGCGGATTCCGAGGATGCCATTTTGTGCGATTTGATGGCCCGCGATGCGGTGCATGCGGCGATGGCCGGAAAAACGGGACTGGTAATCGGCTTGCTCCACGATGCCTTTATCCATATTCCGATCGAGCAATTGGTGGCCCATCATAAACGGCTCAATCCAGACGATGTCTGGTGGCAATCGGTTCTAGCCGCCACCGGCCAACCGGCGCGGTTTGAGTAAGGCCGGTGATCGCGCTTTTTGGGGAGTCAGGGTATTCTTTTCTCCCGCTTCCGCACCATCCGGGTCGGCCCGGCGGAGGCCACGCAATCGCATCGCATCGGGTGGAGGGCGACGGACCTCCGTCGCCGTAGCGGCATGGATGTAAGGCGGCCGGGGTCGTCCGCCCTCCAATCAGGTTGTCGGCAAAGTCCCCCGTTGGGCAATTAAAATACCGGCTTCCGCTAATCGGCGAACACTGTTCCCGGATGGGTGAACAGCAGGATACAGCGGATGCGGGGGGCGGGGAAGCGGATCAATCGGGCGAGGGCCTGGCGATAGGTCTCCATTTGGCGGACATAATGGGCGGCGGTTGCCGCGGTTTCCGCGGCGGTGATCCGGTTGGTTTTAAAGTCCAGAATCAGGGCCTCCTCGATCTCGCCTTGCGCATTCCGGGTCATCACGACCCGGTCGAATTTTCCACTGACCCATTTCCCCTCAAGGACCACATCGAAGCCTTTTTCCCGCCAGAGTTCGCAATCGGTCCGCGATTCCGGCCGGCTGAGGGATCTGCGGATGTCCGGTCGGGCCAGACTGTCCTGAAATTGGCGGACGGCATCGCGGCAAACCGCGGGTGGGTAGAGGGTCGGTCCCGGCCAGGCTTGAACGATTTGGGTGGGATCAGCCGTATCGGCCCATTCCAATTGGGCCATCAGTTCATGGAGGGCCGAGCCGAACAGCAGGACATCGCGATTGATGGGGTCAAACAGCCAGACGGCTTTACGGAGGGTCTCCTCCTGCCGGGAGGGTTCCTGCCGTTCGAGACGGGGATGGGCCGAAGACGCCGGAACGGCAACGATCGACGGTGTTTCCGCAACGGGAGAAGGCGGGGTCGCCGGCGATAGGATCGGATGGCGGGTATACCAATCGCCGGGGCCGTTTTCGTACCAGATACGGGGGCCGCTGGCGGCCGGTTCAACCGGTCGTGTGGGATCGGATAAGGTCGAGGTCAACAAGGCCGCCGGCGTGAAGCTCTTTCCGGGCGGTTCGATGAGCAGGTAGAGGCCCGATTTGGCGCGGGTCATGGCGACATAGAGCACGCAGAGTTGTTCGAAGGCGGCGGATTCATCGGCTTCCTGGAGAACTTTGTTCAAAACCGGATCCCGGCGAACCACGTCCTTGTGGGGAGCGAGGAGGGACCATTCGGGGCGGAGTGAGGCGGAATTCCGGTGGATCAGGGCCGACTGGGTGCGGGCCTGGCTCATGGATTGCGTGCCCCCGAGATCCGGCAGAATGACCAGATCGAATTCCAAGCCCTTGGATTTATGGATGGTCATGAGACGGAGCGAACCGGCGCTCTCGGCTTCATCGACTTCCTGGTTTTCGATCAGGCTCAAAAAAGCGTCGATATCGCGTCGGCCGGTGAGGTCGTAATCTCCGGCCAAATCGGTCAATTGATCAAGCCGGATGCGGGTGAAAGGATCGATCTCTGTTTTTTCGGCGAGGTGGTTGGTCCATTCGCGGAACCATTCCCGGAACCCGATGGCGGCGAGGCGGTCGAGAATTTTAGCGGGCGGGGGCACGGCGTTATGGAGCGGACTCATGGCAACATGCTGGCGGGCCAGGGTGTCGCCGGGATGGGCCGCTCCCCGCAATAGATCGACCAGCAGGGCGGATGCGGGGTTATCGAGGAGGGGTGACTTGCCCTCGATGGTCAGGGGCATATCGGGTAGTTCGCGGCGCAAGGTGTGGGCGAGTTCGAGGCCGGTTTTTCCCTGGCGGACCAGAATGCCGACGGTCAATCCCCGGCGGAGGGGGGCGACGTCCCGGAGCAGGCGGACCACGGCCTGATGGATGGGAGGGGCGGTGTCGTCGTCGGAGTCCGGCTCGCCGGGCGCCATTTCCCAGAGGGCGGCATATCCCGGATGATCGGTCCGGGCCGACTGGTGGTCCTGCCATTCCTGGCGCCACCGTTCGCAGACGGCGCGGGGAAAGCCGGGCCGTGAATCTTCGTCCGCAGTCTGTTCCGGCAGATGGGCGAAAACCTGATTGACTGTGGAGATGACGGCCGGGGCGCACCGGAACGATTTGGCACGGTGTTGCGCGGAGATGTTAGCGCCGTAACGGTCGAGGATGGATTGGAAAAGGGCCGAATTGCCGCCCCGCCAGCCATAGATGGCCTGCTTGACATCGCCGACGAAGAAGAACAGGCGGTTTCGCTCCGTATCGCTGATCACTTCGTCGACGAGGTTCTTGAGAATTTCCCACTGGATATCGCTGGTGTCCTGGAATTCATCGAGCAGCCAGTGATCCAGACCGCCATCCAGGCGGTAATCGATATACAACCGGGCATTGGGCGCCGCGGCATTTTCAGTCAAGCCGGCCTGGGCGACGAGGAATTGGGCATCTTCGAATGTCATTCGTCCGGTCTGCCGGAGGGACGCCTGGTAATGATTTTCGAAAACGCGGAGGAGGTGATAGAGACCCTGGGTTCGTTGGAGGCATTTTTCGAATTCAATCTTGAGCAGATGATCCAGTAACACGCGGAACGCCCGCGCCCAGGGTTCGGGAATACAGTAGGCCTTCTTTGAATATTCGACGAAGACATCGCCCGTGACGGAGGGCGAGATTTGGTCGAACAGTTTTTGGGCGAACGTGCCGGAGAGGGGGTTCTTGTTTTCCCAGGGTGAATCCGGGCCATAGCGGCGAATGAAATCGACGACCTGCAGGAGGTTTTTGCGGGCGGTGGCATGGAGAGGGAGGGAGGGGAGGGCGGCTTGCAGGAGGCGTCCGGCTTCCTCCATCGTTTCGGTCGAAACGGTTCTCCAGGCGGGGGTGCCGGGCCAGATGGTGGCGGGGTCGCCCCACGCCTCAGGCGTGGGATTCAAGCGAAATACCGTCTGGAATTTGCCGAGATAGCCGACCAATTTCGATTCGTAGGATTTTCTTTCCTCACCGAAAAAGAGCCGGTTGAGGGACTGCCGGATCGGGGTTCGAGCTTGCGGGGTTTCCGTGGCGGAAAGGGTTAGATCGGCATAGACCTGACGGATGGGATCGTCGGAAGGATTGGCGAGGCTGAAGAGCGGGCCCAAGCCGAGTTCGAGGGGGAAGGCGCGGACGATGCCGATGATGAAACTGTCGAGCGTGCCGACATGGAGCCGGGGCATCCGGGCGATCAGGAGGCGGAGCAGATCGAGGAAATCGGACCGGGAGAGCGGCGGGTTGAGCCCGAGCCGTTCGGTTCCGAGTTGGGCGCCTTCATCGGAGGCGGCATATTGGGCGAGATACCGGAGAATGCTTTCGAAAATTTCACCGGCGGCCTTGCGGGAAAAGGTCAGGGCGCAAATCCGTTCCGGGCGGCGATCCCGAGCCAGAAGGCGCAGGAACATGTGGGCGAGTTCAAAGGTTTTGCCGGAACCGGCCGAGGCGCGGATGGAGGTGTGACGAAGCGGAACGGTCATGGCGGGAGGCCCTCCCGGCAGAAGCGCGCGAACGCCTCCCAATCGAAGGCATTTTCGGGGGAGTCGAAGGTGAGCAGGTCGAGGACGTCATTGCGACGGGAAAGGTCGGCGGCGGGAGCGAAGACCCGATGCTTGATGTTGGCGGCGATTTTTTCGGCGCTGGCGAGTGCGGAGGCGAGCAGTTGTGGATCGCACTCGGGCCAGGGCCACAGGGCGGTCTCGGATTGGGCCAGCGGGAGCAGGAAAAAGGCGGGAAGAATGGGGGCCTCCGGCGGAATGCCCAAACCATCCGGACGGTTGGAATCGGCGCGCAGGAGATGGACATAGAGCGGCAATTGAAGGTTGGTCCAAACGGTGAATCCGGGGGCGGTGGGATCGGCGTCCGCCAGGGCATAATCCGGCACGCTCTCGGGGGTGCCGCGCCGTTTTTTGAGATGGGCTTCGGCGGGGGACGTGGACGTGTCGGTGGTTTTGTAGTCGATGACGCACCACCGTCCATCCTCGTGACGGTCGATCCGGTCGATGCGGCCCTTGATTGTCAGGCCGGAGAGGGACATGGAAAAATCCTTTTCGACCGCGACGATTTGCCAGCCTTGCCGCCGCCACTCGGCCTGGCGTTGCGCGGCGGCCTGGAGGCGGGCGACGGCGGAATCGACGGCCAGTTCGACGGCCAGAACCGGGTGATCGCCATACAGACTGCGGGCGATATCGCGCGCGGTCAGTTCCAGGAATTCCGCGATGCGGTCCGAATCGATGGCGTCGCGAAGGTCCGGATGTCGGCCGAATCGTTTGAAGGACTCATGGATGAGTTGGCCGAAATCGAGGGCATCGAGTTCCGTTTTGCGATCATCCCGGCGTTCCATGCGGAGGATCGATTCCAGATAGAATCGGAAGGGGCACCGCAGGTAGGCGGAGAAGGCCGTGACGGAAATCGAGTCGGGCATTGCGGGGAGGCGGGCGGCAGAGGGGTCGAGTCGGAATCCGCGGGAAGGGATCGGACGACCGCCCGCGGCGGGCGGGCGGGCGAACAGAATTTTGACCCGATCCACCAGTTGGTCCGGTGCGCATTGGAAAAGCAGGCGGGAGGGCAGAAGCGGGTCTCCGTCGGGTCCGGTCCGGCCGGCGATCAATTCGATGCGGCCCTGCGAGTGGCGGGATTCGATCAAGTAGGTCAGCCAGAACGCATCGCGGGCAAAGCGGGTGGCATCGCACCGGAGGCCGAGGGTTTGGCGAAGGGAATCGGGGAGGAACAGGTCGGCGAACCGGGATTCAGGAATCAGTCCCTCGTTCAGGCCGGTGATGACGAGGGCGGGAGCGTCATTCCAAGGCAATTCGAGCCAACCCTCGAGTTCCAGGTCCGGTGAATCCGGACGATGCGGCAAAGTGGCGGTGGACAGGCGATCCAGGAGAATGGCCCGTGAAAGGGGCGGAGCGATGGATCGGCCGGCGATTTCCGTTTCCCGCAGGAGCGCATCGAGGGCTTCGGCGGCGGCGGCGAACTCGTCATCTTCGGGATTGCCGTAGACGATGGTTTTGTTGCGGTAAAGGTTTTGGAGGAAACCGCGTAAAGCGGACAGCGGATCCGATTCCAAGGCGGGGAGGAGATTCAAGAGCAAAACGAGCGCCGGCCTCAACGGGGTGAGGCCTGGAGACGGGGGGGCGGGGGACGGGGATTCGGCGTAGGCGTTCCGGGCTTCATTCCAGGCGGGGTTGTGCCGTTCGGCGAGGATTCGGACATCATCCAGCGTCGCGGGGAGGTGCCGATTTTGAAACTCATCCCAGGTTTTGAGGAGGGCTTCGGGCGGGTGATGCGTGTCTTCAGCGAGCCATGTGAGGACATCGGGGTGGCGGAGGAGCAGGGCGAAGGGCAGAACCTGCCGATTCTGAGCGACCTCTCCGAGCGCTTGGACGGCAGCGCCGATGCGGTGCCGCAGGAGGGGGCGATCGGACGGGTCGGCGGCGCTGATTCCCATTTCCTTCAACCCGTTTTCGAGGCGGGGGATCAGGGAGGGATCGGGAACGCCGATGGCAATATCCTGGGGGGCGGGTCGGATCGGGAGCGACGCGATCAGGCGGATGACGGTCTGGACTTGATCGGCAGGAGTGCCGGCGATATGGATGGCCTTTTCGGAGAGGGGTAGAATGCGGGTTGACCAGAATGCGCCGGGATCGGGAGTGGCGGAATCGGCGGGAAGAATCGGGCGGCCCCAGTCATCGAATAAGGCTTGGGTTTCGGGGGGCGCGGGAATGAGGATCTCAATGGCGCATTGCCGGCCCCATCGATCGAGGAGAGCGATGAGGGCAGTGGGGGGATCGAGCAGGCCGGCGAGGACGATGCGACGGAGGTCGGCGGGTGGAGGTGCGGATGCGATCCATTCGGATTGAACGAGGAGTGGATCCTCGAAGCCCTGCCGTCGCAGGAGTTCCAGATACTCTTGTTCAAGTGCCGCCAAGTCGCGCCAGCGGTCGATTTCGCCGGCGAGCCGGTCGGAGAATCGGGTGAGTACCTCGGAAATGGTGAGGCGGCCTTCGGCGAGTTGGTGGCGGAGGGATTCGAATTGACGGGCGATGGCGGCGGTCCACGCTGGGTTGGGAGGGGCGGGGGCCCGGGGAAACAAGTCTGGAAAACGGCGGAACTGGGCGGGGGTGAGGAGGGTGGTCCACGCGGCGAGGACGACCGAGGGATTGGCGGAGCGGAGCGGCTGGGGCGTGAGGAGTGGGGTGGGGGTCAGGATTTGGGCATCGAGCAGGCCCTGGCCGCGGTTGTCGCAGATTTGGGTCAGTTTTTCGCGAAGCCGCCGGGCGGCGGCGCGGGAGGCGACGATGACGAGGGTGCCCTGGAGGGAGACGGGTCGGGAATCGGGGCTGGGAGGCAGGAGCCAATCGGCGGTTGATTGGAGCAGGGAACGGGTCCATCCCTGAAAATTCAGTGTAACAGGCATAGGTTTCTTTTAGCCGATTGGGCGGTTGCCGCCAATAAAATAATTCCGCGCACGAATTTGGTGATGATCGAAAGGCGAAGCGACTTGACTGAAAGTCCGGCCAGTGATAGTAAAAGTTCGGCAAATGGGAAAATCGTCATGCAGAACGCCAGTCGGCACTGTCCGCTTCCACACCTTGATGCATATTACATCTCATTTCCGTTTTGCTATGCGTCAAGTTACATTCGTAAGTCATTGGCTGTCAATAAAAGGGGTGACGGTTTAACCCGTACCAAGCAAATGCGCCGTGCTATGTTTGACGCATATTAAAAGGTTCGGTAAGAACTAGAGAATGGGAATAGATATTGACGTAACTACGAATAGTAGGTACAGTTATGATGATGAAATTCGAGTGGAATGAGGAAAAGAACCAGGAGAACATTCGGCATCACCGGATCGATTTTGCTGATGTACCTCCGGTCTTTGGCGGACCCATGGTAGTAGCATTGGACACTCGGAAACATTATGGCGAAGACAGGTTGATCGGAATTGGGCTTCTCATCAACTCGGTGGTTGTGGTTGTGTTTGTCGAGAGGATTGGCGACACAATCAGGATTATCTCAGCCCGAAAGGCGGAACAACATGAACGCGAGAAATTCAAAAAAGAAATCCGGCACTGATTGGCGGTTCCTGGCGGATGAATCGGACGCGGGAATCGACTATTCGGATATCCCTAAACTCGGCGCGGAATTCTGGAAGAAAGCAGAATTGCGGCTCCCTCAAAAAAAGGCAAGTTTAACGTTGCGTCTTGATCACGACGTGGTCGCTTGGTTCAAGAGTGCCGGACGTGGTTACCAGACCAAGATGAATGCTGTACTCCGTTCGTACATGAGTTCGGCAAAACACGTCTGATCAATGCCGAACAACATAATTCTGGCTATCGTCGCTCCGCGCCTCAGCCAGATTGTGGGCGTTGGGCGATGGGGAGGTACAACGAAGATGAGAAAGATATCAGCCGTAGTATTGTTTTTGTTTCTAACTGGATGTGTTGGAATTCCAAAGAATGTGAAGCCCGTCTCTGATTTCAAGCTAGAGGCATATCTAGGGAAGTGGTACGAAATTGCGAGGCTGGAGAATTCTTTCGAACGCGGCTTGACCCGAGTGACGGCCGATTACAGTTTACGGGACGACGGCGGTGTCAGAGTGTTGAACCGTGGCTACTCTGAAAAGGAAAAGACATGGAAAGAAGTTGAAGGGAAAGCCTTCTTCGTCGACGGAGTAAATCAAGGGTACTTGAAGGTATCCTTTTTTGGTCCCTTCTATGGTTCCTATATCGTATTCGAACTTGACCACGAGAATTATCAGTATGCGCTCGTGTGTGGGCCCGACAAATCGTATCTCTGGATTCTGGCTCGAAGCCC
>CAZCDO010000032.1:0-27704 GCA_964497135.1 uncultured Verrucomicrobiota bacterium
CGGAGCTCTGTTACCAGCCGGTGGCGATGGTGACCGATTACGATTGCTGGCATGTCGCTGAAGAGGGGGTCAGCGTGGACATGATCATCGGCCATCTGCTGGCGAATGTGGCGTTGGCCAAGAAAATCATCCGGCGGCTGGTGGCCCGATTGCCCGAGAAACGCAGTTGCCTTTGTTCCTCGGCGTTGAAGCAGGCGATCATGACCGCCCCCTCCGCGATTCCAGCGGAGGCCCGGCAACGGTTGGGGTTGTTGGTCGACAAATATTTGCCCGGCAAGGAGGGACGGGGGGAGCCGTGGGGGGGGGGACGAGGGTGGCGATCGGGGAGTCCTTGCTGGATATCATTTTGCCGCGGTATTGCGCCGGATGTGGCGAAAATGCCGCGCCGGAAGGCGGTTTTTTTTGCTGGACCTGTCGGCAACGGTTTCCGGTGATAACGGATCCATTTTGCACCGTGTGCGGCGATCCGGCGGATGGCCAGGTGTCGATCGCCTATCAGTGCGCGATGTGCCGTGAACGGAGGCCGCATTTCGATCGGGCGCGATCGGCGCTTCGGTACCGGGGCGTGGTAAAAAACGCCTTGCAGGCCTTCAAATATTCGAATGCCGTCTGGCTGCGGAGCGACTTGGCCGGACTGCTGTCGGCCTGTGTCGATGTGCATTATGCGGGGATTCCGTTGGACGCGGTGGCCTTTGTGCCGCTTCATCCCCGCAAGGAGCGGGAACGCAGTTTCAACCAGTCCCAACTCCTGGCGGCCGAGTTGGCGAAGCGGCGGGGAATCGCGCTCCTGCGCCGGGGTTTACGGCGGGTTCGCGACACCCCCACCCAGACCCGCTTGAACGCCGGAGCGCGGCGGTTGAACATCACGGGCGCCTTCGAGATACAGGATGTGGATTGGATTGTTAATCGAATATTTTTGCTGGTCGACGATGTGATGACGACGGGTGCGACGGTCAACGAGTGCGCCCGAGTGTTAAAGGCGGCCGGTGCGGCCGGGGTGTATGTGGTTTCGGTGGCAAGAGGATGAAGATAGATAATCAAAAAAACCAAATACGGGATGACACCCGGGAGTTGGCAACATAAATACAATACACGAACCGACGGAGTTTGCCCGGCGAGTCTACGCGCTTTTACGGAAAGTTCCTCCGGGCCGGGTGGTTTCCTATGGCGAACTGGCCCGGGTCCTGGGGAACGCTTCGCCGCGCGCGGTGGGTCAGGCTTTGCGCCGCAATCCGTATGCGCCCGAGGTGCCCTGTCACCGGGTGATCGCGGCGAATGGGCGGATCGGGGGGTTTCAAGGGTGTCGAACCGGCCCCGCCCTTCGCCGCAAATTGGATTTGCTGGCCCGGGAGGGGGTTGTCTTTGAAAAAGGGCGGCTCAAAGAGCCGCCCCGATTGTTCTCGTTTGACCGGGTTCTTTGAACCGGTCCGATTTATTTTTTATACCGGAAGGCCACGCCTTCGACGTTGGCTTTGACCTTGGTCACGAGGCCGAGGCACATGCAATTATAATGGGTATCCCACATGATATTCATCACGCCGTCGCAATTGGGATAGGCGGCCTTGGCGGCGCGCATCAGGTTGCCGTACCCGTTGTCGCCCTGGCAGACGATGCCGAGAATGGACTGGCTTTCCGAGGTGGCGCTGACCGGGCCGAGGATTTCGATGTCGCTCCGTTCAAAATTGAATTTGACGGCGGGTGCCTGGTACATGGAGGGATAGGTGGTTTCAGTCAGGACCATGGCCGGTTGCGCGCCGCCAGGGGGCGGAGCCCAGATGCCGGCGCATCCTGACAAAGCGACCAACCCAGCGACTCCCAGCAGAAGACCGATGACTTTTTTCATACCGCCCCCCCCCATATTATTATAGATATATGAAGCCCACCCCGTGAGCCTCCCGAGTTGCCCTCATTTCTAAATATTTAAGGGGGGTGAGTCAATACTTAAATGGAGTCGCCGACATCGATACGGAAAAACGTGCATCCGCAGCCGAAATGGTATAAGTTGGCGCTCGATGACGTTTATGGGGGAGACTGGCACATGACAGAAACGAATGATGAATTCCGGCAACAGCGGCTGACCAACCTGCACAAGCTCGAAGAGCTGGGGTATCCCGCCTATGGAGGGGTATTTCCCCGGACCGGGCGCCTGGCGGAGATCCGCGCGGGGTTTGCCGAAAATTTGGAAGTTCGCGCCGCGGGGCGGGTGATGATGCTTCGCGACATGGGCAAGAGCATTTTTGTGGATCTACGCGACGGATCGGACCGGTTCCAGATCTACCTCCAGAAAAATCACCTGGGCGACGCGCCTTTCGAGGCGTTCAAATATGTCGATTTGGGGGATCATGTCGGGGTGGAAGGGACTTTGTTTGTGACGCGGACCGGGGAGCCGACGTTGAAGGCGGCGCGGTGGACGTTGCTGGCCAAGGCCCTGCGGCCTCTGCCGGAGAAATGGCATGGGTTGCGCGACACCGATGCGCGGTACCGCCAGCGCTATCTCGATCTGCTGGTGAATCCGGAGGTGCGCACCCTGTTCGACCGGCGGACGCGGATGATTCGCGAGATTCGCGCCTTCCTGACGGACCGGGGGTACCAGGAAGTGGAGACGCCCATGATGCAACCCCAGGCGGGGGGGGCGGCAGCGCGTCCGTTTGTGACCCGCTACCACGCCCTGGATACGGATATGTATCTGCGCATTGCGCCCGAGTTGTATCTCAAGCGATTGCTGGTGTGTGGATATGACAAGGTTTTCGAGTTGAACCGGAATTTTCGCAATGAGGGCTTATCGCGCACCCACAATCCTGAATTCACGATGATCGAGATGTACGAGGCCTACGGGGATGTCCGGACCATGAAGGAGCTGGTGACCGGCCTGATTACGACCGTGGCCGAAAAAATTTGCGGGACCCTGAAGGTCGGAGAGGGCGAAACGGCGATCGACCTGACGCTTCCCTGGCGCGAAGCGCCCTACCGCGACCTGATCCGGGAGCGCATGGGCGCCGATTGGTATGAGTTGGATGCGGCGGCGGCGACGGTGCGGGCTGAGGCGGCGGGTTTGAAGCTGGAACCCGGCTGGACCCATCTGGAGATCAGCCATGAAGTGTACGAGAAATTGATTGAAAAGAGCCTGCGCAATCCGACCTTTGTAACCCGACTGCCCGCTCAACTGGTGCCGCTGGCCCGGCGGTGTGCGGACGATGCCGGCCTGGTGGATGTTTTCGAGCTGGTGATCGGCGGCAAGGAGATCGCCCCGGCCTATTCCGAACTCAACGATCCGCTGGAACAGCGCCGGCGTTTCGAGGAGCAGGCGGGCGCGGAGCGCCAGTCGATCGATGAGGATTTCCAGGTGGCGCTGGAGCATGGCATGCCGCCGGCGGGTGGCATGGGGATCGGGATTGACCGCCTGGCGATGACGCTGTTTGCGCAGGAGGCGATCCGGGATGTGATTCTCTTTCCGCAGTTGAAGCCCCGCGAATAAGGGGGGAGCGTTTCGCATGATGTTGCCTTTTTCCCTGTTTTTAGCCCTCAAATACCTGAAACCGAAGCGCTCCTACTTTTCGGTGATCACGATGATTTCGTTGATGGGGGTCCTGTTGGGGGTGGCGGTCCTGATCATCGTGCTGTCGGTCATGAGCGGGTTCGATGCGATGTGGCGCGAAAAGATTTTGAGCTTTAACGCGCATGTGACGGTGGCGCGGCGGGAGGGGATTGAGGATATCGCGGCCACGGTGCGGGCGGTGCGTGCCGTGCCGGAGGTGGTGGCGGCGGCGCCGACGATCGAGGGGCCGGTGGTGATTCAGCATCAGGGCCGGATTTACACGCCCGTTCTGCGCGGGGTCGATCCCCGGTTGGAAGGCGGGGTCAGCGCGATTCCCACTTCGATCGTGCGGGGCGTTTTCGATCTCAGCGATAACGGGGTGGTGATCGGGAAGGATCTGGCCGAACGGATGGGGGTTCGGCCGGGCGACACCCTGCTGGTCAATGCCCCCCGGTCCTTCCTGTCGAAAGACGAGATTCACCTGCCCGAGGAGCTCGTGGTGCGGGGGATTTTTGAAGTGGGGATGTGGGAATACGACATGGGTTTTTTGCTCACGTCGCTGGAACTGGCCCGGGAGTTGAACGGGCTGGAAACGGAGGCTATGACCCTGCGGGTGATGGTACGGGATCCCTACCAAGCCTACCCGGCGGCGGCGCAGATCCGCCGAAAACTGGGGGCGGACTGGTGGGTGGAGACCTGGATCGACCAGAATCGCCAGCTCTTCAGCGCGTTGCGGGTAGAGAAAAACATGATGTTTTTTCTGCTGATTTTCATCGCCGTGGTGGCGGCCTTCGGCATCACCAACACCCTGATCACCATGGCGATCCAGAAGACGCGGGAGATCGGACTGTTGAAGGCGATGGGCTGTTCCAACCGGACGATCACGGGGGTGTTTTTCTGGCAGGGCTGGCTGCAGGGGATGGTGGGAACGGGGGCGGGCATTCTGACCGGTCTGTACATTCTGCACGAACGCAATAATTTGATGCGGTGGTTGTCCGACACCTTTCACCTGGAGTTGTTTCCCAAGGAACTTTACCGCCTGACTGAAATTCCGGCCAAAACGGCGGCCGGCGATGTGGCGATCGTGGCTTTTTCGGTGATTATCATTTGCACCCTGGCCGGGTTGATCCCGGCGCATCGGGCGGCCCGGTTGGATCCGGTGCAGGCCCTGCGCAATGAATGACCCCCACGGCGGGGGACAAGGAGGCGTTGTGTCGATGGTTTTGGACGCGCAGGATATCCATAAGGCGTACCGGATGGGGCTGGCCGATCTCGAGGTGTTGAAGGGGGTTTCGCTCAGCATCGCCGCCGGAGAAACGCTGGCCATCATGGGGCCGAGCGGCGCCGGGAAAAGCACTCTATTGCATATCCTGGGCGGACTGGACCGGCCGACGGCGGGTCAGGTGACGCTGGAGGGGCGGGACTTATATGCCCTGTCCCCCTCGGAGCGCAACACGATTCGCGCCGAGCGGATCGGGTTTGTGTTCCAGGGGTTTCACCTGTTGCCGGAGCTGGACATGGTGGAAAATGTGATGGTGCCCGCCTTGATCCGTCCCGGGGGATGGCGGCGGCGGGCGGCGGAGCGGCGACGCGCCGGGGAATTGCTCGCCCGGGTGGGGTTGGCCGACCGGCGCCGGCATCGGCCCGCGGAGCTGTCGGGCGGTGAGCAACAACGGGTCGCCCTGGCCCGGGCGCTGATGAACGATCCGGACCTGGTGCTGGCGGATGAGCCCACGGGCAATCTCGATACCCAGACCGGGTTCCAGGTGTTGGATTGCCTGTTCGAATTGACCTCCGACCGGAATCACACCTTGATCATGGTGACCCATAACGAACAGGTGGCGGCCCGATGCCGCCGCACGATCCGGATGGTGGATGGGTTGATCGCGGTTCCGGGCTGAAGGAGGGGGGAGAGAACGTCGATGCGGTTGCTGGTTTATAACCTCCGGTATTGCGCGGGAACGGGAATGAGTTTTCATTTTCCCTTTCCCGGGAGCGGCTATTTGCGCCGGACGACGCGCAATCTGTCGCGGATCACGGCCTTCATCAAGTCCCAAAAGCCGGATATTGTCGCGTTGACGGAAGTGGATAGCGGTTCGTTCCGCTCGTCGCGGCTGAATCAGGCGGCCGTGATCGCCCGGGAATTGGGGCATTATCATTGTTATGCGACGAAATATGCCAAGGGCTCCATCATCCGGTCTTTGCCGATCTGGAACAAACAATGCAATGCGTTTTTAACCCGGGACACGATCCGGGGTGAGCGGTTCCATTATTTCGCACAGGGGGTCAAGCGGTTGGTGATCGAGTTGGAATTGGACCATCTGGTGGTTTTCCTGGTGCATCTCTCGTTGAAGTTCCGGCACCGGCATGGCCAGTTGCGGGATTTATGCGCACTGGTCAAAACGGTGAACAAACCCTGCATTGTGGCCGGGGATTTCAACGCCTTGTGGGGGGCGCATGAAATCGAGTTGTTTACCGAAGCCACCCGGTTGCGGAATGCCACGCCGGTGGAGACGTTTTCCTATCCGAGTTGGGCGCCCCGGCGCCAGTTGGATTTTATTTTGCATTCGCCGGAGATTCAGATCTCCAATGTGCAGGTTCCGCGGGTGACGTATTCCGATCATCTGCCCCTGGTGTGCGATTTTCGGTGTTGACGGATGAAAGCGGACGAGGTATATACGGGCTAATAGATGGTCGTTTTGGGATCGATCCAGTCGATTTTCGTCGGCGTGTCGGGTGTAACCCTGAAAACAGGAGTCAAGCCATGGGTAAGTCAATGCGAGTATTGTTGATCGTGAGCGTTGCGTTGGGCCTCGGTTTTCGGGTTGTGGCCCAAGAGCAGGAGCCGGTCCAGGTCGGGGTGAAGGTGGGGTCAACCTATAGCGACAATCGGGATGGGACAGACCAGAACAAAGAGGATAATTTCGATATTTACGCCCAGCCGCGGGTCGATATGGTGTTGGATGACGGCCAGACCCTGTTTAACTTTTATCTGGCGCCCTCCCTGCTCTGGCGGTCCAATCCCCGCGAAAATGATGAGCCCAGCCCTCAGAATGACACCGACGTGTATTACGCCTTGGGAGCGGCCTTCCAACAGAAATTCTCGGAATCCTCCCGCTTGCGCCTGACCGATGATTTCACCTACACGGATGATCCAAGCGTCGATTTGGGCGGGGTCAATGTCCGGGAGAACCAGAGTTATTTATACAATGCCCTGCGCGCCGACCTGAACGGCATGCTGAGTGAAACCTACGGCGCGCAAGTATTGGGGGGATACACCCTCAAGCGGTATGATGAGGATGTGGTGGCCGACGAGGAAGACGAGGATGTTTATTTCGTGGACGGCATTTTACGGATGCAGGTGGCGAACGGCTTGAAATTGTTGGGGCAGGTGGGGTACAGCGACTTCAACAACGAATCCCAGGTCGAGGATCGCGGAGTTCAGATCATGACCTATGCCGTGGGCGTGGAGAAGGATTTGACGGCCAAGTTGAAGAGCGTCATTAAAGGCGGTGTGCAGTCGGCGGAGTATTCCGATGACAACATCGATTCCGACACCTCCGGGTACGGGATGGGGGAAGTGGTTCTGACTGAAGCGCAAACCCGTTTTGCGCTCGGGGCGGGGTATGGTTTTTATGGCGCGTATGTGCGGCCGTATTCCTCCCAGACCCGCACCTATGTGGTCGCCAAGGCGGAACGCGATCTGGGGACCAAGTTTACGGTTTCAGCCGAAGGCCAGTTTGGCCGGGGCAAATATGAGCAGGAAGAACTTTCCAGCGGAGCCCAACTGGATGGCGGCAATGACGATATGCTGTTGGGCGCGGTGAAGGGAACCTACAAGGTCCATCGCAATGTTGACGTCGAGGTGGGGTACCAGATTGAGGATTGGGATTCGGATGTGCGGGAATCCTTCACGCGAAATCTTGTGACCGCCGTCGTTAAGGCTCGTCTGTAATTTTCAGCCATCGCGCACCCTAATGCCCCGCCCACTTCCGGCTTCGGGCCGCTGGTGAGCGGGGTGTTTATTGTTCTGGCAACGGATGGCGGGGGACCGTAAGTTCAATGGCCGATATATCGCAACAACCCGATCATTTTCTGGATTATTGGCGGATTGTCCAGTCGCGCAAGGAAGTGGTCATCACGGTCGCGCTGTTTGTGATCGTGGTGGCGGTTGCCGTCACGCTATCCCTGCCCAAGGTGTATATGGCGTCGACCCGGATCCTGGTGCGGCGTGACGCCCCGGATGTGCCGTTGAACCAGCAACAGCAGATCGGGTTGAACACCTACGACCCGTATTTTCTGCGGACCCAGTTCGAGATTATCCAGTCCACCCCGATTTTGCACGAAGTGATTCGAAATCTGCGATTGAGCGAGCTGTTTGGCCGGGTTTACAACGATACCGGCGCCCCGTTCAATATGCAACAGACGGCCAAGATTTTGACCCGGAACATGAAGGTTCAACAGTTTCGCGACACGAACCTGATCGAAATCCGGATTTTCCGGAGTTCCCATCGGACGACCCGGCAAGCGGCCTGCGAGGAGTCGGCCCGTATCGCCAATGAAATCGCGGCGGTTTACCGCGAACAGCGGATGAAGGTGATTCGGGAAGAAAAGCGGCGCGGGTTGGATGCTTTGAACGATGCCTATTTAAAACAACAAAAAAAGGCGGAAGATCTCGAGAAAAAACTTGAGGAGAGCCGTAAAGATCTGGATCTGACCGTATTTATGAGTGGAAGTCAAGGGGGGCTGGCGTCTCTGGACAAGGCTAAAATTCAACAGCTCGAAGGGGATCGAATTGCGGCGCGGAGCCAGCTGGTTGATCGCAAAACACGACTGGATGAGTTCAATAAACTGAAAGGCGAGGAATTGCTCTATTCCGCCGCCTATATCGTCAAGGATGCCGCCTTGAGCGGGTTGCGCCAGCAATCGATCGAGGCCCAGGTCAAATTGCGGGAGTTGGTCGAGATCTATGGGCCCAAGCACCCCGAAGTAATTCGCGCGGAAGGGGTTGTGAAGGATTTGGGTCAGAAAATTCAAGAAACCCTGATCGGTCTTAAAAGCGGCTTGCAGACGGAATACGAGATATCACGGGTGACCTATGAAGCCTTGGAAAAAGATCTGGAGGAAGCCCGCAAAGTTGATATCCGGTCCCATGGCGCCCGGTATCTGCCGTTTACCAAATTGCAGGCGGATTTGGACCGTCAACGCGAGATTCGGGATGCCTTGGAATTGAGATTGGTCCAGGAAAAAATTGAATTCGATTTGCCCCGTACCCCGGTGGAAGTGATCGATTTGGCCGAAGTTCCAAGCGAAACCGATCCGGTCAGTCCCCGTCTCTTTCTCAATCTGTTGTTGGGGATTATTGCGGGATTGGGGACGGGGATCGGGTTGGCCTTCTTTATTGAATACATCGATACGTCGGTTAAGACAGTGGAAGACATCGAGAAATTCATCAATTCGACCATCCTGGGGATTATCCCTCAAAAAGTCCGGGCGCTGTTGGTGGAGGGGGCTGAAAGCCGTCATGCCGAATCCTATCGGGTCCTTCGGACGAATATCCAATTTTCAAAAAAAATGACGGATGGCCACAGCCTGTGTCTGACCAGCGGCGGCGCCGGAGAGGGGAAATCTCTGACGGCGTGCAACCTGGCCTTTATCTATGCGCATGCCGGACAAAAAACCCTGCTGGTGGATGCCGATTTACGCCGGCCGACCCAGCATAAAATGTTCAAAGTTTCGAATGCCGTCGGGTTTGCCGACTATCTGATGGGCAAAGCGGGGGCGAAGGATCTGGTGTTGAATACGGCGGTCCCCCACTTGGATTTCATTCCCAGCGGAAAGTTGCCGTCTTCCGCCCATGGGTTGATGACGGTCGATAAAGTGCGGGAATTCATTGCCCAGGTCCAGTCGGATTACGAAATGGTGATTTTTGATGCCCCGCCGATTATGGGGGTCAGCGACGCGTCGATCCTGGCCAGCGAGGTGGATGGGGTTCTGCTGGTGGTCCAGCACCGCAGTTATCCGCGGGCGGTTTCCGGCCGGGCCAAGACGATGATCGATAATGTGGGGGGCAATCTGGTGGGCGTCGTCCTCAACAACATCAACGTGAACCGCGACTATTATTACTATTACCACTCTTCGTATTATTATGGAAACGAGGGTTCGGGGCAGGCGCGGGACGCGGAACCGGTGGCCGGACGGAAAGCTTGATGTGATATGCGCAATGGCTCTTCTTTCAGAGTGATGATCGGATGGGTACTGCTGGGCGTCGGTTTGGCCGGGTGTGCGGGGCCGGCCGGGCGTGCGCCGCGGATGACGCCTTACCGTCCGACTCAAAACCGCACGATCGGCCAGTCCTCGAAAGCGCCCCTCGCGCCGACCTCGGCTCTGATTCCCAAGCCCCTTCCCCTTCCGGCCCCCGGGGCGACGACGAATCGGGAGGCGAAAGCCACCGCAGGGGACGATAACCAGAGTCGACGGTTGCAAGCGGGTGACCGTCTCGAAATTAATTTGCGCGCCATCCCCGTTCCCGAAAATATGAAATCCGTGGTGGATGAAGATGGATTCCTGAACTTTCCCTTTATTGGCGCGGTCAAGGTGATGGGTTTGACCTGTTCAGAGGCCGAGCGCTTTGTCGAAAAGGCCTACGTGGACGGGGGCATTTACCGCCACATCACCGTGATCATCGTGCCGCCCGAAAGCGAGTATGCGGTTCAGGGCGAAGTGTTGCGGCCGGGACCCTATCCCCTGACTCGCGACATGACCCTCATGCAGGCCCTGTCCCGGGCCGGGCGGTTTACCGATTTTGCCGACACCACCCGGGTGAAATTGATCCGCGGTAAAGAAACGATTGAAATCAACGTCCGGCGGATCGAGCAAAATAAGGATAAAGATCTGACCGTCAAGCCCGGCGATGTTATCCTGGTGCCCAAGTCCCGGTGGTAGGGATTGAGAGATTGCTTGACGCGGGTAGGGGAGTGAGCTACAGTTATTTCGTTGAAGTGACATTGCACGGGATTAGCGATTCGGTTCCGTTAAAATAAGGAGGATGACGCATGAAGATGGCTCAATGGTTGGCGGTACTGTTAGGTGTGGCGGTGTTGGGTTTGGCGGTGAACGCCTTTGCAGCAACTCCTCTCGAAACAGCCCGGGCCAATGCGGTGGTGGCCAATCAGAAGGCGGACGCCGCCCTGAAAACGGCGCAGGATGCGGTGGTCAAAGCCCAGGCTGTTTTGAAAACGGCACAGGATAATCTGGCCAAGGCCAAGGCGGGAACCGATCCGGCGGCGATTAAAAAAGCCCAGGCCGCGGTCGATGCCGCCGACAAGGAACTGAAAAAGAAGGAAGCGGATTTGAAGCTCATTTCCGACCTGGTGGCCAAGATCAAGGCCTCCGCCAAGGAATCCATTGAAGCGGCCGATAAAGTCGCCGGCGCCAAACCTGAAGATGCGAAAGCGCTGACTCAGAAGGCGATCAACGCTTCCAAGCAGGCGACGAATCTGGCCACCCAACTCGATAGCAAGATGGGGGCGATGGGTCTGGTCTCGACCCCGACCACGTCAACGACCACGACGACCTCGACTACCACTACCACTACAACGACCTCGACCACGACCTCGACGACCACCACCACGGTGCCGCCCAAACGTCCGCCCACCCCGACCCCGGTTGGACAAACCTGATCCGAATTGAGATGATTCCGGCAAAGCCCTATTAGCCCTGCTAATAGGGCTTTGCCATTTCCCGGAGGACCGGCGGATGAGACGGGGCCATTACCTGGTGATCGGGATTGCCTTGATGGGGATCTCGCTCTGTGGCGGATATTACAGTGTCCGGGCTACGCGGGGCCAATGGTTGTATTATATCGCCAAACATGGAAACCCTCCGCGCCCGGTTGAAGAAGCGCTGACCTTGGGCCAGCAGTCACTGCTCCTCGATCCGCTGAATTATCGTCTCTGCGAGTATGCGGCTGAAGCGGCCTATAATCGCTCCTTTGAACCCGGGGTCACCAATGCCGTGGAACTGAAGGCGGTCGCGCGGTTTTGGTGCGATCGGGGCCTGGCCTTGAATTCTTATTCGCCTTATTTGCGCTGGCTGAAGTCGCAATTTTTGTGGGCCGAGGATCGGGACGCGGCCATCGCCAATTGGGCGAATTATACCGAGTGGCATTTCTGGGACGCCTACAACCACGCCCAGCTTTGCGAGATGTATGCCCGGGTGGGACGGCTCCCCGAGGCGGAAGCCGAATTCGTCTGGGTCAAGGGATCCGTTTATGCGGCGGATGTCCGGAAGACCATCGAGTCGGAAAAGCGGGTTCGGGCCGACGGTAACAAAACAAGTTCATTCTAGATCAGTGTGGGGCATTGAGGTTCGTGAGTGTTTCAAAGTCATCGAAAGGTGGGAATGAGACGTCTCACGCAAAGCCGCAGAGCCCGCCAAGGTCAGGGTCGCCGCGAAGAGCCGCCCCGCAACGGGCCGGGGTTTCGCGCCGACCGCTTGCCATTACACTCGGCTTTCTTCTTCACCGGTGAACCGGCCGCGTGACGCACGATCCCGCTTCGGGAGCGCTCGTCGCGCGGCCTTTCCTCTCCCTCCGCGTCTTGGCGAGCTCTGCGTGAAATTCCCTTTCTTCCGGCAAAACGACAATAACCCTAGCTCAGCAATCTCCGGGCGGCTTCGGCGACCTGGTCGACCGTAATGCCCCGCATGCAGGCGATCGTCCGGCAGGGGCGGTGGTATCCAAAAATAAAACAGGGGGCACAGGCTACCGGGTGGCGGATTGTCGCATGACGGACCCCCGCATGGCCCCATTTTTGGTGGTCACTCGGGCCGAATAGCAGAACGGTCGGGGTGTCCAAGGCGACCGCCAGATGCCCCAATCCTGAATCGCCCCCGATGAACAGGCGCGCCATGCGGATCCGGGTGGCCGTTTCCGCCAGCGACAATCGGCCGGCCAGGGAAATGACCGTGGTCGGCGGCGCCCCGCAATCCCGCGCGATACCCTCACATTCACGCCGATCTCCCGCGCCCCCCAGCAGAAGGATGCGAACTTCCGGACGAATGGATTGAAGCCGCCGGATCAATTCCGCGAAACGGCCGATACCCCATTGCTTGTAGGGGGTACTGCCGCCGGGGGCGAGGACGATGAACTCGGCGGAATCCGGCGGGGCGGCTTCAGCCACCGGAGGCAAATCGGCTTGAACGAGAAAGCCCGCCAAATTCGGGTAAGGAGTATCGGGCAGGTTCAGCGGTTCCAGGAGGCGGGCGAACTGGTCGCCTTCATAGCCATCGGGGGCATAATTCACGAGGTGGGTGTAGAGTTGATTCCGGGCGGGATTGATTTTAAAGCCGATCCGCACCGGGGCTCGGCTAAACAACGCCAGGATGGCGGAGAAATGGTGAAATTGCTCGGTGTCCAGGACGGCATCGAAGGGTTGACCGGCCAACGTTCGGAGAAGCCGGAACGGCTCGGTGTCGTAGGCGATGACGGGGGAGTCCCACCCGGCAATCCGCAGTACTTCCAGGTTGCGCCGTTCGCAGACCAGGGTCAGGCGGGCTTCAGGAAGGGCTTGACGGAGTCGATGGAGGATCGGTAGGAGCAGAATCATATCGCCCATGCCGCCGGGGCGCAGGATGAGAATTCGGCGCAAGGTGTGCGGCTGGAGGGGAGTCGACGCGGGGGGGCGCCGGACAAACCCATAATGGGCATAGCCCAGAATCCAGCAGAGGGGGAGCCCGAGGAGGGCATCCGTGAATTTTAAAAAGGCGGGCCGACCGACCAGGAAGGCCAGCGGGCCGGGATTCCGGCGGATGTGGGCCAGGGCGAGGAGCAGGAAAACCATGAGGCCCATCCACGTCAGCGCACTTCCGATGCGATCCGATCCGGTGACCCCATAATAGATTTCCACTTGGGCTTGATCGGGATAGACCAGCAGGAAGTCCGGGGTGACCCAATACACCCGGTGCGCACCGCGTACCTGCCAATTGGGGAAGAAGGAGATTTTGACGATATGGGGGAGGCCGATGGCCCGGGTTTCAAACCGGATCCGATCCGGCTCGACGATTTCATTTCGGATGGCGGAAGAATCGGCATGGACCGGGCGTCCGATGGAAGTGGGGAGCGGGGGCGGGTGATTGGCGGCGGAAGCGACGAGGTTGGAGATGGGCTGGCCGGTCGGATCGGTGACGCGAACTTGGAACAGGGCTCCGCCACTGGCCTGGAAGACTTGGACGAGCAGCCGATTCCGTCCCGGAACGAGGTGGATATCGACCGGCAGAGGTTGGGCGGGGTCGGCACGTCCGAGCTGGGCGAGGGGGGTTCCGTTCAACCAGACCTGGACGGCGTCATCCTGGGCCAGATGGAGGCGAGCCGCGCATTCGGAGGGGACGAAAAGATTAGCGTGGAAATAAACAACGGCCTGAGTGGCGCCTTGAAAGACGGGATACAGATCGGAAGGAGGAGCATCGAAATGGGAGGTCCAGATCTTGCCGGCCGTGCGGTCGCCTTCCACGGGATCGATCAAGACGGGATTGAAAACCGCCGGGTCCCCGGGGTGAGTGACGCCGGGATCGCACGGAAAAGGGCCGAGTTTGAGCCAGTCCCAGAGCTCGCCGGGCTGACCCCGGCGATTCGCTATAAATTGGCGGAATTGGGCTTCGGAAAGGGGGGGGGCGGCCTGGGGCGGGAGGATCGGATCGTCGCGATCCGTGAACACGAAGGGTTGGCGGATGGCGTCGATCGCATAGAGCCATTCCAGGCTGAGCTCCTTGCGTCGGTCGGATCGGACGGCGGCGGGATAGTAGTCCGGAATGAAAACCAGGTTGCCCGAATGAGTCTGGAGTTCAAATAATTCCCAGCCTTTTTCGTCCGCGATAAAGGTCCAATCGGGAGAGTGGCGCAGGGCCTGTTGTAAGGGCTCCCAGCGGGCGATGCAATGTTTAACGTTGAAGAGGGCCAGGTGCAGGGCGGCGTTGGTCGGTTGAAAAGTGGTGGGTTTGACGAGGGTGGGGAAACCGGCGCAATTTTTGGAGACTTCGCCCTGGACATAATAGGAGTAGTAGGAACCGAGGGCGGAATTGACGATGCCGCCTTCGAGAATGGGCTTTCCGATGAGATGGGGAACGGATTCAAAGATGCGAACCGACCCGAGCACATTGTTGTCCTCATTGAGATCGTAGGTCAGGCGGCCGGGAGTGCCGCGGAGGGGGAGAATGAGTTTTTCGAAAACCGAGTAGTAGGGTTTTTTTTCAAGGCCGGAATAATTCCAGAGCGCCCAATCCCGGACCTGATTGGGGGGGAAGGGCGGGGGTTGGGCGGGTTGGGCAGGCAGGTATTTAACGCCCCAGCGGGTTTCGGTGATCCGGTCCCGGAGCGCCCCGGCCCATTCGGGCAGGGAGAGCGGGGCCTGTTCCACATAGAGCATGGCGGCGAGGGCGAAGGCGGCCAGAAAGAATTCCGGGGCGCGCAGGCGGGTCATCCAGAAGCCGGCGCTCAAGGCGGCCAGGGCCAGGCCCGCAAAAAACAGAAACGGCCAGAGGCGGACATTCACAAAAACGGGGGAGAGCCGGAACCCCCACAGGAAGAGGGCCCAGGCCAGCAGAAACATCCAGGCGAAAAGAAAAAACGGGCGTTCGCGCCGACGGCAAGCCATCCAGAATCCGGTTAGAATCAGCGGACTCATCCAATATTTATAGGCGGGGAAGGTGGCCCCGAGGTCGACTTTCCAGTTTTCGCCGAACTCGGCGCTAAACCCCGACTTGAGGATCAAGGGGACCAGCCACCAGGCCATCAGGAGCGCGGCCAAGCCGCCTTCGGCGGCGAGGAGGCCGGCGGTTTTCCAAAAGCGGCGGGGCCATAGAAAGGGCAAGACCGCAAGGGTCAAGGCGGCGATGACCACCGTAAAAAAATGGGAGCCGATGAGGAGGGCGAAGAGGACCGGGGTGCGGAGACGGAAGCGGCCGTCCTCGGCGTCGCGATAGGCCGAACCGATGGCGAGCAGCATGAGGGGGAAACTGAGGCTGTTGGCGATCATTCCGGCCAGCATGCTGTAGATATTGGCGCCCCACATCACATGGGTATGGACGAAGAGAAAGGGGAGGGAGAGGATGGCGAGCAGGTCGGGGATGGGCCTTCGCAGGCGGAGGAGCCGGCCCAGACCCCAGGCGCAGAGGGGAAAGAGCAGGATGCCGGAGACGGTGACCAACTTGAAGGCGATGTTGGGGGGGATCAGCGTGCCCCATCCGGCGATGAGCAGGTAGGGAAAGGGAAAATAAAACTGAAACAAGGGGAATCCGCACCACCAGCCCGGCGCCCAGGAAACGATGTGGCCCGAAGCGGCCAGCGCGGTGGTCAATTGGGAAACGAGATAGCCGTGGGCGGGGGTATCGCCCCCCACGGTCAGGGTGTCGGAAAAGAGTTCACGCCAGGGAAAAAAAGAGGCGAGATGGAGGGTCAGCGCGAGGAGCAGAACCCCGGAGGTGAGTCCCGCACGGCGTCGGGTCAGGATCTCTGCCAACCGCAAGGACATGGCATTCCGTTGTTCAGGGTTTGGGGGTTCGGACCCATTGGGCCAGCACGCCGGCTGAAATCAGGAGGAGAACGACTCCCAGCCAGGCCAGCGGCCGATGAATCAGGAGGGGGCGTGCGGCCCGGATTTCGACCGTTCCGAGGGCGGGAATTCCTTCATACCGGCCCGCCTGGCGATAGCCCAGGACGACCAGGATCGTGTACCGACTGCCCGGTCGGCCGGAAAAATTGACCAGGGGGAATTCGACGGTCCGATCCCGGCCGGGTGCCAGCAAGAGATTCAGTTCCGGCGTATCGCAGGATAACTCATCGGGCAGGTGGAGGCGCAGATTGACATCGAGGGGGGAATCGACCAACGATTTGATTTTGAGTTTTAAAGAGCCTTTGCCGGAGAGGGACAGGGGTTGCGCCAGAGCCAGAAGGGCCGGGGGATGGAGTTCAGATTCGGGAAAAGCCCAGGAATGGAAGGCGAGGGCGGAGAAGGGGTAAAGATTGGCATCGGCATAATGGATTTTGAACACGATCGGATACCGGCCGGGTTCAGTGGGAAGGGGGCCGAGATCGAGTTGCACCTCCATGGGTTCACGGGGGGGAAGGGTGGCGCGGATCGGACCGGAAATGAGCCGGTCCTGAAACCCGGCGGAGATGCTGACGGACCGGGCGGATTCATCGCCCTCATTGACCAGGGCCAGCCCCGCGATGAGACGATTCGAGACGACTTCCGCGCGGGTATCCGAACGGATGGAGATGTAGGCCGCGCGCGTGGGGAGGGAAACGAGGCAGGAACCCGCGAGGAGGAGCCATAGGACGACGGGGAGCGGGGCTTTCATGGTCAATTGGCGAACTGGACCGGGGGACTGCCGCGGACGATGTCGCCGATCACCCGGCCCGGGACGCGGGCTTTGGACAAGGCCGCCAACATTCGAGGGGCATCCGGGGCGGAGACGATCAACACCATGCCGATGCCCATGTTGAAGACCCGGTACATTTCATCGCGATCGACCCGGCCGGCGGTTTGGATGAAAGAGAACAGGGGCGGCGGGGTCCAGGCCCGGCGATCGATGCGGGCGGAGAGCCCGGGGGGCAGAACCCGGGGAATATTGTCCTGGAAGCCGCCGCCGGTAATATGGGCCAGCGCATGGAGGGGGGCGATTTTGAGGGCGGCCAGGACCGGCTTGAGGTAACTGCGGTGAACGGCCAGCAGGAGTTCCCCGACGGTTTTGCGGGTGCCGGGCAGAAGGTCTTTCAAGCCGAGGCCGGCGGTCTCGAAAATCACCTTGCGGGCCAGGGAGTAGCCGTTGGTGTGGAGGCCGGAGGAGGGGAGGCCGATCAGGAGTTGACCGGCCCGGACGGAGCGGCCGGTGATCATGGCGCGGCGGGCGACGGTGCCGACGATGGTGCCGACCAGATCATATTCGCCCGGAGGATAGACGCCGGGCATTTCAGCGGTTTCGCCGCCGAGAAGGGCGCAGTCATTTTCGCGGCACGCCTTGCAAATCCCGGCGACGATGGCTTTCATCTGGCGGCCTTCGATCCGCGAAGTGCCGACATAATCCATGAAAAAGAGAGGCTGGGCGCCTTGCACCAGGATATCGTTAACGCAATGGTTGACGATGTCCTGTCCGACGGTGTCGTGACGTCCGGCCAGTACGGCGACCTTGATTTTGGTGCCGACCCCATCCGTGCTGGCGACCAGGACCTGATCCCGGCCGGGGGATTTGAAGAGTCCCCCGAAAAGTCCGATATCGCTGAGCACGCCCGGAGTCCGGGTTGACTTGACCATGGCCTTGATGGCTTTGAGGGCGGACATTTTCTCGTCGATATCGACGCCGGCGGTGGCGTAGGCGGAGGGTTTGGATTTTGCGGGCACGGCGATACTCCTGAGTTGGAAGAAGCTTACAACCCCACAGCCTTAAAGGTCCGGTTGACGTCGCGGAAATGGATGTTGAGGTCGAAGACCTGGTCGAGGTCCGCGGGTTGGATTCGGGAGCGAATGACCGGGTCGGCGGCGATGAGTTCCTTGAAATCGCGCCCGGTCTCCCAACTGGCCAGGGCATGTTGCTGGACGAGGCGGTAGGCGGTATCGCGGTCGAAACCCCGGTCGGTGAGCAGGAGGAGGACCTGTTGGGAGTGGACGAGGCCATGAGTCATCCGGAGATTGGCGGCCATCCGGTCGGGGAAGACGCGGAGATTTTCGACCAAACGGGCGAGTTGCGTCAGCATGTGATCGAGGGCAATGGTGCTGTCGGGAATAATGATGCGTTCGACGGAGGAATGGGAGATATCGCGCTCATGCCAGAGGGCGACATTTTCGACCGCGGCGACGAGATTGCCGCGGAGGAGGCGGGCGAGTCCGCAGAGTTTTTCGCCGGTGATGGGGTTTTTCTTGTGGGGCATGGCGGAGGAGCCTTTTTGCTTTTTGCCGAAGAACTCCTCGACCTCATGGACCTCGGTTCGCTGGAGGTGCCGGAATTCCTGTGCCCAGCGCTCGACGGAGGCGCCGACGAGGGCCAAAGCCGCCATATACTCGGCATGCCGGTCACGCTGGAGAATCTGGGTGGAAATGGCGGCGGGCTTGAGCTTGAGTTTGGCACAGACGTATTTTTCGACAAACGGGTCGAGATGGGCATGGGTTCCCACCGCCCCGGAGAGCTGACCGACGCGAATGGTTTCGCGGGCCGATTCCAGCCGACGGAGGCCGCGGCCGAATTCATCGTACATCAGGGCCATTTTAAGGCCAAAGGTGATGGGTTCGGCGTGGACGCCATGGGAACGGCCCATCATGGGGGTGAATTTATACCGGCGTGCCTTGGCGGCGGCGGCTTTGCGGACGGCCTTGACATCGGCAATGAGTCGGTCGATGGCCTGGACCATGAGAACGGAGAGGGAGGTGTCCAGAATGTCCGAACTGGTCAGGCCGCGGTGCATGTGGCGGGCGGCGGGCCCGACATATTCGGCCACATTGGTGAGAAAGGCGATGACATCATGGTTGACCTGGGCCTCGATTTCATTAATGCGGTTGACATCGAAGCGGGATTTGGCGCGGATGACGGCCAGATCGCGGGCCGGGATCCGGCCCTGCTTGTGCATCGCTTCACAGGCATAGATTTCGATATCGAGCCAGGTTTGGAATTTGTTTTCGTCTGTCCAGATGGCGCCCATTTCCGGGCCGGTATAACGCGGTATCATAATCAATAGTTGGGCTGTTGGTCGTCGTCGAACTGGGGTTGGGAATCGTCGTCGATGATTTTAGGGTCGGTGGGGGTGGCGGTCAAGTTCGGCGGCTGATAGGACCGGCGGGGCAAGGGCATGCTGGCATCATATCGGGAATTGCCATAAACCCGGGGATCGTTGCCGTAGGGGCGGGAGGAATCGACGCCATGCCCGCGGGATTCATTGGGACGTCCACGGGATTCGCGGGGTTCGCGGGGTTCGCGAGGTTCGTTGCTCGGACCGCTCGGCCGGCCCGGGCCGCTCCCGCCGCCGCCTTCGTGCGGGAAGGACCGCCGATCGGGGACCAGATTGGTGATCCGGTCGGCCCGGACGCTCATTTTGGTCCATTTGGTGCCATCGCGGTTATCGCGCTCCTCGAACTGCAGGCGGCCCTCGATCAGGATGGAGGCGCCCCGGTGCAGGTGTTCGCCGCAAAAGGCGGCGGGCTTGTCCCAGGCGATGATATCGACGTAGAGAATGCGTTTTTCGCTTTTGCCGGTTTTGCCGTCGCGAAAGCTTTCGTTGATGGCCAGGCGCATTTCCGATTTGGGGACACCCTGCGCGCCATAGCTCATTTCAGGGTCCCGAATCAGGTTGCCAATGAGGAAAATCTTATTCAAAGAGGGCATAGCCTAACCTTTCTACTCGCTCCGATTTCTGATGAAACACCGGCGAATTTTCTTTCAGCAGTTTCTATTTTTACGCCGCCGGTCACCCGACCGATCAGGCAATTAGTTCGCATACTATAACACAAGATGGACGGACGGCCAAATAATATTTACGGGGCCTAAAAAGGAGGTTGAAGATCCGCGGTGGGTTTGCTAAAGTGGCAATCACATTACGGGCGGGCTATGTGTTGGGATGGCGTTAAGGAGCGAAGCGATGAAAAAATATGTCTGTGACCTGTGTGGATATATATATGATCCAGCCAAGGGCGATCCCGACTCGGGGGTTCAGCCCGGTACGCTTTTCGAGGCGGTGCCGTCCGATTGGGTGTGTCCGGATTGCGGGGCGGGGAAGGATCAATTTTCGGTTCAAGCCTGAGCGGGTAACTATTCAAGGAGTTCTTATGACGACAGCGTTGGAAATCTACAAGTGCGAAGCGTGCGGGTCCCTGGTTGAAGTGTTGCAGGGGGGGGCGGGCGAGCTGGTCTGTTGCACCCAGCCGATGCGGTTATTCACCGAAAACGGAGTCGATGCCTCCAAGGAAAAACATGTGCCGGTGATCGAGAAGACCGCGGCGGGGGTCCAGGTGACGGTGGGCAGTATTCCGCATCCGATGGAAGAGAAGCACTGGATTCAATGGATCGAATTGCAGGTGGGATCGCAGGTGTTGCGGCAAGCCCTGAAGCCCGGGGCGGCGCCCACGGCCTTTTTTGCGGGGATCAAACCCGACACGGCCGTGGTGGCTCGCGAATATTGCAACCTGCACGGGCTGTGGAAGGCCTGATTTGCGGATGTTCAACAACGAAAAGAAAGGGACCCGACCATGATCAGTAAGAAGCTCGAGAAAGCCATCAATGCGCAAATCAACCGCGAACTCTATTCCTCGTACCTGTATTTGGCCATGTCCAATACGGCCGAGGCGATGGTGCTGAAGGGGACCGCGGCCTGGTTCAAGATCCAGGCGTCGGAAGAAAACGGCCACGCGATGAAATTCTATGCCTATCTGCACGAACAGGGCGCGAAAGTCGAATTGGAAGCGATCGCGAAACCTCCGGCCGATTTCAGTTCGATGCAGGCGATGTTCGAGCAAACGCTCAAACACGAAAAGCTGGTGACCAAGTGCATCCATGAATTGATGGTGATGGCGGACGCTGAAAAGGATTTTGCGAGCCTGGGTTTGATCCAGTGGTTCGTCAATGAGCAGGTGGAAGAGGAAGCCAACGTCGTGGAGATTCTGGCCCAGCTCAAGATGATCGGCGGTTCCACGGGCGGCCTGTATATGCTCGACAAGCAACTCGGCAAGCGCGCGGCGGGTTGATGGGTTTCGCGCGGGGAGCCGCGCCATAAGCCATTGGGTTATTCAAAATAAAAGCCGGCAGGGGAAAGGCCCTGGCCGGCTTTTTATTTTCCCGGGGAGTGCGGCCGTTCCCAGCCGCCATTGCCGGCCGGAGTAAACCTGGAAAATGCAGATCAACTACTCGACCGGTTTCGTAGTGACCTCAACCGCGCTTTATAGGTTAAATCGTCCAATCGAAGTCGATGGCCTCGAGAAATGCGCGCGCCAGGACCTGGTGCCCGATGTGGTTCGGATGTACGCGATCCCAGGCGATCGCCGCTGAATGCATCTGCTGGAGCACGCGATTGAAGGCCGCCTGGGTGTCGACGAACAGAACCTTGCGCCGGCGGGCAATTTTTTTAACGATCGCCCCATACTCATCCATCCGGGCCCGCATCGCATCCGCCGGATTGGACTCGATGAAATAGGGGGTCATCAACACCAGCCCCGTGACTTTGGGTTGGGTGATCCGGACCAGTTTATCCAGGCCGGCTTCATATTCGGCGGGCAGGACATGGCATTCCGTTTGGCGGGGGATATCGAATTGCCGCCAGATATCATTGATGCCGATCATGATCGAAACCCAGTCGGGCTTCTGGTCGATGACCTCGGTCTGCCACCGCGCGAGCAGATTCCGCACCTGATCGCCGCTGGATCCCATGTTGACCACGCGGATGGCATGGGCTGGATAGGTGGACGAGAGGAGACCATCGACGAGCGCGACATATCCCGTGCCAACGGCGCCAAAAAGACCCTCGCCAACCGGCCGGGCGCGACCGCAATCGGTGACCGAATCTCCAATCATGAGTAGTTTGGAATGGGGCTTGATTTTCATGGCCGGGTTTCTCCAGTTGATTAATTCGTTCAAAATACCGGGGGTGGCCTGGAAAGGCAAGATTGGAATTGGGCTGAAAGCAGGTGACCCCGGAAATTCGCCGGGCCGCCAATTATCGGATTGCATCAAAGCCTCATTTTGATATTCATGGATGGCTGATAACTACTTTGACCAAGGAATACCCGATGAATATTGAAAGCGGATTGCTCAGCGGTCAGGTTTTGCAACGGAACGCGAAAAACATGGGGGCGGCGCGAATTTCCGGCGCCTTGGGGGGGGGCGGTACGGTTGAGGCCCGGATTTTGAAAGGGGCGAAACCCTTGAAGGGTTGGAATTGGCGCCCGGTTGGAATGGCCGCAAGCGGTCGTTTTCAGGCCCTGTTGGACCGGATTCCCGCGGGCGGTCCCTACACGGTGGAGTTACGAGCCGTCGGGAGTGCGCGGCCGGTTGAAAAAGAGGCGGTTCGTGAGATTTATGTCGGGGATGTCTGGTTCATGGCCGGACAGAGCAATATGCAGGGGATTGGAAATATGAACCGGGCTCCGAAGCCCCATCCGCAGGTCCGCTGTTTTTTCATGCGCGACGAATGGGGGCTGGCCTTGGATCCTCTGCATCTGCTGGAGGAGGCGGTCGATGCGGTGCACAATAACGGGCAGCCCCTGTCGCCGGCTCAGGCGGAACACCTCCGCCGGAAAGCGGTGAAGGGCGTGGGATTGGGCGTCTTTTTCGGGAACGAGATGGTTCGGCGGACGGGAGTTCCGCAGGGCTTGGTGGCCTGTGCGCACGGAGGCACCTCGATGGCGCAGTGGTCCCCGGATTTGAAAGACCAGGGGGGCAAATCCCTCTATGGGGCTCTGCTGCGCCGGTTCAAAAAACTAGGGCAACCGGTGCGGGGAATTCTGTGGTACCAGGGCGAATCGGATGCGAATGCCGAGGCGGTGCGGGTTTATACCCCCAAAATGAAACAGTTGGTGGCGGCCACCCGCGCCGATTTTGGACAGCCCAACCTGCCCTGGATCACCGTTCAAATCGGACGGGTGATCAGCGAAGGCTGGTCCTGCGCCTGTTGGAATGCGATCCAGGATCAACAGCGAGGCCTGGTCGATCAAATCAAGAATCTGGAAGTGGTGCCGGCGATCGATCTCGAATTGGACGATGGGATCCATATCAGTTCCGACGGATTGCGGATTTTAGGCGGACGGATGGCCCGCCTGGCGGATCGCCTGGCGTTGGGGAATCGAAAGGAAGCCGGGAGTATCCGATTGGGCACGATTCGGGTTCGCGCCCGGACAAGCCCGAAAGATCCCCGCGCTCAATGGTTCGAAGTGCGTTTTAAGAATGTGGTGGGAGGTCTGCGGAGTTCCGGCTTGCCCAGGGGATTTGCCATTCTGGATTCCACCGGAAAACCGATGGGAATGGTTTATAAGACCCAAGTCGAGGGCGATAAGGTGACGTTGGAGGCGAACCAGTCGCCCAGTCTGGCGTTTGGCTTCGCCTATGGCTACGGGTTGGATCCCACCTGCACGATCACCGATGAACGGGGGATGGGTTTGCCCATGTTTGGACCCATTCCGGCGGCCGGGCAGACCGGGTCGGCTTTTTTGGTCAAGTGGGAGATTTCCGGACCCTTGGCGGATCGGGCGGTGGCGAACGCCGCTTTGCCCGAGGACGGGTTAACCTGGCGGGCGCCGCATTCGGTGGCGACGACGCTGGTGATGCCGCAGGATGTGAATGCCCCGCAAGCGGGTCTGTTTTATCTGCGGACGGCGGTGGAGGTAGCGGTGGCGGGCACCTATAAAATATCCATGGGCGCGGATAGCCCCTATCGGATCTGGGTGAACGGCCGGGAAACGGCGGTGAATCTGACGGCGACCAATCCGTGCATGCCCGACCAATTCGGGCATCCGGTTGAATTACGGGTTGGGCGGAATGAAATCCGGGTGGCCTTCGACGGGCGAATGGGCCGGGGCTGGGGGCTCAACCTGCGGTTTTTCTCGATGATCAAAGGCGAAAACCTCTCGCTCGAAACCATCGTGGAGTCGGCGACACCCAACAGGAGCACATAATGCCTTTGAGCGCGATGACGACCCGGGAACGGTTTCAGGCGGTGATCAATTTTCAGCCCTTCGACCGGTTGCCCCTGGTCGAGTGGGCCGGCTGGTGGTCGGCGACGATCGACCGCTGGGTCAGTGAAGGTCTGCCGGCAAATCTCCGGGATGACGGATCGGCGATCCGTCGCTGGTGGGGTTTGGATGTCTATTATCAGGATTGGATTCGTGCCAAGGGGCCGAATTGTCCGGTCCCGGCGCATCATGGCGCGGGACTCATCGTCGATGAAAAGGACTACGAGCGAATCAAACCCTTTTTATTCCCCTGGCCGTGTGTGGATCGGGCCCGGTGGCAGGCCTGGGCTGAAGAACAGAAGCGGGGCGATGTGGTTTTATGGTTCACCTTGGAGGGTTTTTTCTGGTATGCCCGGACCCTGCTCGGCATCGAACCGCACCTCTATGCGTTTTATGACCAGCCCGCCCTGATGCATCGAATCAACCGGGATCTGACCGAATGGTCCATTCGGGTGGTCGATGAAATCATGAGCCTTTGCGTGCCCGACTTCATGACCTTTGCCGAGGATATGAGCTATAACAACGGTCCCATGCTGTCCGAGGCCTTGTTCGATGAATTCATGTTGCCCTATTATCATCAACTGTTGCCGCGCATCCACGAGCGCGGGACGATCTCGATCATCGATTCGGACGGCGACATCTCCGTGCCGGCCTATTGGTTCGAGCGAGCGGGCTTGCAGGGGATTCTGCCGTTGGAACGACAGGCGGGGGTGGATATCGCCCGACTCCGCCGGGACCATCCCCGGATGCGGTTTATCGGGCATTACGATAAAATGGTCATGAACAAGGGCGAGGCGGCGATTCGCGGAGAATTCGAACGGCTGTTGCCGACCGCCCGGCAGGGCGGATTCCTGATCAGTTGCGATCATCAGACGCCGCCGGGTGTGTCGTTGAAGGATTACGAAATTTATGTCCGCTTATTTCGCGAGTATGCGGTTCGGGCGGCGGGGTGATGACGATGAATTCACGCGAACGGATGTTGGCGGCGATCGAGCGGAAACCGGTGGACCGCATTCCGACCGACATCTGGATGACCGGCGAAACGGCGGCGAAACTGCGCGCGCATTTTGGGGAAACCGCCGATTTAAGGGCGGAACTGCACATCGACGGATTTGGCGGGGTAGGGGCGAAATATATCGGGCCTGCCCTGCCGGCGATGGCGCCGGACGAAGGGGTGAATTTCTGGGGAATGAGGACCCGGCGGATCCCGCACGAGGGAGGGGCCTATGATGAACAGTCGTTTTATCCCCTGGCCGCAGCTCAAACGATTGACGATCTGGAGGCTTATGCCTGGCCGCAAGTTGACTGGTTTGATTACTCCAGCCTGCGCGCGGAAGCCGAGGCGGCGGCTAAAACTCAGGCCGTGATGTGCGGCTACATGGCGCCCTTCTATTATCACAATTTACTCCGGGGTCTGGAGCAGTCCCTGATCGATCCGTTGACCGAGCCGGAATTCACGCATCATTTACTGGGTCGGTTGTCGGATTGTTTTTATGAGCATCACCGCCGGATTTTCGAGGCGGCGGACGGGTTCATCGATGTGGCCCAGGTGACGGACGATCTCGGCAGTCAGACCGGGCCGATGATCGGGATGGAGACCTACCGGGAATTCTACGCGCCGCATCACCACCGATTCATCAAGCTGTGTCATGAATTCGGGATCAAGGTGTTTCATCATGACGACGGCAGTTGCCGCGAATTCCTGCCGCTCCTGATGGAGATGGGCATCGATATTTTGAATCCGGTACAGTGGACCTGTCCGGGAATGGACTGTGCCGAACTGAAGGCGGAATTCGGCCGGCGGGTATGTTTTCATGGGGGCATCGAGAACCAGCGAATCTTGCCATTCGGGACTCCCGAAGAGGTCCGGGCGGAGGTCCGGCATTGTCTCGACACCTTGGCGAGCGATGGGACGGGTTATATTCTGGCGCCCTGTCACAATCTGCAGGTGAACACCCCGGTGTCGAACATCCTGGCGATGTATGACGAGGCCTGGCGTTATTCCTCCTGAACCGCCCCTTTACGGTCCGGCATTTTGTGATATAGTAACCGGCAACCCGATGGGACCGGTTCCATCAAGGAGGAAGACCAATGAGCACGTTATTGTATATTCTGGCGTCACCGCGTGGGCAGCGTTCCTATTCCACTCAGGCGGCCGATGCTTTTGTTGAATCCTACCGGTTGGCCCATCCGGCCGATCAGATCAAAACCCTGAATGTTTTTAATGAAAACCTGCCGAATTTTGATGGTTTCGCCCTGCAGGCCAAGTATTCCATCCTGCATGGGCAAAAACACAATCCCCAGGAAGTCGCCGCCTGGAAGGAAGTGGAGGCGGTGATTGAGGAGTTCAAGGCGGCCGATAAATATCTGTTCGCCGTGCCGATGTGGAACTTTGGCATTCCCTACCGGCTCAAGCACTATCTCGACGTGATTCTCCAGCCGGGCTACACCTTTTCCTTCGATCCCAAAACCGGGTATTCGGGGCTGGTGACCGGCAAGCCGGTGGTGGGGATCTATGCCCGGGGCGGCGCCTATCCGGCGGGAACACCGGGCGAGGCGTATGATCTGCAGAAGCGGTATATGGAACAGATTTTGGGCTTCATCGGATTCACCGACATCAAGTCGTTCGCAGTCGAACCCACGTTGGCGGAGGGTCCGGATGCGGCGAAAAAGCATCTGGAAGACCTGTTGCCCCAACTGCGCGAAGCCGCGAAGGTGTTTTGACGTCAGATGGATGTTGGGGTGCGCGACTCGAATGGGTGTAGCCCCGCTCTATGAGCGGAAGGGTGGACGGATGGAAGCAGGCGTTCAAAGAGTGCTGCTACAACGAGAAAAATTGTAAGGAGACAGGTCATGCAGATCGGTAAAACAACGGGACGAATTCTTTTGCTCTTGGGACTGATGGGACTCCTGCGAGTGCAGGCCGAAGAAGCGACAACAAATACCGCCGGGCCGGCCCTGCCGCCGGAACCGGCACAGTCAAAGAATGAGGTGATTATGATTCTGATCAAGACCAGTATGGGTGATATCAAGGCCGAACTGAATGCCGAAAAGGCGCCGTTAACGGTTGAAAATTTCATGAAATATGTCGATGACCACTATTTTGACGGTACGATCTTTCACCGGGTCATTGCCGGTTTCATGATCCAGGGCGGCGGGTTCGACGAAAAATTCAACAAAAAACCGACCCGGGCACCGGTCAAGAATGAGGCGGCCAATGGTTTGAAAAACGTTCGCGGCACCTTGGCCATGGCGCGGACCAGTGACGTCAATAGCGGAACCAGCCAGTTCTTCATCAATGTGGTCGATAATTCCTTTTTGGACCATACGGCGCCCACCCCGCAGGGATTCGGGTATTGCGTTTTCGGCAAAGTCGTTGAAGGGTTGGATGTCATGGATCGCATCCGCAATGTCAAGACCGGCGGCAAGGGTCCTTTCCCGACCGATGTCCCGCTGGAAACCGTGACGAT
>CAZCDO010000033.1:0-26998 GCA_964497135.1 uncultured Verrucomicrobiota bacterium
AAAATCGGGGCATCCGCCAAACGGCATTTTTCTGAAATCTCCGCTGTATTCTTCAAGTCTCGGATAGGTATGATTTGCGGCATAATTTCAGTTCTCCCTGTTGTGTGGTATAATTGTGACACATTAAGGCCATTTTGACAACCCTCATTCCGTGGCCCAGAAAAAAAAGAAAAATGAGGGGGCACTCCTTCGCATAGCGAATAAACTGGGGGGCTGATGGATGGAGCCGTTCGGCGAGGCCGATGGCGAGACCCCTCAGGGTTGAATAGGTGGAGGCCCTTTATCAGGTGAACGGGCGCGGAAATGACCGCGGCTTTGCAAAAGCGTTTTTTACTGCGGCATCAAGCAGGGATTGAACAACGGGCTGCGGATGTAATTTTCCGCCGGGAGCCGGCGGAACGAGCCGGGACGGGCGGAGGACGCATCGGAGGGATGATCATACGTGGTGCCCGTGAGTTCCTTGATGAACACGCTGTGCACCGCATCGGCGCCGAGCACCACGACGCCCCAGCCGCAGGGCTCGCCGATGCCATAGGCGACGGAGGGGAACACGACATGGGTTTTCTGGCGGTACTTCCAAGCCGCGGCTTTGTGGGTGTGTCCTGAGAGGACGGCCTTGACGCAGGGCGTACGGTCGAGGAGTTCGAAGGTGCTCCAATGCTGTTGTCGAAAATCGTCGACCCAGTTTCCAACGGTCACCCACGGCCGATGGACGAGCACAGCGGTGGGCGTGGTGGCGTCCGCGGCGAAACACTGTTCGAGCCATTGAAGCTGGTGCGTGCCCATAGGCTGGATTTGCCGGGAGTCGAGCGTGATAAACCGCCAGCCCGCGCGGCGCGCTTCGAAGTAAAAATCGAGCGGCCCGGCGGAGGGGGGCCAGTCGCGCCGGCCGTGCCGCGCCAGCGCGCCGTGAAGGTCGGGCGTCATGGGCACATCGGCATGGTCGTGGTTTCCGAGTACCGGGAGCGAGAGCAGGTCGGCGGGTAGCATCGCGTCGGTCAGTCGTTGAAACTCGACGTATTCATCATGCGGCGCTTCACCGGGGCAACCGCTGTCGGCGATATCGCCGGCGAAAATCACGAGGTCCGGCCGTTGCTCCAGCGCGTTCATTTCAGTGAAGGCCAGCATCGTGTTGGTCGTGGCGTCAATCGTCGTGGCGTACACGCTCAGCGCGGGATATTCGCGCGGCGCGTGCAGGTGAAGGTCGGCGAAACAGGCGAGGGTCAGCGCGCCGGGGCCCGCCGCATGTCGCGCCTCCGCAACCGCCGCGGACAGCGGGGCGACGGTGCGACGGGCGCGCTCAAGTTCGGCGGCGGTGGGCGGACGGTGAAGCGGTGTTTCGGGCATGGTGACGTCTCACGGAATGGATCAGAAATCGCTTTTCAAACGGCACGGGCACTCGCCCACTGAAACCGGTCTGAAGGAACGCATTCATGGGGAAAACGGTAGCAAAGCCGGCGTCGGAAAGTCAATTCTGTCGCCAAGCTGGTTCCGGGTGCCGCCCGGATGACAGCCATTGAGGCGCTGAGGACGCGAGGATATGAGGGGTCTAGGATATGAGGGGTCAGTCCTTCGAATAACGAATAAGCTTTTGTTTCGAAAATCGGGTGGTAACACGCGCCACCTGGGATATGGATATGAGGGGTCAGTCCTTCGAATAACGAATAAGCTTTTGTTTCGAAAATCGGGCGGTAACACGCGCCACCTGGTAGGCCAGGTCCTTGTTCACGGCAAGTTCGCGCTCAGCCTGTTCCATCTGGCGCCCAACCGCAGATCCGGCGCGCAGGCCTATCCAGGTTGCACAGTCCCGTTGCGTCAATCCGGAATGGGTCACCAATAGTTTCGCCGCGATACCTTTCCATGCCCAGTTTCGGCGTCGGGCCTTGAGCCCTTCCTCTTTCACACCAGCAGCCAACGCCACGGCTGCCAACACGTCCGCGGGTGGAATCGTTCCAGTGCCTCCGACTCTCCGTAACGCCACATCCTCAGGATGCTTACGCTCCCTCAGTAATTCGCCATGGCGCTCGTCCACCTCCTCACGAAACGCATCATCCCCTATGCTTCTTGCGGACAAACTGAGGGCCTTCATGAATTTCTCATCATCCAATGCCACACCACTCTCCACGAATGCCTGGTAGTGCGCAGCCCTCTCCTTCGGCTTCCCTCCCATCAACCTCAGCATCGGCTCATAGTCCACCCAGCCCAAACGCCCGGCCTTCCCAATATAACTGCGATAACTGCTCCACTCATACTCCCGCAAATAGGCGACTCGCTCGGGTAAGGGGATTAATGCCATCTTTTTGATCTTCACCGGATTCAGATGCACATACCGGCTTAATTTGAGCAGGTATTCGTCGCCGGACACCAGGCGCGCCCCATACCGTCCTTGAGTCAGGTGTCCATGACACCGATGGCGGAAGTTATAGCATACCGTGTAGGCCGTCAGAATCGACTGCATGAAACGCCCCAGATTTGCACGGGGGGTCTCCACCATCAAATGAAGGTGGTTTCGCATCAAGCAGAACAGGTAAATCCGAACCCCGTATTTCGGAACACACTTTGCAAAACCGGCACAGAGTAGCCTGCGGTCGCCATCGTCACGAAAGATGTCCTGCCGGGCATTTCCGCGCACGGTCACATGATAAATCGCCCCTGCATATTCAACCCGGAGTGGTCTCGCCATACGCCACACCTTACGGCTCCATTCGTCAGCTTTCAAGCTTATTCGTTATTCGAAGGACTGACCCCTCTTTTCCTACGTTATTCGAAGGACTGACCCTTTTTTTTCCGACCCCTCTTTTCCCTAGGGGGGGCGCGCCTGTTGCGCGCCGCGGACGGCAACAGGCCATCCCTCCCAAAGATCCAACACATAGGCGATCGTATAGATCGTATAGCTTGACGAAACACGCTGTCCTGGCGGAGAATGGCGCTCTCACGCGCCTACTACAAACGCCGGCTGGCTCCCGTTCGTAGTAGCGCCGTGTGAGGCGCGTTTATTCGTATGGCTATGAACCTCCGGCTTTAGGTTGGCTCCTCAGAATCGCAGCACCCTCGGCGCATGGCCCTTGACCCGGGTAAGCCGCTCCATCGTTCAAACCTTTGCGGGACCGGCGGGTTTCCTCGCCACGACGATCATGCCCGCGCACCAGGAGGCGCTCTGGCGAGGCTGTGCACGACGTCGTTCAGCGGCCAGCGCGACCCGGCTGGCCAGTCGACACAGGGCGCCCAGCGCCCGGCGCGACCGGGGCGAAAGCGAAGTGGCAAAGAGCAGGGTCAAGTCGAGGAATTGCAGGTACCGGCTCTCGATCACTTCCAACCCCGCCAACCGGTGCTGATCCGCGAGGCCATTCAGATCCATCGGCACATAAAACCGGGGCAGGTTGCGGCACAAACGCTCCGTGGACCGAGCAATCCGGCCGGAGGTGTTGGGCGCCCATGTGAACATACGCCCTCCCGGCGCCAGCATGCCCGCCATGCGCTCCAGCACCCGGCACGGTGGGTCGAAGTGTTCAACCAACCCGAGGGAGAATGCCAGGTCGCAAGGCTCCAGGCCCTCGGGCGGCGGCCCGAACAGATCACAGGCCAGCAGTTCGGCTTTTACGTCATGCCGTTGCAGGATCTCCCGGCTCCGTTCAAGGCCCGGCTCCGAATAGTCGACCCCGGCGAGGCGAAGCCCCCACTCGCGAGCGAAATAGGGTAGCCAGATGGACGATCCGCAACCGAATTCCATCATCCGCTGGCCGTGTGCGCCGGGCAAATGGCGGCAAAAGACCTGATGGAGGGCGTAGTCCAGGAAAATGCGTTCGGGATCGGGATAGATCGGCCGCCGGGCATCGACGCCGTGGCGCCCTTCCCAAAACCCGCGTTCGAGCAGTTCCACAGCGCTCATGCAGGATCTCCCGCATTCCCCGCTCCGGCCACCGGCCAGGGGAATGCCTTAAGGTCCATGGCGTTTAGGGTCAGTTGTCCGAGCCGTTCCACTTCCGAGCGCCAACCCGGCAAGGAGGAAAGGATCCAGTGGTTCAAGAGCGTGAATCGATTCGCGCCCAGTCGACTCTTGACGTCATACATGCCGCGACCCAGATGAATCCGTCGCACGCCTCGCGCTTCCGCATAGCACAGATGCTTGTAGACCGCCGCGGTATAGAGATTCTGCGAGCGGGGGACCCGGCTGTGATCAATCCCCTGCGCCAGCAGGTAAAGGTCGCCCGTCGCCTCGCTGAGCAGCAGGATCATGGCCTGAACCGGGGCGCCCGAATGGCGGTCCACATGGAACGCCACCCGCAGGTGAGGGCGCCACGGACCGGTCAGAAGGTCCGCCCACACGCCCGCATGAAACAGGTTGGAGGGCAACTGATACTGCTCGATATTTCGCGCGTGGAGTTGAATGGCGGTGGCCAACAGAGGACCGTTCGCCTCCAACTCCGCGGCATCGGCATAGAACCCATCATACTGATCCGATGCGCGCCGGACGGCGCGCAACACCTCCCGGAACCGGTGCGGGCCCAATCTCCGGCGCAGGTCCGGCTCTACGCCGGCTTCGATTTCAAACACCGAGGCCACTGTGAAAGGAAGGGGCCGGAAACCGGCTTCGACCAGGGCGGCGGTATCCTCCGTGGCCCCCACCGCCGGCACCAGGCATTGCGCGATGCCATCTTGCGCAGCTGCTTGCTGTTCGGCATCGACCACGCTCCGCGCGAGCGCCGGGGTCGTCGGACTGTAGAAAAAACCACCAAAGAACCGGGTCAGCGACTGGCCCAGCGGCGAACCGCCGGGAACGCCGTGTTCACGGAGAAAATCCATATGGGCTTTCCAGTGGGGCAAACGGTCAGGCTCCAGCACGGGTTCCGTCAGCCCCATGCACCGCAGAAAGAGCCGGCGGCAGAAGGTCTGGCTCGCCTCTCCATGAAAGAAATCCTGGCCCATATCGGGGTACTCCGCTAACGCTTCCGGCAGCCACTGTTCGGTTGCGCCCCGGGTTACGATGAGGTGGTCGGACGCTGGAATTGGGTCAGCGTGTCGCTGTTCCAGTTGAAATGCAGCCTGAACCCCAGATCCTCGAGTCGCCGGACCTCCTGCGCGAGGTTCTGCTTATGCACTGGAAACTGCGCCCGCGCGCGCGGGGGAGCGCTGTAGCCACCCGGCGCCGTGCAGGACGTTAGCGTCAAGATCACTCCGGCGCCGTAGCGCTGCATAAAGCGCCGGTTCCGGTTCGCCGACTCGCGCGTCTGCTGCCAGAGAATGCCGTCGTACAGAACCCGGTCCAACGCCAGGTTCAGCTCGTAATCCGGGTCCGAGACCTGGAAATCCCTCACCAGGCGCGATTTCATGAACGCCCCCTTCAGCCGCGGCGTTCCGATAATGGAAAACCCGTGTCCATACTTCTCCTTCAGGTAAGCGTCCAGACGGTAGAACAGGAACGCGTCATGCCGCCAGTCGTAAAGGCCCTTCAGGAAGGCGCCCGCCACATGCGGCATTCCCGCCTGGAACGCGCGCTCAAACGAGTTGAGCCGAAACGCATGGTCGGCCTTGGGCCCCTCCGCATGGTGCAGGCGCCGGTACTGATCCGGGTGCAGCGTTTCCAGCCAGATCAGGAAACAATCGAGTCCCGCCTTCCTCAACCGCTTCATGCTGGTTACATCCAGGGGGGGAATGTTGCTGGTGATCATCCCGCCGCCCTGCGCCCCGATTCGACTGTGAAGCAGATCGAAGTACTTGGCGACTTCATGGATGCGAAACCGCTGCCGTTGCGGATGGAAACCGGCGTGCTTCAGGTAGATCGCCGGATCCTGACTGCTGACGAGTTCAATGCTGCGGTATCCCATGCCGATCAACGCGTCCACCTCCCGCCCGAACTCCTCCAGGGAGAGACGGGATCCGTCAGCCGAGAAACTGCAGTATTTGCACCGATTCTCACAAATGCTGGAAAAGTAAAGCGGCGGCAGCAGGAGAATTTCGCGATCGTGTGGCCGGCGGTAGTGACGGGCAAACTCAAGGATCGTCCGCCGGCTCCGATCGTTGCGCGTCCCCGCCAGCAAGGCGGTCATCTCCTCCGCGTCGAGAATGAGGCCGCGCGCCGCCTTCTCCAGAAGGCCGGTGACCACGGCCGGAGACGGCGGCGTTGCGCGATCCAAGACGGCAGCCATCTGCAACCAACGAGGTAATTGTCTGCTGAACATGTTATTCTCCCTATAACGTCTCCGTGATGTAACCGACCTGCGCATCCGCACGCGCAATATCCTCCGAGTAGTCCGCGGGATCCAGGACCGGGAAGCATTCCCGGTAGAGCCGGTCCGCATCCTGGCGCAGCGAGGGCGGAATATACTTCGCATAGGCCGGCCGGTACTGTCCGACCCACTCTTCATTTTTTCCGCGCGACTGGGCGATGAGATCCAAGAGGGCCCGATAGGCGGGCGGCTTCTGAAACCCGAGGCGTTGTCGCCAGTTCTGCTCCGGAAAGAAACGCCTCGCCGAACGCGGCGAGATCCGCTGGGCGGCATGGGTCAAGGCACCGCCGGTAGGCAGTTCATCCGTTCCCCACCGGGCCCCTTTCAGGAACAGCGCGGTCACATCCATCTCGAGTCGCGCCGGATCGACGTCCAGGGAGATCAGGATCGTGGCGATCTTCAAGCACTTCAGGCAAAGGCTGCAGTAACCGACGTTCGGATCCTGAATGCTCCAGCAGGAACACTGTAAATCGGCAATATCCGGGTAGCGCCGCCAGAGCAAAGACATGATCTGATACTGGCTCAAGGGCCACAGCAGGGACCCCAACTCCATCCCCCACGGGCGAAGAAGTCGCGACAAGGACTGGATGACCGGAACACTCATCATGGAAAAGAAGGGGGCATATCCGTCGGGAAGCGTGAGGCCGCAGCGCTGGGCCTCAAACTCACAACCGAGGCACAACCGCCGCGCGCCGCGCGAGGCCGACACGGCCAGCAGGGAGGCGACGTAGAGATACGCGTCCGACATCTCGTTGACGGATTGCCGGTAGCCCATCGTGTGCGAGAAGAGATTGTTCCAATTCGCCCGGAGATCGCTCTTCACCTCCACCACCTCGCCGTTTCTCCGCCGGACCATCTCCCGCATGACGTGCGCGCGGATCCGGCTCGAGTGATCCACCATGGGCGGCATTTCGGCTTGGGTGTTCACCAGAAGCGGGCGGGAGGTGAACTGGCAGAGGATCCCGGCCTGAAGCAGGCTCTCTTTGCCTCCGCTGAATGCCGTTGCCGACCGGCCGGTGTCCGGCGGCAGTTCGACGGGGCCGGGATCCGGCCCCCGGGCCTCCAGCTCGATGCTCCGGGCAGGATCCCGGGTTCCGCGATAGGCTTCGAGCGAGAATCTTTCGGCTTGAAGAATCCTTTGCCAGAACTCGAGCTCGCCTTCCGGCAGGTGGATGGGAAACACCACCCGGCAAGGCCGCAGGAAGTTCCAGTGGCTATGGAGACACAGAAGCACGATCGTCCACCAGAGCTTCTGCGGCAGGGTGCGCGGGTCCAGCGCGGGTCCGAAATCGAGGGTAAAATACGGCCTCTGATACAATCCGCTGACGGGTTCCTCGCTCCAGCGTACCAAGACGGAAGTCGACGTAAACTCCAGGGGCTCGAAACGGATCAGGCGCACGGCAGCTCCTTGGATGTAAATCGGGGGTGCCGCCGCGCAAAGGCGCGGTCGTTGGGATCCGTTTGACAGAACAATTTCATGGGCGGAACGGTAACAAACCCCCGGGGATGGGTCAACCCGAATGCCCCAGCGCCAGATCTACGGAAAAGGGGCCGGAACGTGAACGAGCACGGCCCGATCGGGTACGAAAGAATGGCTCCGGCCGAAGAAGGGCGTGGGACAGCGACCCCTCGCACGCGAGGAGTGAGCCATTGCTTGGGATGGGGTGGCTTCGGTCGGGAGCGGATATAGGTGACCGCTCCCGATGCGTGGCGGGCCTCGCTGCAATGGGCACACTGCCGCTTCTGGAAGCTGTAAAGGCCGGTCCCATCAAGATCAGAAGTTTGGCCTCATAAACCAGATAAAAGGGGTTGCGCGGATCTGGAAGTTCACCGAGCCACTCGGCCAACTCGGGACAGAAATGCCGGAGCGTAATCGTCAATTCCCGCGTTAACTCGGGTTTTACCGGGCGCTTTTTCTTAGGGCGGCCTCTCGGGTCAGTATTGTGGCGGTTGCCGCCGTCTACTCAACGGCTGCGAAGGGTGCCCGAGGTTCGACAATTTGTATTTTCTGAAGGGCTGGACACCCTCTAATGGCTCAAGGCATGGGTGATGAGATTCAGGGTCACCCGGAGGGCATCGTCTGCCACCAGGCCCTTGCTGTAGGCATTCGGTTCGCGATTGGCACCACTCAATACGTCATAGGGGGTCACCAACACCGCCGGACGTTGTTGAACGAAAAGCGCTTCGAATTGCGGCGTCGTCAGACTGGGATCATCCCGCAGAGCCCTCGGAGTGTAGGCCACCTGGTCGATCGCATTCCAGCCCCCACTGAAAAGCGCATGGGAGGGGGGAAGGGGAATGAAATCGGTTTCGGGGAGAACCCGGCGCAGTTCCCGCCGGAACGCCGTCTCAAACGGTTTGAATCCCGCGGCCGGCAGGCCCACCAGCATTCCCCCTTTATTCAGGAAGGCGCGCAAATTCTCAATCTCCGGCGCCGTCAGGGTAAAGTCATAATGGCCCGTCATGAACACCAATGGGAAATTGGCCAGTTCCGGATCGTCCAGATTGATCGCATGCGGCGCATAATCGACATCGATCCCGGTGTTTTCCTTGAGCGCCTGTTGGATCGAATTCTGCACGGCCGGATTCACATCCCAACTCCCCGCATACCGCGCCAGGGCAAACCGGAAGACATCCCCCGCTCGGGAACTTCCCTCATACACCGGAAACTCCTGCGCCAGATACCGCCCGTATTCCGTGCTCGCCAGCACGTAAGCCACCAGGTTGACCCCCAACCGCACCGCCGATTCACCGATCACATGGCGCCCCCCGGGATGATACGCATCACCGCTCCAAGCCGAGCCGAATCCGGAAGGCGCCAGGATCGCCGCCGCCCGGGTTCCGATGTCCATCGAGTACAACTCCGGCGGCTGCAAAAACTGCACGCCGTTGATCATGACGTTCACCTGACTGAGCCGGTACCGGCTATTGAAAATCGGGTGATCGGGCGACAGCTTCATCATGTTCTTCTGTGGAAAAACCCGCTTCATCTCGCGCACCACGGCCAAAGCGAATTCGTCCCGTCCACGCGCCGCATTAAACAAAATCGTGCCCCCATCCAGCAAAAAGCGGCGCAGGTTGGCAACCTCGCTCTCCCGCAACTGGAAATCATAATCGCCGGTCATGTACAATAAGGGAATATCGACCGGATCGAATCCCGAACTGGCCAGGGGTTTGGTCGCATACAGATAGTTGTTTCCGTCCTGCAGACGCTCATTAACCGATTTCATCAACTGGAAGCCGTCGTTCTGATAGCTCATCCACTGCTGAAATTTCTGAACGGTCCCATCCGGATAAACATACTGCAGGGCCTCGCCATATTCGACCTTGTACATCACCGTGAGCGAGGTCGGCGGAGGAGGCTGGCGCTCCTGGGACTTGCGCATCGTGGGTCCGAAATCCGGAAGAATGCCGGTATCTTCCCCCGAGGATTGGGTGCGGGGCGGGGCCTTGGTCGGGGGCGGCGGCTTGCTTTCCGCCGGCGGGAAAGTAACCGTTCTCTGGGCAAAAACAACGCCCCCTCCGCCGCCGAACAGGAGAACCGCTCCCACCAGCGCAACGAACAATCCCCGTAAAGAATCCCGAACCCTGAACCCTGACCCCTGACCCCTTTTTCTACTCATTTCTCTCATGGCAGGCTCACCTCCACTGTTGCCTGCGCGGCCTGGGGATCGAGCCGGACCCAATCCGCCTTCGGCTCCACCACTTGGGTCTTGACCACCCGGGCCACACCCGCCGTATCCGAAGTCGTCACTTCCAGGTCGTAAAAGGGCGCCTCCTTCACCACGCCGGCCCCCGTCACACTCCACGCGCGAACGATCAACGCCCGCAAACTGCGGGGCAGGGGCGTCCATCCGGCCGGCGAAACCGGCACGGGACTGTTGCGCACATTCATATCGGCCGCCCCCGCCGGGGGCCCGCCCGAAGCTTTCGCCGTCCGCATGACCACCCGGGCCCCGGCCGGAACGGTCCCCCGCACCTGGACCACCGCATAATTCATCGTCTCCACCCAAAACGGGCCCGGCGCAGTCCCGGTCCGCTGCACCTGCCCGGTCGTCACCGCCACATTCAAGATCGTTGCGGACGAGGATTCCAACCGGATCAACGGCCCGTTGGTGTCGATAGCCGTCAAACCACAATCGGTCACCTGCAAGCGTGCCTGACGGGCGACCAGGGGAATTTCACCTTCGATCGTGGAACTCTCGATCACCGCCGGGGTTTTATCGAATAGCACCCCGGTCCCTGTGACGCGAATCCGATTCGATTTCAACATCGCATTCTGCCCCTGCCAGTCAAAACCTTGAACCGCTCCGGCGATCTCATTGAACATCGCACTGGTATCCGTATCGCGCACCAACCAGACCGCCCGTTCATAGGCTCCGGAAAACGTGTTGTATTGCAGTTGCGCCAGACTACAACCGTCGAGTTTGAGCGCCGTGATACCCGCATCCGCTTCACCGCCTCCAACCCAACTATTTTTCTGAATCAATGGAGTATCGCATTGAACCAATTCCACCCGTGCGCCGCCCACAAACCGGTTGCCGGTCAATTGCATCCGCTCATCCATCCGAACTCCGGTGTTGTCCAGCTTTTCAGCCCGGAGCACCACGTTCGAAAATTCCCCGCGCTGGCAATCGATCTGCACCCCCGCGCCCGCCATCACCGTCAACGGCTGGGTTTTCGGACGCCCCGTATCCAGCCGTCCCCCCGTCATCCTCACATTCGGCCGGCCGCCGACCGGCCGCTCATGCCCCATCAGAAACAGCGCGGACTTATTCCGAAGCAGGAATTGGTTGTCATCGGGATCGCTACTCACCATCCGGAGTTCAAGAATCCCCTGCGGTTGAGTGTGGCCGTCCATCCGGATCAGACCGTAGGACTCCCCCCCCCCATTGATGCTCAGCACGTGCGTCTCTCCATCGTCCCGGAAGGTTAAGGTCGATTGCGGATCGAGTAACAACCGCCGGCACGAAGCCTCGGTGCGCCCGTCCCCGTCGAATTCAATGGTGTCGCCGGCGGTCAGGATCACCGTATCAGAACTGAAGGGAACAATTCTTTCGCGCCAGCTCATCGGGTCCGTCCAGGCCCCCCCGCCCCGCCCATTGGAATGCAGTTCGGAAGGATAGGCCAACCCGACGTTGATCAAGTCCACCCGCGCGTATTCCTCCCCCATGATCACCGCCGATCGCCGGATTTGTCCGGGGCGGGGCGGCCCGGTACAAATCAACACGTTATTCCGCCGTTCGGGCAATCCGGTTGCCCCGTGGGCCAGAAACACACTGTTGGACAACATCTGGATCTTTCGATCTTCCTCCCGATCGCCCACCAGATGCAATTCCATCATTCCCTTCGGCGTTTTGGACGCATCCAGTCGGATGGTGCCGGAAGATCGGATGGACCCGGCCAGGCTCAATACATACCGCCCCCCATCCGCCTTGAATTCGAGAACCGTATTGGTCTCCATCATAATCCCCGCACAGGTCGCCCGCCCTGTCGGCGTCAGTCCGTCATACATTAGCCGGTCGCCGCTGATGATCCGCACCGTATCCCGCTCGCCGGGAATCCGGCCGCCCTGCCAGGCAGGGCCTTCCATCCAGGAGCCTCCCCCCTTGCCATTACTACGCCATTCCGCGGCCTGCGAAAGACTGCCCGCCATCAACCCGAGCACCATGAGCAAGCCGATATTTTGCCCAAAGCGAACGGAGCCCCCGCCCCATGGGCGGGCGCTCAGGTTGCGCACCGCGGACGGCGACACGCCGTCCCTCCCCAAAGATGTAACGCATCCGCGACGAAAAAAATTAACCCGCCTCAAGCCATGTCTCATTGCGGATCCGTCCCTTCGATGAATTGGCGCAATTGTTCCGCCTCGGCATCACTGACCGCCCGGACCCGCACATCGTCAAATCGGTAAAGTCCTTCGGTCAGAGTGCTCAGTCCTAAAACAATCGTGGCGGAATCCGAATGCGGCACCGCAAACCAGCGGGCATATTTTCGCCAATCGCCATAGGTCTGATCGAGTGCCTCCCGGCTTCGAAGCAGATCGTCGTGATCCCCCTTGACTTCGATCGTCACCGTCGAATCATTGAACGGTGGGACCAGGGTCCGCTCTCCGGCATACCAGAACTCAGTCCAGATGCGGCCACCGGCGGTCAGTTTCGGCAGGTTGAGCGTGAATTGAAGCCCGCGGGTCCGGGCCTGGTTGATCGCCACCAACAACACTCCCGGGTTCTCCCGTCCCAGTAAAGGCATCACGTCGCCGGGGGTGTTTTCGCCCACCCGGGGAAAGGTCTGGTCAAAATCGAATTCCATCAGGCTCAGCGGGGGCGGATTCGTCATCGGCGCCCCCCGTTCCGTCCAACGGGCGGCTGTCGCGGCAAAGCCGCCCTGGGCATAAAACTCCGGGAAACCGGTCTCCAGGCTTTTCATCCACTCCAACGCCAAATCCCAGTCCTCGGCCCGGGCATGGGCATCGGCAATTCCGGCCAGCGTCGCCGCCCGGTAAGAGGACCAGGCCGGCAATTTCAAGACCGTCTCGTAATTGCGTATCGCGTCCTCATAAGCTCCCAGCTTGCGGTCGGTCTCGGCGCGCAAAAACCGATAGAGACCCTCCAGTTTTTGCTCCGGAAAAGCGCTTTCGATCCGCTTCAACAAGCGAAGGCTTTGTCGCACATCACCGCTTTTCAACGCCTGTTCCGCCACGCGCAACAACCCGCCCCGGGTCGCATCCTGATCGTTACCGGTCGGATCCAGATCCGCCACAGCATCACTTCCGAGGTCGGCCGCCGCCCGGTAAGACGCCGAAGCCTGGGCCCAATCGCCGGCCTCCCAATACAAATCACCCCGCGCCGTCGCGGCCTCCCGGACCAGCGGATGCCGAATCCGGCGACCTTCATCCAAAATCACATCGTAAAGCCGGCCCGCCGACTCGAAATCGCGCAGATAAACGTGCTGAACCCGGGCGCCCTCCATCATCAGCCGCATCCGCGGAATCCGCAACCGATTCACCTCGTTGGTGGCCGCACGATACCCATTCAAGGCCTCCGCCGCCCGCCCCCCCGCCGCCCGGGCATCCATTCGCGCAACGTGGACCGCCAGCCGGTATTGGGGATCCAAATCCTTCAGGGTCAGGAGCCGGTCGCACAGCCGCTCCTGCAAGTTCCAGCGATTGGTCTGTCCGCACATCGTCACGAAGTCGAACATCGAATCGAGTTGTGCCCGGGACAACCGGTCGGGGTTCCAGCCCCGGAAAACATCGACCACCGCCGCCAAGGAAAAAGGACTGGTCGGCATCGGCGCCGGCCAGATATGAATCCGCCGCCGGAACGGGGGCAGGGTCGGGTGCGAGGTCAGACTCACTTCCCGATCTCCCGTCTGGAAATAGACATGCGCCGGGGTTTCGCCAGCCCCGGACAATCCGTCGCCGAACTCCCAGCCTAACCGCGCCCCGGCGGGATAGGTTCCCACCGCCTGGAACCGCACCAACGAAAGAAAAACCCCATCCGATACCAACGTGTCGTCGATTCCCCATTCAATCGCCGCCAACGGTTTTCCATCCCGCGCCTCCACTCCCGCCGGCGTCCCGATCAACGACCGGGTAAAGGCCGACGGCGGCACCAAGGCCCAACCAGACGCCCCGGGCTTCAGCCAGAGCAAGGCACACCGCCCTTCGGCCCCCGGGGTATTTCCCACCACGTGATGGACTTCCATCGGATGCAGACCCGCCTCCAGTTCAATCTCCTCGCCCACTCCATATAGCGGGATTCGGCCCACCAACGGAGCGTGACTCCCTTTCCGCGAATAGACTTTGTAATTATCGATGAACAGAAATGCGGCATCGTCCCCATTGACCAGAAACCGGTAGATTCCAGGCTCGGTGATTTGTAAATGACCGCGATACGAGGCGGCGAAATTCCGGGGCACCGCCCGGCGGGCGGGATTGAAGTTTTGCATAATGGCCGGAGTCACACCGTTGCCGATGACCGACTCACTGCGATTCAATCCCTCGTAAACGGTCGCCCAATCGGTTAATTCGTCACCCGCCCAATCGCGAAATTCAACCGTCAGACCTTCGCGTAACACTCGCGGATCGGCATCGGCCACCAGCCGGGTGTGCTGGGCCACCGCGGCCTGCGCGGCCGCGACCGACTGCTCGGCCGTCGTGTGCCGGGTTTCGAACGCCTGCGTTAAACCCGGCAACTGGGGCACGGCCTCCGCCAGGGTCGCGGCTGAGGAATCGCGTAAGGTCATCGCCCGATCGCGCGCGGCGCGCGCTTCGGCCACCGAAGCCTGCGCTTTCTGAAGATTGGCGGCTTTCTGGTCCCGATCCTGGCGGGCGGCTTCCATCAGGGTTTCCAAGCGGGTCGCCTCCAGCCGCGCCGGTAAAGCCGCTGCTTCGGCCTCGCGCCCTTGGGCCGTCCACTGGATCAGATCTTTTCCCGCTGTTTGAATTTGGGTCTCAATCGTCCGACGAGCCTCGGTGGCCGCTTGAACCGCCTGCCGAGCGGCGGCCATTTTATCCGGCGGGGCCTTTTTCGCCGCCGCTTCGGCCTCGGCCCAAGTATTCGATGCGACCCGATAAGCCGCTCGCGCTGTTCCCCAGGTGTTGCTGGCGGTCCGTGCCTCGTCCTCCAGCTTCTTAACCTTGGCCTGGCGTTCTTGGGCGACGGTCCGCGCCGCAGTCGCAGATGCCGTAGCCGCCGCCCAAGCCGCTTCGGCAGGAGGAACCAGCGCCACGGCTTGGTCGACCTTGGCCTGCCGTTCCACCAACAAGGGATCCCAAGCGGCAATCTCCTTTACCGCGGCGTTGCTCGTCGTCGTCGCCTGCTCGATCCGATCCTGAACCACCCGCAGGGCTTCGGCGGCTTGAGCTGACAGTTTTTGCATTTCCATCTTGTCGGCCAAGGCCTTGCGAGCAACCGCATCGGCCGTCCGGATCTGCTGCAATAAACCGGGATCGATGGCCGGCGGGGGATTCGGATGCACCCCGTAAATCCAATACCATTCGTCCTGTTCCCGCCGTTTGAATTGGACCAGAGTGAAACCCCGCGGATCATGGCTCAACACCGCCGAGGGAATCAACCGGCCATCTCGACCTTGCACGGCCACATCCCGCGCATCCGGCAACAGCCAACCGCCGGTCGGCAGGCGGACAATCACCGAATTCGGCGCCGTGGTCGACGCCGCCTCCGGCACAAAAACCGGAAACCGGATTTGGTAACCCGCCAGCCAGTCCGGCGCCGCCGGTCGGTTGGTATCCAATCCAGCCACTCGTAATCCCCGCGCCTCAACCCCGGTACTGCCACAACTCACCCAAAGACCCAAAGCCAGGCCACCCCACCATCGGGCCAGCCGGCCGGCAGCCCCTTTGTTCCATTCACGTTGCCGGTTATTCGGGTTCATGGGTAATCCGTAATTTCCATTGCCGTTCGCCGTTGCCCAAGGGGGAACCCAGTTGGATTCGAACTCCCGGGTCCTCCACGGTCAGCAACCATCCCCAATTGGTCGCCGCCCCGGCCTGCCACAACTCAACATCTTCGGTGACATTCAACACTTTTTGACCCGGTGCCAGCAGTCGGGCCACCACGGTCGGCCGGCCGGCCCGATCCGCGAAACGCCCGCCGGCCCCCGGCCGCGTCCAGGCGATTTTCTGGGGAACGGTCCTCCGGTAATCGTAACACGCGCCCACCCCCCACTCCACCGCCACCCGCCAGACATATAAACGGGGATCCGTCCCCTCCACCAACTCGATCGGCAAAATGAGTTCCGCCTGCGTAATCCGCTCCCCGGCCGGAATCCGTTCCATCGGGAAACGAAACAAAAAACTGCGGCCCGGCACCAGATCCAATAACGCGGTCGTGTAAATGCCCGCCCGAAGCCATGACATCGCCCCCCCCATCCGTGGCGCATCCGACGCAATCCCGGCAACCCGATCGATCTCCTGCCCCTCCAATACCACGGTGCGGGCTGAACTCAAGGTCACGGTCAGGCCGAGAAGCAGTATTATACATGAGGTTGCATGCCCGTAGGTCGGGCATTCTTGCCTGACCCTCTCCCGCGTTCCCCAGAGTCGGGCAAGAATGCCCGACCTACTCGGAACTGTCATCGTCTCTTTCATGGCATCGCCTCCTGCAATACATAGAGACGGTCGACCCGGGTGGAATATTTCATATCCTTGATTCGACCCCCGATCATCGGCACGTTCTCCACCGCTCCGTTAAAACGCCCCGCCGCATCGATCGACAGGAAATGGATCATCGCCGGACTCGGCGCCGCCACGTACATCGGCGTCCGCGAAATCACCGCCGGAGGCGCACAAAAAGCCGCCCCCGCCACCGTCAGGGTTTGCGGCCGGCCCGACAAAAAACCATCGCTCTGGGCAACTCCGCTGGCCAGATTGCGATCGACTTCCAAACCGTAAGCAGCCGGTATCTCCGCAGACCCGCCCACCCAAATCTGATTCGCCAACTCCCGAAGGGGCAGCACCCCGAGGGGCGCCAGTCGATTCCCGGCATCCCAGGTCGCCGGGCCGGACTGGGTGCCAAAAATCACCGCGTTCGAAAACGCCATGAATCCCCAGCCGTTCGGAGGTCCGCGCAAAACTTCCACATCGACCGTCACGGGAACCCAGTCGCCATCGCTCAGGCGCGGCCAGCCGTTGGTCAATAACGGCAATGCGCCCAATCCACGGCCGGCTCCCACACCCAACACCAGATTGGACAAATATAAACGACGGGCGCCGGGATCGATGGCCATCCGGCCAGGCAGTAAACCGGTGGCAAACATCGCCCCCTTGGCAAAAATGTCCGTCCGCCCCAAGCCGGTTTCCGTCAATTGGTAAATCGCCAAACAGCCCGTGTTGGTGGAGGCCGTCAGGGTCGCCGGGTCTTTCAAATTCTCCGTCGACCAGTCCCACCGGACATACAACAGGGCTTCGCTCGGGTGAAATGCCAGGTCCACCACCGTTTGTGGTTTCACCCCGGCGGGCACGGTCGGCGCGGACAAGGTCACCCAGGCGTTCGTCGCCAGTTGTCCGTTTGCCTCCAGCCGGAAAATCCGCACGGCTCCGTCAGGGACCCCCTGCCGGCCCACCGCCAGCCAGGGTCGCAGGGAATGCACCGCCAATGCCACCGCATTGGACTCCCGCACCGCCACCAGGCGATTCGACGCCCACTCCGCTCGCGCACTCACCAGCGATAAGGCCAGGACCATCACGCCGGCAACCAGGGAACCGCGGAGACTGGCCTTCCTGCGGCTCACGGGACATTCGCCCTCCATCCGCCGGATCGATGAATTTCCCTGGAGTCGCGTCAGAACTGGAGGGCGAGCCTCCGGCGAGCCGCCGAGAATCATATTCGAAAGGCTCATCGGACCAACTCCTCGTAGTAGCGCTTGACCGCCTCTTCATAACCGGGCAGGGAGGGCGCGGACATTTCGTCCAAAATGGATCCGCGCAACCGCTGGTCGCGTGGCACACTGGGCGCAAATTCGGCCGCCGCCCGATTGAACACCATCAACGTTCCGACCAGCCGTTCAAGCGTCTGTTGCTGGAGCCGGAAGACATCGGCCGAGGGATTCTCCTTGAGCCGGTCCAGATTCGCATTCAACTGGTTGGCCAAGGCATCGAGATCTTCCGTGGGCAGATAGAGGTTGTCCAGTTTCTTGCGGATCACCTTGAGCCGCTGGATGATCTGTTCCTGGCGGCTCTCCCAATCGCGCAGTTTGTCGGCAACATCCGGCGGCAAGGGTTTGCCCTGGCGCTCGACCACTTTGTTGACCGCATTCGGCGGTTTCATCCGGTCGGTCATCTCATCCTTCCATTCGCCGGCATCCTTGACGCTGAAACTGGCATCGTCCGAGGCGACTTCTTTGCCGCCCACCCCGGTGGAGGAATCCTTCTGGGGGTCGTCGGATTGTTTCTCGGAAAGCTTGCCGGGCTGGTCGGGAATTTCCTGCTGGCTTTCCTGCGCCTCATCGCGACCGCGCCGATCGGTCGATTCATCCCCGGCAACCAAGCCATGCGAACGGGCGCCTTGTCGTCCGATTCGGGAGATCCCGCCCACATCCTGAGAGGGCGGCTTCATGTTGCCGGTGGCGGCAGCCGCTGCGGTTGAATTCAGATCGCCGCCTTGTTTGCCAATTTCTCCCGACTCGGAAATGTTAAACCCGGCGTTGATGTTGTAGGTTTCGTAATCTTTCTTCAGGTCGTCGGCCTCTTCCAACAGATCCCCCACCAGATCCTCGAATTCTTCCTGGATATGGGGTGTGACGGTATTCCCGGCCCGATCGGAAGATTTGGGAAAACTCATCTGGCCGGACGGTTTCTGGGCCAGCTTTAGATCTTCGAAGGCCTGGCGCCGCCCGCTGTCGGGCGGAGACAACATGGCTTTCATCTTTTCCTCAAAGAGATAATCGTTGCGCTGGTCGGTAGCCGCGGCCTGCCGCTGACGTTCTCGGGCCGCCATTTGCTGGAGATGTACAATCTCCGTCACACTCAATTGCTCGGGATTTAATTCCAACAGGTTCTCCGAGGAGCCGGCCTTCAATTCCTCGATCGCCTTCTGTCCTTCCAGTCCGGTCTCGGTTAGCTTTTTGACATCTTCCAGCGCCTGCCGGGCGGCATCGGACTGGACCTTGACCAGCCCCACATACAAAGCCATCAGCGTATCGGCACATCGGCGTTGAATCCCGGTGGCCTCGGTCCAGCGGGCCGCCCGCAGATGGCCGGCTGCCTCACGCAAGGCCGGGCGAACGCCGGGCGCTTCCAACGCGACGGAAGTCGCAATAAAGGCTGCGCCCAAAACCGGCCCCGCCGGAGGAATTTCCCCGCTGCCCAAGCCCTTCATCGCCGTTCCGGCCAACCCCAATAATTCATCCACCTTGTCCTGTCGCCGACCCGTTCCCGTCGCAACACGGGGATCGATCGAGCCCGCCTCCAGCCCGGAATAAGTGGCGGACTCGGTCGCCATGCGATCCTGGCGTTCGGCCAGCATTTTTAGGAAGGCCGTCATGTGAGCCAATTCCCAATCCCGCCGGTATCGGGCATGCTGGGCCTGGTTCTCCTTCAGACTCCGAACCATCCGCTCGAGGGTCAGCCGCGCCTCCCCCAGGGCCGCGCGCTTGCCCTGCACACTGTCCCGCCCCGCCACGGATTGGAAAATCCGCCGTAGCCGCACCAACTCAGTGTCGGCCAGTAAACCGAGACTCAACCGGACCGCCGCAGCCTCTTCATCCAAACCGCGGGCCAGGGCTGCCGTCCGGCTGCGGAGCCCGTCCGTATCGAGGGCCAGCGCCTGAATCGATTTCACAAAAGGTTCCAAATTTTCACGGGCATCCCAGCGCAAACCGGACGCCGGATCCAGCTTCACGGTCCATTCGTTTTGCCGCGTGATGAGCCCCTGGGCCTCCGCCGTGAGTCGCGCCAAAGCCGTTTCATCGCGTAATATCTTTTCATACTGGAGTTGCAGGGCCGTACCGACGCCCCCCATCACCACCGCACACGTCCGCCCGGTCACCCATTGATCCGCACGGGAGGGACAGGTATCCCGTCCCAGAATGGCCACCTCGCCCCGCTCCCCTTCAGCCACGGCCAACGCCGCCAGCGCCAGGGCCGTGTTGGTGGCGAATACCGCCGGAGTCCCGGGCGGATCCCATTGCCGCAAGGTTTGCCAGGTTTGCGTCTCGGATGAACCGACCACCGGATTCGTTCCCCCTTCGTCCTCCGAACGGAAAAACAACCCGACCGTTCGCAGCCCAAAATCGTCGCGGCCCACCAGGGTGACGGGAATGATGGCATCGATCATCAGTTCCGCCTGCGGTTCGATTCCCGCGAATTCAAGCTCGGGGGGTTGATCTTCAAAAATACGGATTTCATAACGGCGACCCAGTTCGGCGGAGCGGCCGGTCTGGCGCGATTCGACCCGGTAGCCGGCAAACCGACCGATTTCAAACTCGCCGCGATACGTTTGAGCGTCCATCCGGGTTAAGGCGATGCGTTGGGTTGCGTTGGAGTCGGCCGCCGGATCGGTGGTCCCCTCCAATACCAGGACCGCGTCTTCAACCGGCCGGTTCAACCCCCAGATCCCGCTCACCCGCGTCCCCCGCAACGCTTCCAGTTCCCCTTGGGAACCCTCCTGAATTTTATCCGGCCGGCGGGTATAAGGGGGATAGGCATAGGTTGCCGTCAACCGCTGGAGATCCGCCGGCTGGGGAATGGTAATCGCATAAAACGGGGTGATGTAATCTCCACCGCGAACCGCGTAAGTCATCGAGACCTGGACATTCCGGAGCAGATACGTGATCCGGTTGGTACCCGGCGGCACCGGCAGGTCCTCGCTAAACCGGGCCTCGGCGCCATGGCGGAACAGGGTGATCAACTCGGGCACACGCCCCTCGATCTGTGCCGTCAGGAGCACGTCGCTTCCCGGCCGAACCTCGACGTCGCCCGGCGTCAACAGGATCCGGGTGCGGTAGAGCGGGGCGACATCGGCCAGGGGCATGAAAATCCGGGTGGCGGCATTGACAAAACGATCCCGCGCAATCCACCAGAATCCGATTCCCGCCAAGGCCATCGCCAACGCCAGCCCCGCGGCGATCAAGGCCGGTCGGCCACTCATCGCCGGAGGCAGTCGGAGTGCCGTTAACTGCCGGCAATTGTCCTCGATCACCGCCGTGGTCATCGCATCCGGATCCTTGGTGCGCGACAATTGCAGAGAGTTGATCAGGCGGTTCTCCAGATGATTCTGCGTTCCGCGCTCGATCGCCAGCGCCACCTGGTCTTCGCCGAATCGCGAACGGCGCCAGCGATTGACCACCCGGATCACTCCGAACAAAAGGCCGACCCCGAAGAACCCGCAGACGATCAGCCGCAGGCTCATCGTGAAATGCAAGGCGTTATCCAATAGGAACACGAGCCAGAGCGCCGCCAGCAGAGTCGCCGCCGAAAACGAAACGGCCTCGGCAATCACCAGGTTACGCCAGCGCCGGTTATGGCGCCGTACAAATTGCCGGAGAGACTGGAGCGTGTGGGTCGGGTTCATACATACCCCCGGATCAAACGGATCAACCAATCGGTTCCCAACAACAAAATCAAAAGCAACAGCAAGCGGTGAAGGGCCCACCCCTCGATGAAGCGCGGCACGAGAATCTCGCGCTCCGCCGTGGCAGGCGTCGGCCAGGTCGCCGGATCCGCCGGATTGATGCGCATTCCGCCGGTCGCTTGAGCCAGGTTGGCCAGAAACACCGGATCAGGGGGTTTCACCCGGTCTTCCGGCGGCGCTTCGGCGACATTCAAAATAAATTGCGCATCGGCCAGGGGCCGGCCTCCATCGTACCCGGTCGCACGTACCGTATACGAACCAGGGAGCGCCGCCTCGAAAGCCGCTTGGAAGACGCCCGGCCGACGGGGATCGGCCAGCAGGTTCAGGGGCAGCGTCTGCCCATCGGGCATCGTCACACCCGTCTCGAAAACAGGTTGGTCCGCGGCCTTATCGCCTTCCAACACCGCTTTCAACCGGACTTCGGCACCCGCCTGGTAACTGCTCCGGTCGGCTTCCAAACGCAGCGATTGATTCCCCTTGCGGGAGTGGATGGGTTGGAGGGCCCGCAGGGCCTGTTGCCAGAAAAAGAGGTAAGGGGTGTTGCCTTCCGCATCCAAGTTCGCCGCCATCTGCCACTTCCACAGGGTGTCCGTGGCGAGAAAGACGACCCGCCCCCGCCCCACGGTGTGTTCCGCCAGGATGATCAAGGGGCCATTGGCATTCGACAAGCCGGCCGCCTCCAGCAGGATCTGCGCCGCCGGGCGCTTGCGGGTCACCGGATATATCTGATCCACGGGGGGCAGATCCGCCCATCGCTGAAGCGCCTGCCCGGTGGGCGCAAAAAACCAGGCGCTGTTCCGGGACTCCGGACGCAATCGGATCGCGACGGGACCGGGCAGGGGTTTCGCCGTCTCCGGAGTCATTTCCACCGGCAATAGCCCGGCGAGTTCGGGCACATCGACCCACCCCGCCAGACGGGGACCGGCGATGACCAACAGGGATTTGCCTTCCTCCACCACCAAATCGCGCAAGGCCGGCGCAAAGGCCCGGGGCCACTGCCGGGGATCGGTGTCACCCAAAATGAAGACGTCGAACCAGCTCAATTCGGTGCGGCTCTGGGGGAAACCGCCCAGACTGACCTGCCGGTCCGGTTCGCCGAATTGCTGATACAACCCCGTGCCTCGCGATAAAAATGCCGTCAGGGCGAAATGGGGATCATCTTCCATCACCCGCCGTAAAAACTTGAAATCCCAACGCCAGGCATCATCCAAAAACAACACTTCGTTTTTCAAGCTGGGAACCGTCACACTGAAAGGCCGTTCCGCCTCGCTGGAAAAGGGAACGGTTGAGGCTGAAGACGTCAATCGGACCTGATAGTTATGGGTTCCGGGAAGGGTCGGAGTGAACACCAGTTCGACTGGTCCGCCCGCAAGTTTTGCACCCGCCGGCAGATCCTGCCGCATGATTTCCTGCTCGTTTTCCACCAGCCGCAGAACCGCCTTTCCGCCCGAACCGGGCGGCAAGGCCAGCGAGACCCGGACCCGACCCTCGGCGCCTTGCAAAATCCGGACCGGGGCTTGAATCGCCGTAATCGAAGGCGTGGCATCCGGCGAGGGTTTAGCCGCCGGCCATTCCAAAACATCCACCGCCAACCCCAGCGCGCGGGCCACTTCCGCCGGATCCTGCGGATCGCGATCCAGTCCATCGGACAGGAGCAAAACCCGGCTGGCTTGCATTCCCGGCAGATCGTCCGGCGTGCGCTGTTGGCGATACAGGCTCCAGGCGGTTTGAATCGCGGCGGCAATCCGGGTGGTCTCTCCGTCCGGTTTCATCCCCGCCAGATCCTGGTTTTCAACCGGCACCGCCGTGCGATCAAAAACAAACAGATGCATATTGTGCCGGCTGAGGTAGCCCGTCACCAACGGGCTATCGGTCAGCGCCCGGCGGAGAGAAGTCCAACGGGCCGGTTGGTTCGTGCCGGCCGGTGCGGCCATGCTGATCGACCGATCCGCCAGCACGAGCAAGTCGGGAGCCCGCCGTATCCGATGTTCCATCCTCAATGTCGGCCGCAACAGGCAGAGGATGAAAACCAGTCCCGCCAGAATCCGAAGCGTCAACAAAATCCCCGCCCACCGGGGGGGAATATTCCGGAGCCTCATGATCCGGTACCCCAGCCAAGCCAGAAACAATAAGACGAGTAAGGCACACCCGATCGCCCACGGCGGCCATACCGGATTCCAGATCCAGGTCATGCGCCCTCCTTGTGTGGGGAGGCCGACAGGCGGGACTCAACCCGCGGGCAGATCCAGTGCGCCCAGAAAAATTCAACGCATAAAACCAGCAGCGCCAGCAACATCAACCAGGCATCGATCTCAAATCGGGGTGCCTCCGCCGCATGCCGTTCCCAATCGGCGCCGGCCACCGTTTCAAAGGAAGCCGGCTTCCACCAGCGCTGGAGCAGGGCGGAATCCGCTGACACCCAGGCGCTGTCCCTCCGCCCGGTTTGAACCGGAATCACCCGCTCAACCCGCGCGCCCCCTCGCCGATAGGCCAGCGTATAAAGCCCGGGCCGGCGCACCTGATCGACCTGGACCTCCCACCCGCCGGCCGCCGACCGGAGTTGGATGGGCAACTCTTCATTCGCGGGATCCCGAACCGTCACATCGGTGGGCGGCTCGGAATCACGGATCGGGACCCGCAGCGGCGCATCAACCGTCGGCTGCTCGTCGATATACAGGGTCCCCGCCGCAAAGCGTGTGAGGCGATCAATCAGGGGCACAAAAATCCGCCGCCGGGGGAGATCGCTCCAGACATCGTTGGCCGAAGTGTTCAACACCACCACCCGGCCCCGGCCCGATTCGGACTCCAACAATAAGGGCGTTCCGTCGTTAACGCGGGCCAGAACCCGACCGTTCTCCCCCGTGGAATCGAGATCCAAGGCATGCCAGGCCGAAACCTTGACCTGTAATAAATCGCCGAACGTATTGTCCTGGAGCGGCGCCAATAGAGGATGCCGCCAATCCAATCCCACCAGCGCCGAGGGTTCCGCCACCCCGGCTGCGGGGCGTTTGGCGGCCAAGCGGACGGGTGCCAGCGGGGGAACGGAAAGACCCGTCTGCGCAAAAAAATCGTTGTAAAATTCAGGCTTGATCGCGGGGCCCAGGAAAACCACCAGTCCCGCCCCCTGCCGAACCCGCGCCGCGATTCGCGCCCCCAAATCGCCGCTCCAGTCCGGCAGATCGGCCAGGAGAATGACATCGGCCCGGTCAATCTCCTCGCGCGTCACCCGGCCCGGCGTCCGCACGGTCAATGCCTGCCGCCCCCCCTGGTCATTCTCCAGAACCGACAACGCGGTTTTCAGATGCCAGGCCGGCGACAGGGATTCAGGGCCGCTCCCCGTCTCCTCCAGAATCAGTATTCGAGGAGCAGAAGGGGCATCCAGCGCCAACCAATACAGATCGTCCGAAGCCATGGCGTCGGACGGCAGAAGACTGATGGTGGCAATCCGGCCGGCCATCTCATAGCCCACCGGCAACTTGAAATTCACCGTCACGGGCCGGTGGGCAGCCAAACTGACCGATTGGGACAAGTCCACCAAACCCGGCAGGTTTTCAACCTTGACCGTCCGTTCCTGGATGCCCGAACCGACCGCCGACAGGGTGACCCGCAGGCTGGTCGGATTGGCCCCTTCCCCCGGTTGAACCGCGGCAGAAGCGATCCATGCGTTCTCCGGTTGCTCCGGTTCCACCGTCACCACCCGGACAGTTACCGGTTGCGGGACGGTTTCCAGGAACCGGGTGATGCGCGAAGGCTCCCACGCCTGGGCCTGGTGGTCGGTGATGAAAATCAAATCCACGCGGGCGTTCGGCCGGCGTTCGGCGAGCAGCCGGGCCACGGTCGGCAGGGCGTCGGTGAGGTCCCCCTCGGTGGATTCGGCGCGCAAGGCTCGCATCGGCGCCAAGAGTGAACGGGGATCGTCGACTAACGGACCCAAGGGTTCGGGTTGCCGCCCGCCGGCCAGCACGACGGCCGACCGATCCCCCGCCCGGCCGCCGGATAGAATGCGCTCCGCCAGAACCCGGGCCCGGTCGATCGGCCGCGTTTTACCTTGAACCTGATAGGCCATACTGCGACTGACATCGATGATCAGGAACCGCTCGGCGTTACCTTCGGCGCGTCCGGGGGAGAACACGGGCCGGGCCAGGGCCAGCACCAGGGCCGTAATGATCAATACCCGCAGGATGAAAAGTAGTACCTGGTGCAGTTGAATGCGGCGCGATAAATGATGCCGGCTGGCCTTGAGCCAGCGCAAACTGCTGAAGGGAACCACCCGGACCCGACGCGGCTTGAAAAGATGGAGCAGGATCGGCACACTCAGAAATGCCAATCCCGCCAATGCCATCGGTGCCAGCCAAGCCAACATTAACCTGCTCCTTTTTCGATCCCGATACCCGTTTGGGCGCGTATCTTTAGGTAGGGCGCGCTCGCCGTAGCGCGCCGCGGCGGCCTCGGCGAGGCCGCCCTACCCTGTTGAGTGCGGGCCATGCCCGCCTTCCCTTACCGCAGTTTCGTCCGCCGGTGCAAATAGGCCTCCAGCGTCCGGTCGTGGGGATCCCGGATATTCACGGGCTGATAATCGATCTCCGCCTCGGATAAACCGCGCCGGTAAAAATCCGTCAGCGCACGGATCTGCGCCTGATAGGTTTCCCGGATCGTCGCGGGATCCACTTCGAGTTCCTCGCCGGTTTCAACATCCCGAAACCGGGCCGAGGCGGTGAAATGAAAATCGATTTCAGCCGGATCCTGAATCTGGAAAACCAACACGTCATGATTATGGCTGGCGATCAGGCGGATGCCCCGCAGGGTCGATTCGGGATCGTCCTGCAGATCACTGATCACCACCACCAGACTCCGCCGCTTGATCCGTTGCAAGAGGGTTCGCAAACTTTCCCCCACATCCGATCGGCCGGACGGCGGGTACTGAATGAGAGTCCGTAACAGGGTATGCAAATGCTGGCTGCGCCCCCGGGGGGGAATCAAAACCGTCGGGGTATCGGCAAAAAGGCCGAGAGCCACCGCGTCCTGCTGTTTGATCATCAGATAGGACAGACAGGCCGTCATCTGGCAGGCATAGTCCCACTTGGTGAGCCGTCCGGTGCCAAAGGCCATCGAAGCGGATCGATCCAGCAGGATGAAACAGCGAACATTGGTCTCTTCCTCGCTCCGTTTGATGTAATAATGATCGGTACGGGCGTAGAGCATCCAATCGAGAAATTTCAGATCGTCGCCCGGAACGTATTCGCGATGGTCGGCGAATTCCACCGAAAACCCGCGAAAAGGCGACCGGTGCAGCCCGCTGATGAAGCCTTCCACCACCCGGCGCGCCATGAGCGGGGTCAACCCAAATCGCGCAATCGTTTCGGGATCGAGAAACCGCCGGGAATCGTTCCCTTCCCGGACACGGGTCGTCACCGTCAGGTCACCCCGATCGCGCCAATGAGTCCGCAGACGATCCCACCCCGACTGGAGGGTTCCCCACCAGGGCGGGGCGTGACGTGGAATCAAGTGGGGAAAACTCATGCGTTCAGGTCCTCACTGCGATCAGACGTGGGTCCGCTCCGGCACCGTCTCCAACAGTTTTTTCAGGATCATGTCAGACGTGATGCCTTCGGCTTCCGCCACGAAACTGGGCGCCACCCGATGCCGCATCACCGGCAGAACCATCCGGCGGACATC
>CAZCDO010000034.1:0-26763 GCA_964497135.1 uncultured Verrucomicrobiota bacterium
TCTGAAGTCGAAAACACGGTCCAAGTCCTCACCGCCCTTCGCAAGCGCTATGCCGATGGACGAATCACCGAACTCGATGGCTATAGCGTCGAATATGACGACTGGTGGTTCAATGTCCGGGTCTCCAACACCGAACCGTTGATTCGACTCAATCTGGAAGCCCGAACCGACCGTCTCATGCGACAAAAGCGCGATGAAATCCTGACCCTCATCCGCGGTCAGTGACCGATCATCCTCAAACCCTTAACCCGGAGAAATAGACCATGACCACGAAAAAGATCGAACAAGCCTACCGTCTTGCACAGGAACGTTATTCCGCGTCCGGAGTCAACACTCAGAAGGCGCTCAAAGCCCTCGCCGCAATCCCCCTCTCGCTTCATTGCTGGCAGGGCGATGATGTCACCGGTTTTGAAAATAAGGGGGGCCTGAGCGGGGGAGGCATCCAGACTACCGGCAACTATCCCGGCAAGGCCCGGTCCCCCGCCGAACTTCGCGACGACCTTGAAATGGCCTTTCGGATGATCCCGGGCCGGCACCGGCTCAATTTGCACGCGCTCTATGCTGAAACCGGCTCCAAGGCCGTACCCCGCAACGAATTGGAACCCCGCCATTTCAATAACTGGGTCGATTGGGCCCGCACCCAGGAACTCGGCCTTGATTTCAACCCCTCCTGTTTCTCCCATCCCCTGGCCAATGACGGGTTTACCCTCTCTTCCCGCGACGCCGGTATCCGCCGCTTCTGGGTTGAGCATGCCATCGCCTGCCGCCGCATCGGCGCCTCCTTCGGGCGCCGACTGGGAACCCCCTGCGTCACCAATCTCTGGATCCCCGATGGTTTCAAAGATACCCCCGTCGACCGCCGAACTTCGCGCGCCCTGCTCAAGGAGTCGCTGGATGCCGTCTTCGCCGAGTCGATCCCCGAAAAGTGGAATCTCGACGCAGTCGAGGGCAAACTCTTCGGCATCGGCTCCGAAAGCTGTGTCATCGGGTCTCACGAGTTCTACCTGGGCTATGCGATCAAAAACCGCAAACTCATTTGTCTGGATGCCGGACACTATCATCCCACCGAATCGATCGCCGACAAAATCTCGTCGGTCCTCTTCTTCCTCGACGCCATTCTCCTGCATGTCAGCCGCGGGGTCCGCTGGGATAGCGACCATGTCGTCACGCTCACCGACGACCTGCGCGCCATCGCCGAGGAAATCGTCCGATCGGAAGCCCTGGATCGAATCCATATCGGGCTCGACTATTTCGACGCCAGCATCAACCGCGTCGCCGCCTGGGTCATCGGGGCACGGAACATGATGAAGGCCCTGCTCATCGCCCTGCTCGAGCCGGCGGCCCTCCTGCGCCGGGCCGAAGCCCGGGGGGATTTCACCAGCCGGCTCGCCCTTCAGGAAGAAGCCAAGAGTCTCCCCTTTGCCGCGGTGTGGGATTACTTCTGCATGATCGAAGGCGTGCCGGTCGGGGATGTCTGGCTGACCGAGGTTCGCCGGTACGAAGCCTCTGTGCTTACCCGGCGCAAATAATCGAGAAAGGTCCTTGCGAATGAATGGCCACGCGGCCCTTTATTCTCGGCGTAGCTTCCTGGTGGCGACCTCGGCTTCGGCCCTGGCCGCCGCCACCGGTTGCGCCACCAATCCCGTCTCCGGCCGCAAGGAATTCAATCTCCTGAGCGACGCCGATGAAATCGAACTCGACAAAGAGGCCGCGCCCCATCAGTTTTCCGCCGATTATGGCGCCGTCTCCAATGCCCGCCTCAACGCCTATCTGACCGAAGTCGGCCAGCGTCTCGCGACCCAATCGCACCGCCCCCAGATGCCCTATTCCTTCCGCGCGGTCAATGCCGTCTATGTCAATGGCTACACCTTCCCCGCGGGAAGTGTCGCCATCACCCGCGGCCTGCTCGTCAGCCTGCAAAACGAAGCCCAGTTGGCCGCCCTGCTCGGCCATGAACTCGGTCATGTCAATTACCGGCACACCGCTCGGGCCATGAGCCGGGGCATGCTGTATTCCCTCCTGCTCGGCGCCATCTCGGCGACCCTCAGCGATAAATATGCCGATCTGGCCGCCGGCTTGGGGGGACTCGGCGCCGGCCTCGCCCTGGCGTCCTATAGCCGCGATAATGAGCGGGAAGCCGACGCCATCGGAATGGACTACATGGTCCGAACCGGCGCCAATCCCCTGGGCATGGTCCAGTTGATGGAAGTCCTCGTGGCCCTTAACGACAAAAAACCCTCCGCCTTGGACGTGCTTTTCGCCACCCACCCGATGAGCACGGAACGGTTGGAAACCACCCGGGAAAAAATTCAATCCGATTACCCGTCCGACACCCAGCGGGATCTTTTCCGGGAACGCTATCTCGACGAAATCGCTCCTCTGCGCCGCATCAAGCCCGCGCTGGATGCCTTCCAACACGGGGAGGAACTCCTCGTTAAAAAGAAATTTGTCGAAGCCCGTTCTGAATTCGACCGGGGGTTGAAGCTGGCTCCCGACGATTATGCCGGGCTGTTGCTGTCCGCCAAGTGCTGCTTGGTCCAGAACGACTTCCCGGAAGCCACGCGGATTGCGCGCGTAGCCCAATCCGCCTATCCCGGCGAACCCCAGGCCCATCACGTCGCCGGCATCGCGCTCGCCAAGTCCGGCCGTTTTGAGCCCGGCATGGTCGAGTTCGACCGGTATGCCGCCCTGCTCCCCGGCAATCCCTTCACCGTCTATTACCAGGGGTTCTGCAACGAAGGCCTGCAACGCCGCGAGCCGGCCGCGCAAGCCTATCATAAATTTCTCCAACAAGTCGATTCAGGCGAGGAAGCCAAACACGCCTACCAAAAATTGGTCGAGTGGGGCTATATCAAAAAACCTCAAAAAAAATGAGCGGGCACGTGAGCTCGTGGCCCCCGGCAAAGTCCGCCCGTCACTCCCCGCTACACCGTGCGCTGATCGACCACCCGCAGGTTTTTGGCGCCGCAACTTTGGTGCAGAGTAGCGGGTTCTAAAAATACGATCTTGGGTGTAATTCCGAAGGTCGTTTCAACCCGTTGGGCGAAACTCCGTCGGATCTGCTCGACGTGACGCACCTCATCTAGGGCGCTAGAATCGTCGGCAAAGGCCACTTGGATTTCCAAAGTCTCCTCCTCTTGCACCCGGGAAAGAACCACCCGCATCTGGGGCGCTATGCCGCCCAGACTTTGCGCGATTTCCTGGAGTTGCGTAGGAAACAATTTGATCCCGCGGATGATGAACAGATCGTCGGTGCGCCCGGTTACGCGGCTCATGCGGGCCAGGGTACGGCCGCAGGCACACGGCGCCGGATCGAGCGCCGCCCGGTCCCCCGTGCGGTAGCGGATGAGCGGGAACCCCTCCTTGGTCAGGGTGGTGAACACCAACTCTCCGGTTTCGCCGGCCGGAAGCGGAGCCAGGGTCTTGGGATCGATGACCTCGGCGATAAAGTGATCCTCGTTGATGTGCAATCCGGTCCGTTGAACGCATTCGCCGGCGATCCCGGGGCCGATGATTTCGGTGAGGCCATAGGCGTCATACGCGGTCAGGCGAAGGCGCTCCTCGATGTGTCGGCGTGTCTCCTCGTTCCACGGTTCCGCCCCGAAAATTCCGATTTTCAATTGCAACGCCTCGGCATGCAGGTGCAACTGGTCCCGGGCCACCGCCAGGGCCAGCGCATGGCTGGGCATGGTGATCAGCACCGAGGTTTTATAATCGCGCATGATCATGATCTGTTCGGCGGCATTGGTGTGGGAGGACGCCGGAATAACCGACGCGCCAATCCGTTCGGCCCCGGAATGAAATCCGAGTCCGCCGGTGAACAGGCTGTACTGAAAAGCGATCTGCACCACATCGTGCTCGGTCACGCCGGCGGCGAACAGGGTGCGCGCGACCACCTCGGACCAGTGGTTGAGATCGTTGCGCGTGTAGCCCACCACAATGGGCTGTCCCGTGGTGCCCGAGGAGGCGTGCAGGCGGACAATATCCCGCAACGGCACCGCGAACAGGCCGTAGGGATAACTCCGCCGCAGATCCTCCTTGGTCGTAAAGGGCAGTCGTTGCAGGTCATCGTGCGACCTGATTTTTTCGATATCGACCCGCTGCCGATCGAAGGCTTCGCGGTAATAGGCGACGTTGCGGTAAACGCGGTTGAGGGTGGTTTGCAGGCGCTCAATCTGGAGTTGCGCCAGGTCATTGCGCGGCATCGTCTCGGCTTCGCGGTTGTAAATCATGGATCACCTCGGTTGTCGTTGAATCGAATCCCCCGGCAGGGTTCGCTCCCCAATGCTCGTGTAGTCCTTGCCCAGATAGGCCCGTTGAACATCGTTGTTGTTTAGCAAATCCCGGGCCGCACCTTCCATGAAGATGGTGCCGGTCTCCATCACATAGCCCCGATCGGCAATGGACAGGGCGGCTTTGGCATTCTGCTCGACCAGCAGAATCGTAACCCCCGTCGCCCGCAGGCCGGTGATGGTTCTGAAGATCTCCTTCACCACCAGGGGGGCCAGCCCCATGGACGGTTCATCCAACATGATCAGCCGGGGCTTGGCCATGAGCGCCCGGCCGATGGCCACCATCTGCTGTTCCCCGCCCGAAAGGGTGCCGGCATATTGTTTGCGCCGTTCCCGAAGAACGGGAAAAAGCCGGTACACCTGGTCGAGAGTCTCCCGGGCGCCGGCACTCTGGCGGGGGACCCGGCTATAAGCTCCGAGTTGCAGATTTTCATCGACGGTCATGACGGCGAACATCTGACGTCCCTCCGGCACCAGGGCGCAACCCTGTCCCACGATCCGGTGGGCCGCCACCCGGGTCAGATCCTGGCCGCAAAAATTAATCTCCCCGCCCCGGGCGGCGACGAGGCCCGTGATCGTGTGCAAAAGCGTGGTCTTGCCGGCGCCATTGGCGCCGATGAGGGTGACGATTTCACCCTCTTTCACATGCAGGGAGACGCCCCGGAGCACCCGTAGTTTGCCATACCCGGCCTGGAGATTGCGGATCCTAAGCATGATCGTCTCCCAGGTAAACCCGGATCACCTCGGGATGCTGCTGGATCTCGGCCGGTCGTCCCTCGGCTATTTTTTCGCCGAAGGACAGCACCACGATTTCGTCTGAAATATCCATGACCAGCGACATGTCGTGTTCGACCAGCAGGATGGTGATCTGGAGCTCGCGGATCTTGCGGATGATCTCCCCGAGTTGCGCGGTTTCATGCATGTTCAAGCCGGCCGCGGGCTCATCGAGCAACAACAGGGCGGGGTTCAGCCCCAGGGCGCGCGCGAATTCCACCGCCCGCTGTTGGCCAAACGCCAACGCGCCGGCGGCCCGATCCGCCAGATCGGCGATTCCGAGAAGATCGAGCAATTCACGGGCACGGGCGCGGACGCGGGTCTCCTCGGACCAGGTATGCGGCGCCCGAAACAGGCCGGCCAGCATACCGGCGCGGGACTGGATATGACAGCCGACCATGACATTTTCCAGAACGGTCATATTACCGAACAGCTTGATGTTCTGGAAGGTGCGGGCGATGCCGGCCCCGGCCACGCGATGGGCCGGCCAATTGCGGATCGAGCGTCCGGCGAACAGCACCTCGCCATCGTGGGCCGGCAGACTGCCGGCAATCACATTAAAAAGGGTTGTTTTGCCCGCGCTGTTGGGACCGATCACGGCCTTGATCTGGTGGCAGGCAACATCGAATGAGACGTTTTTGACCGCATGCAATCCACCGAATCGGCGATTGAGTTGGCGAACCTGAAGCAGGGGGGACATGCTTATTTACCCCCCTTTCGACGAACCCAAGCGATGAGATTGGCAAAGGTCTCCCGCGCCAGCAGTCCTTGCGGAGCGAAGAGCATCATGAAGACCAGAATGCCGCCAAACACGGCATCGTCATAAATTCCGAAGTAACCCCGCAGGGAGAGAAAATTAAGGATGGCGCTGGCGGCGATGGTCCCCCACACGTTGGACATCCCTCCCACGGCCACAATGGCCACATACCGCACCGATTTCATCACCCCCGCTTCGCTCGGGCCGATGCCGCCGGTGTAATGGGTCATCAGGGCTCCCGCGGCGGCGGCCAAAATGGCGCTGAACACAAAGAGCCGGAGTTTGTAGGCCGAGGTATCGATGCCCATCGCCTGGGCCGCCGGTTCATTTCCATGGATGGCGGCCAAGGCACGCCCGGCGCGGGATTGCATCAGGTTAAGCACCAACAGGGCGCCCAGACTGACCAGACCCCAGGCCACATAATAATTGACGACGCGAAATGCGGCGCCACCGGTCACCATGACCCCGGCTCCAAGCTTAAAGGCCGGAACATCGGAAAGCCCATCGGCCGATCCGAGCCCCGCCGTGCCGAGCACCACGCGGTAGACGATAAGCCCGAAGCCCAGGGTCGCCATGGCCAGATAGTGTCCCTTGAGCCGGAGCACCGGTATGCCAATGATAACCGCAATCAGGGCGGCCAGCATCAACGCCGCCAGAAAAGCCACCCCGGGATGCAGGCCGGCCAGTTCCGCCCCGTAGAGATCGCGCCCGGGGACAATCACTCCCCAGCGCACGAGCAGTGCCCCGCCCGCGGAATGGGTGCCGGCAGTCAGATTCAAGGTGGTCAGATAGGCGGAGGTATAGCCGCCGATGGCAAAAAATCCCGCATGCCCGATGGAGATCTGTCCGGCATACCCCATCAAAATGCATAATCCCACCACGACCAGCGTGTAATAGGCGGTCATCGTGAGCTGGGTCAGAAAATAGGCGGTACCGGTCAGCGCCGTCGTCAGTTGGATTCCCACGACGAACGCGCCCAGTATCAGGAGTGGTGTATAGCGACCCCGCATCAGAAATCCTTCAACTTGCCCGCCTCCCGGGCGGTGAATAAGCCCGTGGGCCGCAGGGCCAGCACGACCAGCAACAGGCCGATGGCGATGACATCCTTGTAGGCAACCGGCAGGATGCTGACCGCCAGGGCTTCGATGACCCCCAACAACAGGCCGGCAGCGGCCGCCGCCGTACTGTTGCCCAGGCCGCCCAAAATCGCGACGGTGAAACCCTTGATGGCCAGCGGCGTGCCGGAGTCATACTGGGTCTGGGTCATGGGCGACATGACACAGCCGGCCAGAGCGCCAATGGCCGCGCTCAACATAAAGGCGATCGCGACCATCTTCTGCGAATTGATGCCACATAACGCGGCGGCGGTGGGATTGGCCGAACAGGCGCGCATGGCCCGTCCCATGCGGGTAAACGAAAAAAACAAGTTGAGCAAGAGCACAATGACTCCCGCAAAGCCGAGAATCCAAAGTACCTGGGGCGAAATGTAGGCCCCGATAATGCAAATCGAGGAGATTTCATTTCCGGTGAAATAAGGCAGGGACCGCACCTGTTCGCCCCAGATCATCAAGGCCGCTTCCCGGATCAGGATCGAGAGCCCGATCGTAATGATGATCAGGCGCAGGACGGAAGGGGTCTTCAGCCAGCGAAAAAAACAGACATAGACCAGAACGCCCACCAGGGCGGAGGCGACCACGGCACAGGCAATGGCCAACGGCAGGGGCATGAAGGGCAGGCAGGAAACGGCGATCATGCCCCCCAACATCACGAACTCGCCCTGGGCAAAATTGATGATCCCGGTGGCGTTATAAATAATGTTGAAACCGATGGCCACAATCGCGTAGACCGAGCCAATGGTGATTCCGGAAAGCAGGTATTGAACAAGCAGCTCTGAAGTCATGCCGCGGTTTCAGCCTTGTAAACGGGGTAAAAAACGAAAGCGCCCTCCTTGCGATGGAACGAAGGAGGGCGCTCAATGGAAGTTTAGTTCTTCAACACGGCAAACTGGCCATCCTTGACCGTCAACATTTCAAAGGCATCAATGGAAAGACCGTTGTGATCCGTCGCGGAGAAATTAAAGATTCCGGCCGTTCCCACCAGCCCCGTGAGCCCCTCGATGGCGGCGGGCAGTTTGGCGCGGTCCGGACCGGCGATCGCGAGGGCCTTTTCGAGAATGAGGATGGCGTCATACGCATGACCGCCGAAGGTGCTGGCTTCCTCGTTAAAGCGGGCCTGGTATTCCTTGGCGTATTGCTGGAGAAGCGCCTTCTGCGGATGGGTATCCGGCAGAACATCCGCTACCAGCAGACGGCCGGCCGGGAAAATGATGCCTTCGGCCGCGGCGCCGGCTTCCTTGACATAGCGAATGTTGCCGAACCCATGGCTTTGGAACAGGGGAATGGTCAGTCCCAATTGACGCATATTTTTAGCCAGGATGGCCTGGGCGGGTTCAATCGACCAATTGACCACAGCCTGAACATCGGCGCCCTTGACCTTGGTCACCACGCTCGACAGATCCGTGGCTTCCTTTTCATAGACATCGCTGAGGGCGATGGTAATGCCGAACTCAGGTGCGATTTTTTCGAGTTGTTCCTTACCCGCTTTACCGAAACCGGTATTGCTGGAAGTTACCGCGATCTTACTGATCTTCATTTTCTGCATCTGCTGGAAGATTTTGCGCACCGCATCGCTGTCTTTTTGGGGGGTCTTGAAGACATGGCGCGCGACGGGATTGACAATGGCTTCGGCGGCGGCACAGGAGATCAGGAGCGTCCCGGTTTCCTCGCAGATATTCTTGATTTTCATCGTTTCCCCGCTGGTGCTGGGACCGATGATCGCCAAAACTTTTTCCTCTTCGATCAACTGCTTGGCAAACGAGACGGCTTTTTCCGGGCTGGCGCCCGAGTCCTTGACGATCAGTTCGAGTTTTTGCCCCTGGACACCGCCCTTGGCATTGATGGCCTCAACCAACATCTGTGCCGTACGCGCCTCGGGGGCCCCGAGATTGGCGGCGGGGCCGGTAATGGCCAGAATCGCTCCAATTTTCAGCGGTGCTTTGTCGGCCGCCAAGAGAGTGCCCAACGGCGTCAGCCCCAACACCACAAACAGGGTTGCCATCACATTCCGAATCTTCATGCCGACCTCCTCAGGTTATGTTGAAAAACACTTTCGTTTAAGAAGGTGCCAGAATAGTGAAAAAAACGCAAGAACGACATTCACCCGTATTTTGCGCCCCCAGGAGATGCTTTCACGGGCACACTACGAACCGGCAGAGCCCCCTGCGGGGAATACCAGCATCCCCTCCGCCACCCGTTTCGCCAGGGCTTCCCCTGCCAGTGCCCGGATCGCGGCCAAGGCAAATTCGATCGTCGTGCCCGGCCCCTGGCTGGTCATCAACCGGCCATCGATCACCACCCGATCCGGTAAGCGCGCAGTGGCCGTCAATTGATCCACCACCCCCGGATGGCAGGTCACCCGCCGTCCGGTCAACACCCCCGCCGCCTGCAACACCAGCGGGCCAGCGCAAATCGCCCCCACCCATTGTCCCGTTTCAACCATGGCGCGAATCCGCGCCAATACCCTTTCGTCCCCCATCAATCGTCGGGTCCCCTCCATCCCTCCGGGAATCATCAAGAGATCAAACTTCCGGTCGTCCAGTTCATCCCAACTCACATCGGGAACCAAGCGAACACCTCGGGACGCGGTGACTTCTCCGGGCCGCAACCCCGCCACGGTCACCTCGAATTGGGCCCGGCGCAAAACATCGATCAGAATCACGGCTTCCATCTCTTCCGCGCCATCCGCCAGGGGAATCAAAACCCGGATCATGGTTGCCTCCGTTGAATTTCAGTCCCGCCGCCCGCCCAACAAGCCGGACCGCAGGAGATAGTACAACAAGGTCATCAGCGCCGAAATGGCCGAAGCCAGATAGGTCATAAATGCCGCGTTCAGGACCTTGCCCGCATCCACCGCTTCCGCCTGTGAGACAACCCCGGACGAAACCATCAACGACTTGGCCCGGCTACTCGCGTTCCATTCCACCGGCAGGGTGACCAGCGAAAATATAACCACGAACGTAAACAGCACGATCCCCACCTTGATCAAGCCCATCGACCCGAGGAAAAAGCCCAGGGGCAGAATGATATAGGAGGCGATACTACCAACCTGGGTCATCGGCACCAAGGCCGTGCGCATCCCCAGGAAAGAATAGGACGAGGCGTGTTGCAAAGCATGCCCGGCCTCATGACAAGCCACCCCGATCGCCGACAACGAGGGCGACCCAAAAACCTCCGGCGACAACCGCAAGACCCGGCTCGTGGGATCGTAATGATCGCTCAAGAAACCGCCCACGGCCTCGATTTTGACGGCCTGTAATCCCTGCCGATCCAGCAAACGCCGCGCGGCTTGTGCACCCGTCAACCGCGAAGCCGCCATCCGTTGTGAATACTTATTGAAGGTCCATTTGGTCTTAATGGAAGCGAACAAGGCCAACAAAAAGGCCGGGGCCATGAACACCAGATACCGCCAATCGAACATCAACATCTTTTCCTCCTTGGTCTCGATTCCCCAAATTAAAGCAAAAAACGGGGCGCCTGACAACTGGCTCATAAAAGTTCACCGTGCGCATCTGGATTGGCTACATGCTTGGGAACATGTAGGACCGCCGCTTGTCGGCGGGCCTGAACAAAGACGGCCTTCGACAAGCGAAGGCCCTACGGATCGCCAAGAGGGATCCAAGGATACACCAAACTGCAGATGCGCCCCATAATCGCAGATAGATATCTACAATGGGAAGACTGGTTCGAAGGTCGGCACAATCACAAGGCTGACTCCGATGCCCGCTCATAGTAAGCGGTGGCTCGACTATTATTCATCGCAAATGCAAAATAGATGGTTTCAGTTGTGGGGTTAATCCCTTATTTCGGATTTCTGCAGAACTGAAAGCCCGACAGCATAGTTGATTTTTCCCGTCTATCAGGTAAAGTGAATGTCAATCGGTCAAGTATCCGGCCCGTACCAGCGATGGCCCGACCCATAGAAGGATCCGTCATGAACCGCGGCAAAGCCACCTTGGTCTCCCAAACGGAATCCCTGACGTTCGATCGTCAAACCGGACGGCTTCTCTCCTGCCGTTCTCGGGGCGTGGGTGGACAGGAATTCATCGCCTCCTCGCCGACCCATCCGGCCTGGGTTCTGCAATACCGAACCGGTAAGATCATTCAACGGCTTTCATCCCGGGATGCCCGTCAAACCAACATCGGACTGACGGACAATGCCGGAGTTCAAACTCTGACGATGGCCTTCCATCAGGTGGGCGGGCATCATTTGTCGGTGATTGCGACCGTCCGGGTTTCCGCCGCAGAGCCGGGAAGCCAGTGGGGGCTGTCCCTCGATAACCGGGCCGGCCTGGACATCATTGACCTTCAATTTCCGTTCATTGTCACCCGGTACGATCTCAAGGGGTCTCTGTTAACCCCGACCTATGCCGGCCGGCTCAAGACCAACCCCGCCCCGGAGTCACTGGAACCCGACTCGGCGGAAGCGTGGGAGTTTTCCTCCGAGAACGGCAATTCGGCCCATTATCCCGGTGGGTTCTTTGCCCAATTCATGGCCTATTACACTCGACAGGCCGGCCTTTACCTCGCTTGTGAAGATTCCGCCGCCCATGTAAAACTATTTAAAACCCTTCATTGCGAACCGGGCATCCGGCTGGGGATTGCCCACGTCGGCGACTGGCCGCGACAAGGCGCCCGGACGCTTGAATATGCCATCGTCCTCCGGTGCTTCAAGGGAGATTGGTATGACGCCGCGGATCTCTATCGCAACTGGACCCTTCGACAGCCTTGGGCCGTGCCCCTCCATCGCCGACCGGATGTGCCTGCCTGGCTTCTGGATTCCCCAGCCTACATCTCCCTGCGCATTCAGGGCGAGCTCGATATCGGACCGGTTTTTCCCATTAAGGGTTTCCTGCCGTATACCAAAGCCCTCCCCCTGCTCGACCATCTGGCCCGTCAATTGAAGGCGCCCCTTGCCGTCATCCTCATGGCCTGGGAGCGCGGCGGACCCTGGGTCTATCCGGAATGCTTTCCCCCCGTGGGCGGGGACGCCGCTTTGAAACGGTTTTGCCGTCTCGCCCGCCAGCGCGGTTGGCGCGTCGGATCCTACTGCAATGGTTCCCGCTGGGTCACCCGTCATTTCTGGAATGACTATGATGGACGCGACTTCTTTCAAAAAAAACACGGGACCCAAAGTGTCTGCCGGACACCCTCCGGCGAAGCCTGGCAAGAATCCTGGGATCGAAAATGGCGCCACAGCTACGCCTGTTGCCTCGGAGAACCACAAACCCGTAAACTGGCCGAACAATTTGTCGCCCGACTTATCGACTGGGGCATGGAATCCATCCAGTTTTTCGACCAGAACATGGGCGCCGCCACGTTCCCCTGCTTTTCTGCCGACCACGAACACCCGCCGGTTCCGGGTCGGTGGATGGCGGATGCCATGCGGAAAGTGGTCCACGGATTTCAGAAAGCGGCCCGTTCATCTCCCGCCCTCCAGATCATCCATTCCACCGAAGCGCCCTGCAATGAAACCTGTCTCCCGCTCTTCCAGGAATGCGATGTCCGGGTCATTCCCCCGGGCCATGTCTCGAATTATGATTTCCTGCCCCTCTACCATTACCTCTATCACGAGTGCATCATTCTTCAGGGCGGCATGGGAATGGGTCCCGAACCGCATCACCTCGCCACCCGTAATGCCTGCAATGCGGTTCTCGGAGAACTACCCGGCGCGGTCATGACGGACGACGGGACACTGCTGAATCGGGATACGGGGAATTGGGCTCCCTGGCATCCGGCCGTCGGATCCAACCGCGAATCCCTGGCCGTATTGCGCAACGTCCTTGCTCTGCGCCGCGGACCGGGCCGCGATTTCCTGGTTTTCGGCCGCATGCAACGGCCGTCCCGGGTGAAGGGCATCAAAACCCGGATTTGGGAAAGCAATTCCCGCGTTAACCGTATCCCGGCAATTTTCCATGCGGCCTGGCAAGCTCCCGATGGACGATTCGGAATCGTTTTGGCCAACTGGACCTCTTCCCCGCAACGCATCTCCCTCTCCGATCCTCGGCTGGGTAAATCGAGTCTCATTCATCTGATCGGAGGGCCCCCACCGTCACCGCATCGAACCCGGCAAACCCCACGACGCCCGATCACTCTCACCATCCCCGCCTGGGGCTGTGGTTTGGTCGAATCAGCGCCGACTCTGGCCCGTCAACGAAAAACATGAAACCCTCGTCTCCCTTATTCCCTCGCGAAGCCGTCGACAACCCGCCCTACAAGCCGGGCCAAGCCACCGTCTGTCCGCGGCGACTTCTGCCGGTCCTGATCCTGGGTTGCACCCTGGCGGGGTTGTCGTTCTGGGGCGCCGGCGTTTTCCCCGGCAGCCTTTTTTTCGCCGCCGCAGTGCTGTCGGCGGCCGCCGCCGGCTACGCTTTGATTCAGCCCCGCGAGAACCTTTTTCCCGTTCGCCCCGGGGTCGAAATGGTGCTCCTCCTGATTTTGCTCGGATTCGGACTGACCCTGCTACCCCTGCCCCCGATGCTTTTCGACCTGTTCAACGGCCCGCGAAGCGCCTTCTGGAATCCGGTCACGGACCTGTTCAAAACGCTCGAGTCAACCGCTCTCCGATCCGCGTCCAGCCCCTCTTCCTGGCCGGCCCTCTCCCTGAACCGGGCGGGGACCCTTCGCGGCCTGTTTCTATTTGTCGCCTGCGTCATGGCAGCCTGGCTGTCCGCCGCCATCGAGCCCCGTCTGAAAAAAGGATTCCTTCGATTCCTGCTTATTTTCGGAATCGTTGTCGCCGTGGTTGGATTTCATTCGCAATGGACTTTTCCTCAGGGAAACCGGCTCTGGTGGATTTTCCCCGTTCCCCCATCCCTCCCCGGTTCGGTGGGCGGGTTTATCAATCGCAACCATTTTGCCGGCTTTGTAGCCCTGTTTTGCCCCCTGGCCTTCGGACTGACCGTAAGCGCCTTGCGGGATCGAAAATATTTGCCGGCCTTGGCCTCTCTGGTGGCGTTGATCGTCTTGACCATGGTCGTTCTCAACAGTCTATCCCGGGGTGCCATGCTGGCGGCTGGCGCGGGAATCTTCGGGGTCGCCGTCCTTTTCCGGCGAAACCGGATTGGCAAGCCGGTCGTCATCCTGCTCCTGGGCCTGATCGGGGTCGGGATCGCTTTGATCGTGGCCTGCCCTCCGGTCCGCACCCGGCTCGCCGAGTGGCGCTCCCCAACAACCATGCCCAGCGCGCAAAGCCGTTTGAACCAATGGCGCGATGGTCTCAAAATGATTCCTGACTATCCGCTGGAAGGCGTTGGATTCAACGCCTTTGGCGTCGTTTATCCCCAATACCGAACGACCACGTCCAGCGGAACCCTGCGCCATGCCGAAAACGACTATGTTCAATTCGCGGTCGAAACGGGAATGGCAGGCCTTCTGCTGATCGCCCTGCTGGGCTGGTCTTGCTATCGCCGACGCGTCCTTTTACTCCGCACCGCCCCCGCCGACCCCGACCTGGAAAGGCTCGTCTGGGGCGCGGTGATCACCGTCGCCGTCCATTCCTTATTCGATTTTCCCTTGCGGATTCCGCTCTACGCGCTGACCGTCGCCACCCTGGCCGGTCTGCTCTTCCGCCCCATCCCCCTGCGCTGGCCCGGAACCATCTTTGGCCGCCTCGACCCCGGCCCCAGCCTGGCCTTGCTCCCCGCTGTGTATTGCCTGATCCTGATTGGCGTGCATCCCTTTCATCGGGACGCCCAGACCCTCGATTATCCCCACTACCTCCAACAATCGTCCACCCGGGACCGCATCCGGGCCATTGCCTGGAGCCCGGCCAATGCCCAGACCTGGTTTTTTCTGGGTTGGCAAATCGGGGCTCTCGACCCCCAAAAATATCCCGCCGAATACCGCCTGGCGGAACGCTGTGTCACCCGTTCCGCCCAACTCGATCCCCATAATTATCAAATCTGGCGCCACTTGACCGCCATGCGTCAGGCCCTCAACGACCCCGAAGGCGCCGAAGAAGCCTGGGGAAAAGCCCGCGCCTTACGCCCGTGGATCAGTCGTCCCGGAAAAGGAGCGCGCCCATGAATCCCAATCAACTCGCCTTGGGCGCCGTCCTCCCGTTCCTACTGGGCGGGTTCTTCTATCTCCGCCGTCGTGACGCTCCCCGCTCCTGGCTATTCTTTATTCTCTGGCCGGGCTTCATGGCCATCGGCGCTCTCTGGGCCGTCATTCCCGATCTTCCCCGTCTCGTCGGCGCCCATTCGCTCTATCTCCGCTTAAGCCAACTCCCGCTCTGCGATATCTTCTTCGGGCATTACACCATTGACCGAATCGAATTCGATTCGCCCCTCTTTCTGGTCGCTTGGTTTGCCATGCCCTATATCGTCATCGCTGCGGCGCTGGACGCGCTGGTTTTGGCCGAAAAAACGGGTGAACCGAACTGGCGGGCGAGTGAAGAAAAAACGCGCCCCGAAGTGAAAGCCCCCACTCCCCTCCATTTTTCCGTCGGCTGGCTGGCTGTTTCGCTGGTCCTCGCTCCCGCTCTGTGGCGCGACTGGACCGCCCGCCGACCGATGGGATACCCCTTGATCCGCTGGGTGGCGCTGAGTGTCATCTCGGGGGTTTGGGCGGTGATCCCCAGCCTCTGCAAACGAATGGGGTGGATTCTACCGGATCGGATCCTGGATCTGTTCTGGGGCTATGGCTGGCTGTCCCATTCCATCGGTCATGCCCAGATCGCCGGACCGATCCTCCTGACCGCCCTGCTGGCCCTGCAATATGGCGTCATCGTGTCCGCTTATTGCCGGGTTGTCTCACAACGGAAATAAGCGTTACCAGTAGATGTAAGACGTGAACTCCCGCCGTTCGGACGTCGGGAGTTGGTTCACATCGGGCAGGATATAACGATTTTCATGCACATCGATCAAAACCTTGCCGTGCTCCCCATATTCCTCGGCGGAATTGGTCGACCAGCGCATGATAAAATCCCGCTCGGTCTGGTCCACCGCCATGACCACTTTGAAGAATAGCAGGCCGTACTTGTATTCGATCCCGCGGATGCCGCAAATGATCTGCTCGTAGTAATGCTTCACGAGACTGGCCCGGATCAGCGCCTGGGATTGGGCATCAAAAGCGTTTAAATTCTCAATGATCCCGATCTCTTTCTCCTTGTCATCCGTCGTCGTGTAGCGGAGCGAGATGAATTGATCCGGATATCGGATGGGGAACATGCGCACGGCAAACACCCCCCGGTACAGATCGTCCCCGGTCACCGCACAATGCAACAGCGAGAAGGTCCCCTCGAAAATCTTAGTTTCAGCAGGAGCCAGACGGCGCACTCCGGTCTTTTTCAACAACGCGTCCTGGTCAGTGTAATCGGCGTTCATGCTCAGGTCTCCAATCGGGTCAACTGGGTCTGGATCATCACCAGTTTGTGATAAATCCCCTGTTTCTCGAGCAACTGCTCGTGCGTCCCGGATTCGGCGATGCGGCCATCATCGAAAACGAAGATGATGTCGGCATTTTTCAGGGTCGACAATCGATGGGCGATCGCGATCGTGGTCCGCCCTTTGCAGATTTGCGCCAGGGCCTTCTGGATCTCCTGCTCGGATTCGGTATCGACCGAAGAGGTCGCCTCGTCCAAAATCAGGATTCGGGGATTGCACAGCAAAGCCCGCGCGATGCTGATGCGTTGCCGTTCGCCCCCGGACAAGCCCGCGCCGTTTTCGCCCAGCTTGGTGTCGTAACTGGAGGTCCGGCGGGCGATGAAATCATGCGCGTTGGCCGCCTTGGCGGCGTCCAGAACCGCAAAAGCATTGGCATCCGGACGCCCGTAGGCGATGTTATCGGCGATGCTGGCGCGGAACAAAAAGGGTTCCTGCAACACCAGTCCCACCTGGCGGTGGAGATCGTCCTGGGACAGCTTGCGCACATCCACCCCGTCCAGCAACACCTGGCCTTCATGCGCATCGTAAAATCGGCAGATCAGGTTCACCAGGGTGGTCTTGCCCGATCCGCTCTTGCCGACGATCCCCACGAATTGACCGGGCTCGACTTTCATCGAAACCCCTTTCAAAACCGGCGTGTAGGGATCGTATCCGAACACCACATTCTTCAACTCGATGCTTCCTTCCACCTTCGGCAAATGCACCGGGTTCGGATCCTGGGGCAGGGAGGAATGCGAATCCAACACTTCAAACACCCGTTGACCGGCCGACAAAAATCCGGTCAGCCAGTTGGAAAACATGGTCAGGGATGAAATCGGCCCGTAGAACATACCCACGTATCCCAGGAACGCCATCAATGTTCCCAGGGTGATGTATTTTTCGAGCACCATCTGACCGCCGGAAAACCAGATGATCAGACCGCCCAACCCAAAGATGAACCCCATGATCGGACCAAACACGCCCTGACTCACCTCCAATGAACGGCGGGTGTTTTGCATGTACTGTGCGGAATCGCTGAAGCGCTGCTTCTCGCGTTCCTCCTGGCCGAACACCTTCACCAGCCGGATCCCATTCAGCAACCCCCCCAGCAACTGGTACATCTTTGACTGGCTGTCGGATAACCGGTAGTAACGGGGATAAATATGCCGCCAGAAATACGTCGTGCCGATCGCCACGAACGGAATCGGCAGCATCACCAGCAACGCCAGCTTCCAGTTCATGATGAACAACATGGTTCCAATCCCCAACACCAGCATCAGATTCAGCAGGAACCCATGCGCCACCTGGGAGACGAAACTCTGGAAGTAATCCACATCGTACAAAACCCGGCTCATCAGGCTCCCCACCGAATGCCGGTTGTAATACTCGACACTCAGCCCGATCAGCTTGGCTTGTAGCCGCTCGCGCAGCTCCTTCGTGATCCGGGTCCCGATCAGACTGCCGATGACCGAGATGGCCATATTTAAAATCTGGCGCCCCAGGGACGCGCCCACCAGCACCATCAGGATGACCAATAACATCCGGATCGCCTCTTTGTGGGCCAGGGTGACGGCCGTCGATGCCGGACTAAAAACCCGGTCCACCATCATCCGCGTCAGCATCGGCGGCAACAGGTCCAACGTCACCCCCACCAACATGACCGCAAATAATAGGGCGATGCTCCATTTATAGGGACGCATCAATCCCAGGGTCCGGCTGAACAGGCCGCCGTGCCCCTTGCACCGGGGACACTCCGCCCCCCGGCCCGGCAACGGCAAATGGCATTGCGCGCAATACCGCTCGCTGGGCCGGGTCAACGCGTCCAGGCTGACCGGCTTCCCCTCGACCATCCGTTTGATTTCCGCGCACGTTCGCCCGAATAACTCGCGCTTGCCGTTGGTGTAACGAACCAGGCTCACATAGGTGGAATCGACCATGACATCCAGAAAGGCGCTCCCCACCGTCTGGGCGCACCGGATCTTCTGGATGTCCTTGATCGCGATCGGGGCCTCCAGGGTCTCGGTCCCCGCGCCCACGCCAAACGTCGCCAGCCGGGTCGTGCCAATCACCAACCACACCTCGCCCACCTGCCCTTCCAAATCCAGATCGGCACGGACACAAAAAAGACAATCCGCATCGGTAAATCCGGCCGCCTCCGCTTGGGCGCGAATCTCCGCCGGCAGACTTTTGATTTTCAAATCGGCAGGGGCCATGACGGCCTCTTCTTGCTTAACGGACATGGGCGCTCTCCCAGACCGGAGGCTCTTGATTTTCCGCGCGGGGATCCCGAAGATACCCGACACGCCGAGCTGGTTCCGGCCCTTTTGCCCTCAAAACCCGGAAATCTTGTCGCAACCGGCTGAAAATACAATCTTTTTTTGAACGAATCGTACGACACTCCTGAAAATACACTTGCCTTTCTACCGTTAACCACTTATCAATAAAAACCGTCACCGCCATTTTTCACCTAAAAAAGGACCTATCCATGTACTCCATCGGCTGGTCAACCCGCGATATTACCCCGTCCCGCCCTGCTCTCCTCCAAGGCCAGATGCATATCCGGGTCGCCTCCTCCGCGCTGGATCCCCTCACCCTCACCGCCTGGGTCATCGAAAAGCCCCGTTCCAGCGAATGCGCCATCCTCGTTTCGTTCGATCTGGCTTATATCAGCAACGCCCTCTGGACCCGGATCCGCCGGCTCCTCCTCAAAACCCAACCCGATTTCCCAGTCGGTCAAATTGTTCTCAATGCCACCCATACGCATGACTCCCTCGTCTTCGATGGCGATTTCTATCAGCATCCCGGGGGCGACGTCATGTCAACCGCCGAATGCGAAGCATGGCTGGCGGACCAAGCCGTGGTCGCCATTCGTGACGCGTGGAAAAATCGCAAGCCTCACCGACTCGGCCACGCGTACGGCCATGCGGTCATCGGCCATAACCGCTATGCCGTTTATGCCAATGGCATCGGACAGATGTACGGGGCCACAAATCGCGAGGATTTCGATCATATCGGGGGCTATACGGATCACTCGCTGGATATGCTCTTCACCTGGAATGCCGCCGGCGTTCTGACCGGAGTCGCGCTCGCCATCCCCTGCCCGTCCCAAGTCGATGAACACCTGACCCAATTCTCGGCCGATTTCTGGCACGAGATCCGGGTCGATCTCCGCGCCCGGTTCGGCGCTCACCTGCAAGTCTTTCCCATCTGCTCCGCGGCCGGCGACCAATCCCCCCACTTCCTGCTCTATGGCCGCGAGGAAGCCGAAATGCGGCGGCGGCGCGGCCTCACGGAACGTCAGATCATCGCCCGCAAAGTCGGCGAAGCCGTCGAACAAGCCCTCACCTGCACCCCTCCGATCGCCGAATCCGCGGAAACGTTCGCGCATTCCATTCGCAAAATGAAGCTCACCGGTTTGAAGATCACGCAGGCCCAATGCCGGTGGGCGGAAGCCCAATTGGCGAATTGGCGCAAAAAAAATACGGATGAAGAATCCTGGTATCCTCGAGGCCTGAAACGGGTCATCCGTTCCTGGAAAAAGAAAATTCCGGCCGAGCCCTTCCCGGTCGAACTCCATGTCGTCCGCCTCGGGGATACAGTCCTGGCCTCCAACCCCTTTGAGCTGTTTCTCGATTACGGATTACAAATCAAAGCGCGCAGCCCTGCGGCCCAGACGATCATCATGCAGTTGGCCGGACGCGGCATGTATTTGCCCACCGCCCAAGCCTTGAACGCCGGCGGTTATGGCGCCAACCCGGTCGTCAGCGAGGTCGGCGATGAGGGTGGCCGGGAACTCGTGGAGACCACCCTGGCTCTGATCCGGAAACTATTCAATGGTAGGCCGGCAACATCTTCCCGTGCGCCTTGATCAGTTCGTCGCACAGCTTCCGGATTTGATCGAGCGTCAGTTCCGACGACGTGTGCGGATCGACCATCGCCGCATGATAGATGGCGTCCTTCCGGCGGTTTAACGCCGCCTCGATGGTCAATAGCTGAACATTGATATTGGACCGGTTCAGCGCCGCGAGCTGTTCCGGAAGTTCACCCACCTGACAGCCTTGAACCCCATTCCGGTCCACCAGGCAGGGAACCTCCACACACGCCTTGGCGGGCAGGTTGGGAATTAATCCGTGGTTGATCACATTGCCGCCGATATGACAGGGACGATCCGTCACGATGGCTTCCATGATGTAGGAGGCATATTCGCGGGACCGAGCATGCGACAGGCTCGGGTTACGAATCAATTCGCCCGCCCGTTTTTTCCAATGCGCAATTTGGTTGATGCAACGCCGTGGATATTCATCGAGCGGAATATTGAATTCCTGGATGAGGTCCGGATGGGAGGACTTGATCCAGTAAGGCGTATATTCGGAATTATGCTCGGAGGACTCGGTGATGTAGTAGCCGAAATGCAGCATCATCTGCAAGCGGACCATATCCCAATTCTTTTCGGATCCTTTCTTGCGCCAGATCTTCAGCTTCTCGGCGGCCCGCCGCTTGATCTCGGGATACAAGTCCTTGCCGTTCCGCTCAATTTCCAACAACCACCCCATGTGGTTGATTCCGGCGATTTTCCAGCGGATCGCCCCCCGTTGGGGCTCCATTCCCAGGTTCGCCAACAGTCCCTCCGCGCAAACCTGTACCGAATGGCATAACCCCACCCCGCGAATCGACGATCCCCGGAGCAATGCACCGGTGATCATCGCCATGGGGTTGACGTAATTCAGGAACCAGGCGCGGGGGCAAACCTCCTCCATATCGCGGGCAAAAGACTGCACCACCGGGATGGTTCGCAGAGCGCGGAAAATTCCGCCAATGCCCAGCGTATCTCCGATCGTCTGGCGTAACCCGTACTTCTTGGGAATCTCGAAATCGATCACGGTTGAGGGTTTGTATCCGCCAACCTGGATGGCATTGACGACAAAATCCGCGCCCGTGAGCGCTTTTTTGCGGTTGGGCACGCCGAGAAAGGCGCTGATGCGGGCGCGGTTCGCGTTGACATTGCGATTAATGGTTTCGAGCATCAACAGGGATTCCTTCAACCGGGCCCCGTCGATATCGTACAAAGCGATCTCTGAATCCCGCAAAGCCTCGGTGCACATGCTGTCGCCCAGCACGTTATTGGCAAACACCGTACTCCCCGCGCCCATAAAAGTGATCTTCGGCATAATTCGTCTCCTGAGTTATGAATCGGCCGTCAAAAATAACCCATTTCCCGGAAATTGCACGTCTTTAATCCCCGGTTTCTTCGTTCCATATGTAGCGGCCCAAAAGCCTGATGAGTATATCCGGAAATCAGTTGATAATCCCCTCTTATTGCGTATCAAGTTTGCCTGTAAATGGATCGGGATTCTGCGCAGGGTTTTCTTTATTATCTCCGGGAAGGCGTGATAGGGACGCCCCGCCCCACCTCGGAGGAGATAGGGCCCGGAGAGTATCGCCGGAACGGAGTCCGGCTCCCACATTATTAGGAAGGGATAAAATTCGCCGACATTGCCGATTAGTTCTTTTATGAATCTTTTCGTTTCGCTATGCTGATTTCATGACAACACCGCATCTGATCCATGACATGGCTGCCGATTACGCCGATTATCTCCGGGATGAATCCCGCCGGGTCGGACAGGCGGAGGGCATCTCTTTTCCGACATCCGAAGCGGATATCCGCTCCGCCTTGGCCGAAGCGCACCCGCGCCATTGGTCCATCACCCTCCAGGGGGCCCGGACCGGCATCACCGCCGGCGCGGTTCCGAATAGCGGGCTGATCCTCAATCTCAGCCGCATGCAAAAAATTCTGGGGCTGCGCCGCGCGCCCAATGGCGACTTCATCCTTCAGGTTGAACCCGGGCTCACCCTCACTGAATTGCGCCGCCAAGTCGCCGACCGGTCCTTCGATACCCTTTTCTGGTCGCAGGATTCTCTCCAAGCCCTGGAGGACTTCCGCTCGGCCAGCCCCTTCTTTTTCCCCCCCGATCCAACCGAAGCCTCCGCCTCGATCGGCGGCATGGTGGCCTGCAATGCCTCCGGCGCCTGTTCCTATCGCTATGGTCCCACCCGACGCTTTATCGAAGGGCTCGACCTGGTCCTCGCGGATGGCGACCAGCTCCGGCTCCGCCGCGGCGAACATCGGGCCGTCGGGCGCACTTTTTCCGTCCAAACGGAATCCGGTCGCATCCTGCGCGGACAAGTCCCCGGCTATACGTTGCCGGCGGTCAAGAACGCCTCCGGCTTCCATGCCGAAGACGACATGGATTTGGTCGATCTCTTCATCGGCGCGGAAGGCACGCTGGGCATCCTTTCGTCCATCGAACTCCGCCTGATCCCCGCCCCCGCCGCCGTCTGGGGAATCACCGCCTTTTTTCCCGCACTGGATCCGGCTCTGGAGTTTGTCGACCGGCTCCGGACCACTCCGCTCACGGCACCTCCGGCGGCCATCGAATTTTTCGATGCCCATGCCCTGAACCTGCTCCGGGGACAGAAGACCTCCAACCCCGCCTTTTCCGGAATCCCCGATATGCCGGCCGCCTTCCATACCGCCATCTATGTCGAGTTCCAGGGCCCCACCGATGACGCCATCAGCGAAGCCGTCATGGTGCTCTCCGACCTGATGGGCGCCTGCGGCGGCAGTGAAGAAGCCACCTGGATCGCCACCGACAGCCGGGAATTGGAACGCTTTAAAAAATTCCGTCACGCCGTTCCCGAGGCCGTCAACCTGCTGATCGATCAGCGCCGCAAAACCGAGCCGGGCCTGACCAAACTGGGAACCGACATGTCCGTCCCGGATTCGGACCTCAAGGATATCCTGTCACTTTACACGCGAACCCTGGCGGAGACCGCACTGGAATATGTCATCTTCGGCCATATCGGGAACAACCATGTTCATGTTAACATTATTCCCAAAGACATGGCGGAATATGATAAAGGCAAGGCGCTTTATCTGACCTGGGCCCGGGAAGTGATCCGGCGCGGCGGTTCGGTTTCGGCCGAGCACGGCATCGGCAAACTCAAAATTGCGCTGTTGCGCGAAATGTATGGTGAAGAGGGGATTGCCGCCATGCGCGCGGTCAAGACCCTTTTCGACCCCGACGGCCTGCTGAATCGCGGAAATTTATTTTAACGAAGAATCCAATAAAAGACGAATGCCAGGATAACGATCGCCAGAATTATTCTACCTGCCACCATTTTACGACTGATTTGTTTTCTAGCCAGCTTTTCAGTTTCACGCTGAACCCGTTTTTGCTTCTCTTTCCGAAAGCGTTGATCCTTTGCCAGACGAGCCTGTTCGGTGGCCGCGGCCTGCTCCCGTTGCCGCCGCTCCTGTTGTTCCCGGGCCCGTTCCTGGCGCAGACGTTCTTTGGCCTGTTTGCGCCGCTCTGCGTCCTGTCGTTTACGTTCGGCTTCACCTTCCGGCCCGCCGACCGTCTGCACGACGGGTTTGTACGGGGCCGGTGGAGCTGAATCACTCCGCCTCAATGGTTCATTTCCGGCAGCCAAGTATTCGTCTAACAAAGTTTTTGCGGCCTGGATTTCCTTGAGTTTCTCCTGGGCCCTGGCCTGTAATCGTGGGCTATGCGCAAACCGGTCCGGCTGCCACACCTTCACGAGCAAACGAAACGACTCGTTAATTTCATCCAGCCGCGCGCCCGGCTTAACGTCAAGAAATTGGTAGCATTCTTCAATGTTCACGGGAACAGCTTACGCCTTGAGTGTTGATATAGGGGTCAACTTGTCCAGGCGTCACGTGCCCCTTTAGGGAGCTTCAACTTGGTAGCCGCCTGATCTTCAGAATAACGATTCCGACCCCGGAGGGATGACTTACGAGCACCCCATCGAATTCCCGCAAACATGGCACCGGTAACAGGCGCCGTTGCGGGTCGTGATCGCCCCGCACACATCGCAAACCGGCGCATCGTCAGCCAGATGCCGGAATTGGTCATGAATCCGCCCTCCGCCTTCGGTCGGCGGGGTTACGGAATGACCGGCCGGGGCCGGGCCGGAGGGCGCCACCGCCAGGGGCGGAGGCGTCGTTGTCCCTCCCGACAGCGCCGGAACGGCCTTGCCGTCCGGGAAGGTCAGTTCCATCCAACGAAAGATATAATCGACCAGGGATTTAGCCATCGGGATATCGGGGTTCTTGGTAAACCCGCTCGGCTCGAACCGGCTGTGCGAGAATTTCCGGATCAATTCCCGCGTCGGCACCCCGTATTGCAGACACAACGAGATCGCCGTTCCAAAGGAATCCATGATCCCCCCCACCGTACTGCCTTCCTTGGCCATGGTGATGAACAATTCGCCCGGGCGCCCGTCATCATACAAACCGACGGTCAGATAGCCCTCGTGCCCGGCCACCTCGAACTTGTGCGTGATCGACCGGCGGGTCGCGGGCATGCGCTTGCGGAACATCCGCGGACTGGCCGACGGGGCGCCGACGACTCCGGCCGGCGAATCCGGCTTCCGATCGCCTTCCTTGCTGGTATTCACCGGCTGGGTCCGCTTGGAACCATCCCGATAGATCGCCACCGCTTTCAGCCCCAGACGCCAACCGTCGGTGTAGGCCTGCATGATTTCCTCGACCGTGGCCTCCTTGGGCATGTTGATCGTTTTGCTGATCGCGCCCGACAGGAACGGCTGGACACTGGCCATCATCTGGATATGGGCATGGTAGGAGATGAAGCGCTTGCCTTCCTTCGGCTTGAAGGCGCAGTCGTACACCGGCAAGTGTTCCGGCTTCAACCCCGGCGCCCCCTCAATCGTGTCCTTTTCATTCACGAAATTCTGAATCGTCTCGATCTCTTTCGGACCGTACCCCAGCCGCTTGAGCCCGGCCGCGAGCGTCCGATTGACGATCTTCATGTTGCCCCCGCCGGCCAACTGTTTGTATTTGACCAGCGCCAGATCGGGCTCGATGCCGGTCGTGTCGCAATCCATCATGAAGCCGATGGTCCCCGTCGGCGCCAGGAGGGTCACCTGGGCGTTACGATAGCCGTAGCGGGCGCCTTCCTGGAGCACGCGTTCCCAACTCGCCTGGGCCGCATCCCGGAGATCGTCGGGGCACAAGGCCGGATTGATCTGATCCACGGCCTCCTCGTGCATGCGAATGACCTTCATCATGCATTCCTCGTTCTTCGCGAATTCTTCAAAGGCCCCGCGCGCCGAGGCCATTTCGGCCGAGGCCTCGAAGGCATACCCGGTCAGCAGGGCCGTGATCACCGCCGCCCGCGCCCGACCCACCTCACTGTCATAGGGCAAACCCAGGCTCATCAACATCGCGCCCAGGTTGGCATAGCCCAATCCCAGGGGACGGAACAGGTGCGAATTCTGCGCAATCTCCTCGGTCGGGTAACTCGCGTTGTCCACCAAAATATCCTGGGCCGTGATGAAAATGCGAACGGTGTGCCTGAATTTTTCAAGGTCGAACCGGCCGCTTTCATCGACATATTTCATCAGGTTGATCGACGCCAGATTGCAGGCGCTGTTATCCACGAACATGTATTCCGAGCAGGGATTGCTGGCGTTGATCCGCCCGCTGTTGGGACAGGTATGCCAGCGGTTGATCGTGCTGTCGTATTGGACCCCCGGGTCGCCGCAGATATGCGTCCCCTCGGCGATCAGGCGCATCAGATCCTTCGCATTATAGGTATCCACCACCTGGCCGGTCGTCACCGCGTGGGTCTGCCAGTTGGCATCGTTGATCACCGCCTGCATGAATTCGTCGGTGAGCCGCACGGACAGATTGGCGTTCTGGAACATGACCGAATGGTAGGCCTCGCCCCCGAAGGACCCATCGTAGCCCTCGTCGATCAGCGCCCAGGCCTTTTTCTCTTCCTTGGTCTTGCAGGTGATGAAATCCAGAATGTCGGGATGGTTGATCTTCAGGCTCTGCATTTTCGCCGCCCGCCGGGTCTTGCCGCCGGATTTGATCACCGCCGCCACCTGGTCGAACACCCGCATGAAACTCAAGGGCCCGGACGGGGTTCCGCCACCCGACAGCTTTTCACGACTGCTGCGCAGGGTGCTCAGGTCCGATCCCGTCCCCGACCCGTACTTGAACAGCATGGCTTCCACCGAGGCCAGGCGCATGATGTCTTCCATGGTATCGCGCACGGCCTGGATAAAACACGCCGAACCCTGCGGACATTTATAGGAATCGGTGACGCGGTCAATCCGGCCCGCCTTGGCGTTCCAGTGAAAACTCGTCCGGCTGTCCGACGTCAGACCGTATTGCTGATGCAACCCGACATTGAACCAGACCGGGCTGTTGAACGAGCCGTACTGCTCGATGCAGATCACGGACAGATCCCGGTAAAAATTCTCCGCATCCTCTTTCGTGGCGAAATACCCGTCCGCCATGCCCCAGTCGGCAATCGTGCGCGCCACCCGATTCACCAGTTGGCGGGCAGAGTTCTCCCGGAACGTGGTCTTCATCCCGCCATAAAAATATTTGGACGCGACGATGTTGG
>CAZCDO010000035.1:0-26702 GCA_964497135.1 uncultured Verrucomicrobiota bacterium
GTTCTTGCATGCACCTGATTCGCGATATCGTAGGGCCTTCGCTCGTCGAAGGCCGACTTGGAACAGGCCCGCCGACAAGCGGCGGCCCTACCTGTCTGCGCATGTATACACCGAATCGCAGATGTGCCCGATGCCGACAGTCGATCTGGAATTCCTGCCGGGTTTCCGGGGGTTATCGGAAGATCAAAAGATCGGCATCGTTCACGGTCAGATGAAGCTCCAGCCTGCCGGCATTGGTCTGAACGGTTATCGCTTCGCCCGAGGCCCGGACGATACGGGCGAAGTCGTTGGTATACTGAGGAATCGTGAGGGTTGACTCGAGGGGGGAAGTCCCCGACCAATTAATGACCGGGATCACCCACCCTTGGGGAGCGCGGATTCTACGGATTTCGACGGTGGGCGCGTCGGACAGGACAGCCCGTTCGATGCCGGCGGCGGGCAGGCGGAGCAGATTCAGGATTCGTTGGTCGAACCCCGAAGGCAATCGATTGAGCAGGCTGTTGGGATCGGAGTTCCGGTCGGGCGGCAAGGGGGACAGGGCGGGCTTGAGATAGGTATAGCCGGGTAAAAAGTTGCATGTCAGCACGGTGCCGCGCCCCTGGGTTCTAAAAACCACCGCCGGTGAACCATCCGTGAATCGGGCGAGGAGATCGCCATCGTTGAGCGTGGTATGGGCCAGGGCCGCGAAGGCGGGGGATTTCGTGCCGTCATCGAGCCAGGTCATCCGGCTGATGGGCTTGGCCCAGGGTAAATCCTGCTTCTCCCAATCGACCCGGTCGGGCAGGGGCGTTTCGAGGCGACGCGGGTTCAGTCCGATCAATGCCCTGAACGGCAGATTCGGTTTGTCGAATTCATTCCACCATCCGGCCCCGGCCGTGGTCAGGAGGGCGCCTCCGCGTTCGACCCAATCGGTGATGATGCGGGTGGCGTTGGTGGAGACATGTCCGTCGGTTACGACGAGGAACCGGAAGGACTCGAGAGAACCCGGGCCGGCGGCTTCATCGAGGTAGACGAGAGGTATTTGAGCATGGCTCAGAGCCAGATAGAGGGCGCGACGATGCGCGCCAAACGGGGCTTGTGCGTCATTCCAGGTTTGTCCGGTTTTACTGATCCAAAACGCGGCCCAAGCCGGATCGGGTTGTCCCTCCAGAAGAATATCCTCAGCCGCGGCGATCTCCCGGAGCGTTTGGCGGATGACGGTCAGGAAAGCGGTGTCATTTAACGGATAGACGGAATCGGTCAAAGGGGAAGGAACCGCATCCCCGAAGTCAAGTCCACGAACCCCGTGGGCCAGCGCGGAAAAGACGAGTCGCCGCCAGATTCCCGGCGTGGTACCGGGTGAAAAAGCGGGAATATCCGCGATCAGGCTGATGGCCGGCTGATCGGTGTGGGCGATGGCGGCCAGATCAAATGCTGAGGGAAGCATTTCCGGCGAACCGATGGGGGTGAGGTGCGCGAGCGGTCCGATCTGGATGGCGCGCCCCCCGGATCGGGCGCGGAGCAGGGTGTCGAGATCGGGATAGGTTGGGCGTCCATTATCCGCCGCGAGGCGTTCGACGGGCCGATTCGCCGAAAGCCGACTGGAGGCAGGGAGTGAGATGGAACGGGGCGGCCGGATGGGGAATCGATGGGGGAACCCCTCGTTTTCATCCGGGGAAACGGTTTGACGGAATGCCTGGAGGCAGTCGTCGAGCGTGCGGAGTCGGCGGTTTTGGGCGAGATTACCGTCATAGGCCAGGGATAATCCCGGCGGCTTGATGCTGAATTCGGCGAAGGGCTGGATCTGCCGCTGGGCATCGGGTTGTCCGCATTCAACGATGAGGCGGGGATGGGGGTCCTTGGAATCCGCCTGCAGAGACCAGTGCCAGGGACCGGCGGCGAGGGTATCGAGGAGGTGTCCCACTTCGATCCAGGGTCCGAAATCGGTTCGATCGCAGGGGAGGATCAGGGGTTGCCAGGTTCGTTGGTGGACGGGGCCGGGGGAGCGTTCGATGCCCGGTGGAACGGTGAGCTTGAGGGTGGGGCCGGGCTGAGCGCGCTTGAGGCGGAGATAGAGATCTCCGGTCTGGGTCAGCCAGCCATCCAGCGGGAGGGCGGTTTCGCTCCGGATCCGCGCAGTGATGGCGGGGAGATTGGTTGTGAGGAGGAAGGCATCGATATTGCGTTGGGCGGACGGATTGGGTTGCAGGCCGGCCATGAGGGAAAGACGGACCACGCCATTGGAGAGGTCGATGAGGGTATCGTGACCTTCCCAGACGATATTCTCGTTGGCACCCCAAGGCCAGCCAACCTCCTCGGTGATCCCGTACCCGAAAGCCCAGATCCTCGGATTGTTGCGGATGCCGTAGGTTCGCCGAAACACTTCAATGCCCGCCTGCTCGAGCGTAACGTCAAAATGGGTTTCACAGCGGAAGGGGGCTTCATACCGGACGAGCAGGGCGTAGCGGCCGGGTTGATCGATGTGAACATCGCGGCTGGCCCGACTTTCGGGGCTTTGGGCGGGCAGCGAGAGGGCGGCCTGGCGACTGAGGAAGGAGTTGGAATAAACCGCGGCGAAGTAATTGGAGCCCCAGGGGCAGATGGTCCAACCGGGCGAGGTGACGGTGAGCGATTCAGCCTCGATCAGGATGGGATCCCGCTCCAGAGGGGAGGTTAGGGGAAAAGAATTTGCCAGGGATTCCCAGGTCAGCAGAAAGCCCAGAAGGAGCGGGATGATGGGATGTATCGCATGCCTCATTTCAGTCAACCTCAGAACCGCACCTTAAATGATTTGCCGGGGACATACACGTTTATTTTACACCCAACAGGACTCCGGGATCAGGGTTGCAAAACGACTCCGTGGGTGGCTCGTGCCTAAATCGCGACAGGCACCCTTGTTTTGTGGGGCTTCACGCAAACTTGGGTGCCTTTCCTCGATGTGGATGGGCCAGTATCTTTTGGCTAACTTAGCGCTTCACTCTTTGCTGTCTTTGCGTTAAAAGACTTTTACTTTGTTTTGAATTGTCCGGTCGAGTATCCAGGGAGCAATCATGTGTGCGTTTGCGGTTGAACCAACAGTCGCCAAGACCCTGCAAGCGGTGATCTTCGACATGGATGGGGTGTTGACCGATTCCGAGCCCCTGATTTGCGAATCGGCGATGGCCATGTTCCGGGAATTGGGATTGACGGTTCAGGCCGCTGATTTTGCGCCTTTTGTGGGAACCGGGGAGAATCGCTATCTCGGCGGGGTTGCTGAAAAATATGGGCAGACGATTGATTTGATGGCGGCCAAACGCCGGACCTATGAAATTTATCTCGACCTGGTGCCTCTTCGATTGAAATCGTTTCCCGGCGCGGTTGATCTGGTGAAGGCCTGCCGGCTTGCGGGATTCAAGACAGCGGTGGGTTCCAGCGCGGATCTGATAAAGGTTCATGCGAACCTGGTTCATATTGGATTGGCCCCGGCTGGCTGGTCGGCCGTGGTAACGGCCGAGGATGTCACCCGGCGGAAGCCGGACCCGGATTTGTTTTTAAAAGCGGCCGAGCGCATGCGGGTTGATCCAGGGGCCTGTGTGGTGATTGAAGATGCGCCGAGTGGAATCCGGGCGGCCCGCGCCGCGGGGATGCGGTGTGTGGCGGTGGCGCAGACATTTCCCGCCTCCGCCTTGACCGACGCGGACCGCGTAGTCGCGCGCATCGCGGAGTTGCGGTGCGAGGATTTGCAGCGGTAGCCCCGCTTGATGTTGATCGTAACTTTGGAGTGTGGGATTACAGTCCCACTTTTTGGGAGGGCGCAGTGAACGGCCGCAGTCCGAAGGGTGGAATGTGGAGTGCGGAATTTTGAAGGCTGAAAAGTGGTTTGGAAATAACCCACCCCTCCCTGTGGGCACCCCTCCGCAGGAGGGGACCTATCGCAGTGGTAAGGAGAGTAAAACTATGGCTATGACACCGCGTGAAGTGGTCCAAAAGACGGTTCAGTTTGAGGGGGCGGATCGAATTCCCTATTACCTTCCGGCCGAGTATGGTTCCGATATTGTCGATATCAACATGGACCCTTCACCGGATGCGCGCCCCGGGAATGGGGTCGATGAATGGGGGTGTGTCTGGGAAAACATCGGGATTTGCCGTTTGGGAGAAGTGAAGGATCATCCGCTGAAGGATTGGGCGGAGTGGGACCGCCTTCCGAAGCCGGACATCCGCGATCCGCGGCGATGGGCGGGGATTGAGAACGCCCGGCGTCAGGTGGGCGACAAGTATTTGCTCGGGTATGGGATCTCCCTTTACGAAAGAGTCCATTTTTTGAGGGGTCTTGAGAATGCCTGGGTCGATATTATCGAGTCGCCGGTTGAACTCGAACGATTGATTGATTTACTGGTGGAGATGAATTTGTATGCGATCGAACGCTATGCGCGGGCCGGGTTCGATGGTCTGCACTTTTGCGACGATTGGGGATTACAGAATCAATTCATGATTGCGCCGGATGCCTGGCGCCGGATTTGGAAACCGCGATATGCCCGGGTTTACCAGGCGGCGCATGACGCCGGCTTGACGAATTGGTTGCATAGTTGCGGTCATATTCTGGATGTCATGGACGATCTGATCGAATGCGGATTGGATGTCATCCAAATGGATCAACAGGAGAACATGGGGCTTGAGGAACTGGGGCGGCGATTTGGCGGGCGGGTCACTTTCTGGTGTCCGGTCGATATTCAAACCGTCATGGCCCACGGCACCTTGGACGAGATTCGAGCCTATTGCGGGCGTTTGGTGCGCTTATTAGGACGGCCCAACGGCGGGTTTATCGCCAAGTATTACCCCGATCCGGTGGGCGCCGGGCATCGGCCGGAAGCGGTGCGGGCGATGTCGGAGGAATTTTTGCGCTTGTGCCACCACTAAAAGATTGACGGATGAGGGGATCGAACCTACTATTTATTTGTTCTTTGACAATAGCAGATCGGAAAAAGCGTACGGAAGTCCGTGAAAAACGGACGCGGTCGCGCCGCTGTAACCGGCTACGAACCCCGATACCACTGCGGAATAGTCCGTGGGAAGGTGGGGCCAGGTCTGAAGCCGGAAGCCAGAAGACGTTGTTTTTTCCTCAGTAGTACCCGCCACCGTGTGGCGGGACGCTCTTCCGCAGCAGAAGAGGATCCGGGAATGCCTAGAAACCTTCGGTTGCCTTCGGGAAGCCGGAGGTTTTTTTATGCCCCTGTCGGATCTCCACGCTTGGGGAGCCCAATAACAACGACAGGAGGCAATCAATGAAGCGATGTTACGGCGGGTGGACGGTGATCGGGTGTTTGGTTTCCGGTTTGGCGCTGGCGGCTCAAGAGGAGACCAACGTCCAGGATATTGTGGTTTCGGCCACGCGGATTGCCACGCCCATTCATGAAGTGGCCAGTTCAATCACGGTGATCGACCGTCAAGCCATCGAGGATCACCAGTCCCAAACGGTTCCCGAACTGTTGCGGACGGCCATTCCCGGTTTGGATGTCAACCAGGCCGGTGGGCCGGCGGGTTCCGTATCCATTTCGCTACGAGGATCGAAGCCGGAGCAGGTTCTGGTCTTGCTGGATGGGGTTGAAATCAACGACCCCATTACCCCCGGTCGCGCCTTCGAATGGGCGCAGTTGTCCGTTGCCGATATCGAACAGGTCGAAGTCTTGCGCGGCCCGCAAAGCACCCTGTATGGTTCCGATGCCATCGGCGGGGTCATCAATATTATCACGCGCAAAGGTTCCGGCGAGCCTCAGGTGAGTTTGATGGCCGAAGGTGGTTCCTATGGCAGTTTCACCGAAAGCGCAGATGTTCGCGGAGGGACCGAGCGGGTCAATTATTCCGCGGGGATCCAGCATTATGAAACCGATGGCATTTCGGCGGCCGACGAGGATAACGGGAATCCCGAAAAAGATGGGTATGAAAATTCCACCCTTTCGACCCGGTTGGGCTGGACTCCCACACCGGACCATGCCCTGGATTTCATTGTCCGTTATTCCGAGGTTACCCAGGAATACGACGATTTCTATTCCGGCGTGCCCGTGGATGCCAATAGCGAGGGCGAATCCGAAAACCTTATTGCGCGCACCCAGTTCGGCCTTAAGACGTTCGATGATCAATGGAATCAGAAGATCGGGTTCTCATGGGTTGAATATGACCGGGACGACCGCACCGAGATTTCACAATCTGAATTCGACAGCGAATCTCAACAAATCGACTGGCAAAATGATTTATCCTTCGTCGAGTGGAATACCATCACCTTCGGTGTGGATTACCAGAAGGAATCCGGTTCGTCCACTTATGAAAGCGATCTTTGGACAGAAACCTTCAACGAAGAAAACGCCAGCATGGTCGGTGTTTATCTGCAGGATGTGATCAAGCCCACGGCCTCCTTCCTGACCGCTTTGGGAGTCCGATACGACGATCACGATCAAGCGGGATCAGAAGTCACCTACCGGGTCGCGCCCTTGGTAACCCTGGCCTCAAGCGGGACCCGGCTAAAGGGTTCCCTGGGGACGGGTTTCAAGGCGCCTTCGCTGTTTCAGCTCTATTCGGTCTACGGCAGTCCGGACCTGGAGCCGGAAACCAGCGTGGGGTGGGATGCCGGTGTTGAGCAGGATCTGGTCGATGGCCGGATGACGGTGGGGGTGACGTATTTCGAGAATCAGTGGGAAAATATGATCGATTATGATTATGCCACCTACACGTATGGTAATATCGCCGAAGCGATGTCGCGTGGGGTTGAAAACTTTATGGTGTTCAGGCCAAACGGTCAGACCGATATCCGGGCGGCCTATACATATACCGATACCGAGAACGAGGCGACGGGAGAATCCCTGTTGCGTCGTCCGCGCAACAAGGCTGGGTTGGACGTGACCTATTCCGGGATTCCCGATTGGCGGATTACGGCCGGCCTGCAGTATGTCGGTGTTCGCAAGGATCAGGATTTTGCGACGACGCCAGCTTCCCCGGTGGATTTGGATGACTACACGTTGTTGAATCTGTCGGCTGCCTACGATTTGAATGAACACTGGGAAATATTCGGGCGGGTCAACAACCTGTTTGATACCGAATACCAGGAGGTCCTGGGCTATGGAACAATGGGAGTGGCGGCTTATGGGGGGGTGCGGGCGACCTTCTAGTCCTGCGGCCCCAGGAGGGCTCAAGGTGTTCAAGGGAGTCGGGGTGCCTTCACCCCGGCCCCCTCCGGAGAAGGCGACGCATGCGTTCCGGTGTCATTTGATGGGGGGACTGGGTGAAGGTTATTGGTGCAGAGGCAAATCGGCCTGATCAGCCTGGCCAGTGTTCGCCCGGCTGGGGGCGTGCGGCGTGGGTGTCGGCGGCGATTCATGCCGTTGGAGTGGCGCTTCTATGCTGGATGGGGTCGGGCGTTGTCTCGGATCGATTGCCGGGCCCGGTTACCTTGCTTCCCGTTTCCCTGATTTCGCCGGAACCGGAAGTTTTAGCGGTGCGGGGAAGACCGCCGGAGCCGCCGCCCGTTGAATGGTCTCCCGAACGGTCGGTCCCGGTGTTGGCGCCTGCCGTTATGTCGATGCCGCCGGTGACACCGGAAATTTCCTTGGCCGCGCCTTCTCCAGACCGGACTCTTGAACGGGCGATCGATTTTTCCACCGCGATTCCTGACCGATTTATGGATGTGTCGGTGGAGACGACCCCGAGTGAAGAGGGGGTGGCGTCGCCTCACGGGCCGGGAGAGGGTGTGACTTCCCTGGAGGGATCGGAAGGCCCCCATCCCCTCACGGATATTAGTCCCTTGTATCCGCGCAACGCCCGTCGGGATGGGCTGGAAGGCGTGGTTACCCTTCGCGCAGACATTAGCGAAAAGGGTGAAATCGAAAGAATCGAGGTGCGTGTATCCAGTGGCGTACCCAGTTTGGACGAGGCAGCGGTGGTCGCGGTTCGGGCGGCGACTTTCAAGCCAGCCCTGCGCGGGGGACGGCCGATATCCGGGTTTGCCATCCTACGCATCAGGTTCCAATTGGTCGAAAAAAAGATTTGATTTTATAAGACGATATGTTATAAATGACTCTCTTTTTGTTAAAATTATAGACATTGACAAACGCAATTCACGGATGGGAGAGGGTGTTTACATGGCAAGGGTTTTGAAACATACAAAGACGTCGAAAGCTGAGACCCGCCTTCTCAAGCCCTCTGCCAAGTCCAGTGCCTCTGTGGCCAAAGCCGCACCGGCGGGCAAGGCCGCAACCCCCAAGGCTACTACTCCGGCGGGCAAGGCCCCTGCGACCAAGCCCGCCGTTGCGACCAAGCCCGCATCTGCCATCAAGAAGCCGGCTCCCAAGGCGGTTCTCCCTCCCCGTTCCACGGATTCCATGCCGACCAAGCCGGTGGCGCAGATTGGATCCGGCAAGGCACCCACTCCCGTGCTTCCCAAGGTCTCCCCGGACGGGAAGGGCAAAGGTAAGGGGACGGGACCGGGGGAGGCCCTTCAGGTTTCTACCCCGGGTTCACGCAAGGATGCGACGGCTGTGATGCACCGGAAACCGCCTGCCGCTCCCCGCGGGGAGGGGACCGAGGGGGACGCGGCGGCGCCGCTCGGTGAAGAGGATGAAGCCGCGATCGAAGCGGGGGGGATGAATTGGGAAGAGCGCAACCAGCGGGTCAAGGATTTGGTGCGGCTGGCTGAGGAGCAGGGGTATCTGACGTATGAGGATATCAACGAGGTGATTCCCACATCGGTGATCAATCCCGAGGAATTGGAAACTTATCTCGAACTGCTTCGGAGCATGGACATCGATATCATCGATTCGTCCGAGGTTGAAAAGTATCGCAAGGAGCCCGCCAAAGTTGTGGCGCCGGCAGCGGCCCGAGCCGATCGACTGGACATTTTTGATGATCCCATCCGCATGTATTTGCATCAGATGGGGCAGGTGCCCCTGTTGAGCCGTGACCAGGAAGTGGAGATCTGCAAGCGTATCGAGATCGCGGAAGTCACCACGCGCGACCTGTTTAACCGCTTCGGTTTGGCCGCCGAACTTTACCTGCAGACCGCGGAACGGCTGGAAGAGGGAAAGGACCGTTTTGATCGCGTCATTGAGGATAAGTATGTCGACAGTCGCGAAAAATATTTCGAAAAATTACCGCGGTTAAAGAAGGAACTGCATCGTTTACACGATCAAATGCTGAAGCAGTATGCCCTGTCGCAGAGGAGTAAACTCCGGGATGCCGATCGTCAGCGATTTTTGCGCGATGTCGAGCGGATTCGGCGGCGTCTGGTCGAAAAATACGAAGCGCTCTATTTTAAACAGAAAATCACGGAATCCCTGGCCGCACGGGCCGAGGATCTCTATCGCGAAGTGTTTGCCACCCGGAATCGCATCGAGCAGTTGAAGGCCGCCCGTTCCAGTCAACGTCAGAAGCGCGACTTGGACGCCGAACGGCGTAAAATGCGCCGATTTCAGGAAGATCTATGCCTGGAGCCGGATGAATTCCTGGCGAAATTCAAGGAATTGAAGGATGCGATGCGCAAGGGGATGGCGGCGCGCACGGAAATGGTGGAAGCCAATTTGCGCCTGGTCATCAGTATTGTCAAAAAATACATGAATCGGGGGCTCTCCTTCTTGGATCTCATCCAGGAAGGCAATACGGGATTGATGAAGGCGGTGGAGAAGTTCGAATACCGGCGCGGTTACAAGTTCAGCACCTACGCCACCTGGTGGATTCGACAGGCCGCAACGCGCGCCATCGCCGATCAGGCCCGCACCATTCGTATCCCGGTGCACATGATCGAAACGATCAACAAACTCATGCGGGTCCAGAAAAAGTTGGTACAGGAACTGGGCCGGGAGCCCACCCCGGAAGAGGTGGCCGAGGAGATGCAGTTGCCGGTGGATCGGGTGCGGGCCGTTTACAAGATGGCCCAACAACCGATTTCCCTGCAAAGTCCGGTGGGCGATGGGGATGATGCCCATTTCGGCGATTTCATTGAGGATAAGAGCGCGGAGAATCCCTCGGAGATGACGTCGTTCAGCCTTTTGAAGGAACGGCTGAAAGAAGTCTTGCACACTCTGACGGAACGCGAGCAGGCGGTGTTAAACCTTCGGTTTGGTCTCTCCGATGGGTACTCCCGCACGCTGGAGGAGGTCGGGAAGCAGTTCACGGTGACCCGTGAGCGCATCCGACAGATAGAGGCCAAGGCGCTTCGGAAATTGCGCCATCCCACCCGTTTACGCAAGCTGGAAGGGTTCCTGGAGGCCAAGTAACTCAAACGGGTAATGAACCGGGCGATGGCTGGGTGTATTGTCTTGCGATCCTGCACCTGGCTGTATCACCCAATGGGGCCGCAGGATTGCGGTCAAAACCGGTGTCGGGCTCAATCAGCCCGCCGGTGAATCAGACGAGAGGAGTGAAGGAAGATGTGTCAGTTATTATCGGGTTGTTCGGGAGCAGTGTGGTTATTGGCTGGTTTGGTGGTGGGGGTGATTCTGGGTATGCGGGTTCCCCGAGGTCTGCGGACCGGTTCGTCGCGAGCCCCGTCGGGACGGCGGGCGGAACGCATTACCACCCCGGGAAATGTCGAACTCTATGTCGGGAATCTGCCCTACGATCTGAGCGAGGATGAATTGAATGCCTTGTTCACGAAGCATGGCAAGATTGTATCAGCCCGGATCATCACCAATAAATTCAACAACAAGTCCAAGGGCTATGCCTTTGTGACGATGGCGGAAGCCGCCGGCGCCCAGTCGGCTGTTGATGCCTTGAATAATAAGGATATCAAGGGGCGTCAGTTGGTGGTCAATGAGGCCAAGGCGAAATCGCGCGAGCACTAAAGTTCGCGTTTTATTTAAGGCCGGAGCTTCGCTCCGGCCTTTTTTTTGCTCCAGTCTCGTTTACGGGCGTACGAAATGATGCCTTGATCCGCTGTTTTGATTGACATCCCTTAGGCAAGTCAATAGAAGACCCTTGGGTTCATTGGGTTGATCGTTTGGGAAGGAGTGTCTTTTATGACCGGACGTGAAAAAATGGAGGCGGCGATCTCCCCCGAAGGGTCGCGTGAGTTTGCCGTGGTGATTCCCTATGAACGGCTGTGTTATCGCGATCATCACGACGAATTGACGGGGCTTCCCTGGTGGTACGTATTCGATCCCGATATCGAGCATCAGTTCCGCTGGTATTCCGCGATGTTTCAAGCGGTGCCCCAGGATTGGATGGGCCTTCCGGCTTCGGGGACCCGGATGGAGCGCGAGGGGGTTTCGATGGAATCCCGGGACTCCCGGATTGTTCGGGTTGATCGGTCCACCGGACAGGAAACCGAAATCGAACGACCGCAAGTGGGGGGATGGTCGGCTTCGTCGGCCCTGAATCATTCCATTGTTCCGGCCGCTTTCCCCCGCACTCCGGCCGAGGTGATCCGGCTGATTCCGGATCCGGTGGATTACGATCTCGGGCTCGCCGCTCACGATGGCACGCTGGATTTGCCCCAACGGTTATTGGCGTCGTTTCCGGATCGTTTGCCAACCGGCTATGTGGTGTCGCCGCTTTGGCAGTGTTACCCCATTTGGGGGTTTGAGGGGATGATGACCCAGTTGGTCGATCAGCCGGAACTGGTCCACCTGGCGGCCGAACGGTTTTTGGCCGCCCTGCTACCCAGCTTGGCCGCGCAGGCGGCCCGTGGGATCCAGGTGGTGTGGATCGAAGAATGTTTTACCGACCTGATTCACCCACAGCTTTTCGAGGCCTTGAATCTACCCCTGATCCAACGACTGGTCGATGCCATTCATCAATTCGGCATGGCGTCGGTATATTATTATTGCGGGGATCCCGGCCGGCGCCTCGAGGCGCTGATTTCCAGCGGGACCGATATCCTGGGTTTGGAAGAAGGCAAGAAGGGATTTGAGATCGATCTGGCAAAGATCGCCGAACAGGTGGGGGGGCGTTGCGCACTATTGGGAAATCTGGATGCCATTGGGTGCCTCGAACAACAGGATGAGAAAGGCGTGCGGGCCGAAATCAAACGCCAAATGGCCGCGGGTCGTCGCAATCGCAACCGGTTCATCATGAGCCTGGGAAGCCCGGTGACCCCGGGGACCTCCATGACCCGACTCCGTCGTTACTTTGAAATGTCCCGTGAACTGGGGCGAAATTGATCCGGGAGTCAGTATGTCGTCCCCGAATGAATCCGATCTGGTCGAACGCCTCTGCGCCGGGGAGGATGCCGCCTGGTCCGAATTGATCCGGGAATATAGCGGATTGCTGATGGGGATTGCCGGGCGCACCTTCGGCACCCATGGGTTCCAGTTTGCGGCGCAGGATGCCGAGGATGTGGTGGCCGGGGTCTGGCGCAATCTTCTGGAGCGGGAGAACCGGGTGCTGGAGCAGTGCCGGCTTCGGGGCGGATTGCTCCCCTTGCTGGTGACTTTGACGCGGAATCGGGCGGTTGACCTGATGCGGCGACACAAGAACTTTATTGTGTCCATGTCTGAAAATCTGCCGGAACCGCAAGCCCCCGAACCGGAACGTGAAGTCCTGCCAGATTCCGCTTTATTGAGTCCGGACTTGTTTACGGTCTTGTCCCCTCGCGAAAAGACCTGTATCCGCCTTTTTTATCTTCAGGGCAAAAAATATCGCGAAATTGCGAAATTGACGGGAATTTCCATCAACAGCATCGGCCCCACGTTGAAACGGGCATTGGCCAAATTGAGGGAAAAACTGGAAGCCGCGAAGATCGCGGGCTTTGGTGTACGAAACTAAAGCGGCTTGCGCTATACCCAATAAGATGAGCCATCGCAATGACACATTCAGCCCCGGGGGGGCCAGTTCTCTCGAGCCGTCCGGGCATTTGTCGCTGGACGAGCTCCGGATGTGTGTTTCTGCCCGGAAAACACAAGGCGAACTGTGGGAGATGCCTGACCATCTGGCGGAGTGTCCCTTGTGCCTGGAAGTCTATGATGTGATTTTATCCGGGGAGGATCAGGTTCCCAAGGCTGTAGCCCGAAGGCTGCTCCACCGGGTTCGCCCGTTCCGCCTGGGAGGGTTCTGGAAATCTTTTGTGCTCAAGGCGGCCGTGTTCCTCTTTGTGCTGGGCGCCGTTTTTTTCTGGATGAACGGACGACGGGCGCAGCAACCGATGTTGGTGGTCGAGGGTTCCGTAGTGTATGACGACACGACCCACCCGGTCCCCCTGGATGTGAAACTGCCACCGCATCGTTCCCTCGTCAGCACGACTCCGGTTCGGGTCCGGTGTGACGATGGATCCGACCTGATGATCGCGCCCCAGACCCGATTCGAGTTGCCCATTCATTACGCTGAGGCGACCGTTTCGCTAAAGGAAGGCGAGATTGATTTCTCCGTTACCCACCAGCCTGGGGCTCGCCGGTTCCGCGTCCAGACCCCTCTGGGTGACATCATCGTCGTGGGCACCCGGTTTCGGGTGACCAGCCGGTATGAGCAGGTGACCCTTTTTAAAAATGAATCAAAAACCGAAGTGCCCTCCGGCGAAACAACGCGTTTGGCAACCGTCCGGGTCCATGTTACAGAGGGAAAAGTTCTGGTTCGAAACCGCTACCAGGAAGCCGAGGTTCCCGCTGGAACCACCGCGTTATTGCGTGAAAATCAACCCATGATCGATTTGACCCGGGACTAGAATGACTGTTTTTTTACGCCGAACTCTAACTGCTTTCGTGTTGCTGGTGGGACTCTCGTCCGCGCCCCTTGGGGCGGCCGACATAGAGCAGGCCCAATACAATGCGGCCGTGGCCCTGTATAATGCCGGCCAATGGCAGGCGGCGGTGACCAAGATTGAGGAACGACTCAAGGTCAACAGCACCGAGGCCTGGCAGGCAAAATACCTTTTGGCCAAGGGCTTGTGTTACGAAAAAGGGGATCGCTCTTCCGAGGCCCGGGCGGTTTATCGGGATCTGTCAGAACGCCTGCCCGCTTCTGCTGAAGCACCCGCCGCCCGCCTGTCCTTGCTTTATTTGGATTATGCCGCAGGCGATTGGGCGGGCGTTCGCAAATCCCTGGGTACCGTGGATCGACGTGCCCTGGCGGGTGAGGACCGGCGGAATGTTGCGGTTATTGCGGGGGAGTCCGCTTACCAGTCCGGCGATGTAACCAATGCCTGGACGGCTTTTTCTGAAGCCCTTTCGGCGGGGGCCGATCGCAGTGCCCTGGCCTCGAAACTATTCGATTGTGCCGTTCGGATGGGCCGTCCGGCCGATATCCTGGCGTGGTCGGCACAGCCGGTCACCGGCGTCTCGTCCGATCAATTGGCCATGGTCCGCGCGGATGCCTGTGTGGCCTTGGGGCGCCTGGCAGATGCCCACCAGGCGGTGGGCGGGATTCAAGCAGGCCATCCGTTCTTTTCCCGTGCCGAGTTCATTCGGGCTCAATACCTGATTCAAGCCGGGCAGCTCTCCAATGCATTACCCCATCTGGAGACGGCTGTTCGGGAACTTCGAAATCCGCCTCTCCCCCCCCCGGTCTGGCTGGCCCTGGCGGAATGCCGTATGGCGGCTGGGCAGGCGGACAAAGCCCTGCAGGCGATTGAAGAGGCTGCGCAGCGGGCCGGAGCGGGGTCAGCCCCCGATTCTGACGCTTTTAAAAAACAGCTGACGGCCTCCCGGCTGCGCATGATCGGTCAATCCGGCGATTCGCGTAAAATCATCAAGGCCATCACGGAATCCCGTCAATCCCTGCCCCCGGATCAACTCTCGGGGATGCTGTACCTGCGGCTTTATTCATTGGAACAGGAATCCAAGCTCGATGCCATTCTGGAGACGTTTATCGACGATTATCCGATTTTGAAAGCCGGGTCCGACGATGGGGCTGCAACCTGGATATATTTCAAAGCCTTGAAGACCCGGGGAAAAACGGAAGACGGGCTTAAACTTCTGGACGAGTTCATCAAGCGGAAACCCGGCGCTCTCGAGGCCCTTCCCGCGCGCATTGAACTCGCCCGGGCCGCCTTGGAGCGGAAGGATTGGGCCCAGACCCGCGACCTGATTGCGGTGGTTCTGGCCTCCGGTTCATTGAAAACCCTGGATCCCGGCCAGATTAAAGATCTCCGCTTCAATCTGGCGGTGGCCGCCTATAATCTGGGGCAGGACGATGAAGTGCTCCGGGCTCTGAAATCGTGGGATTCAAACGCCAGCAATGATTCCCAGAAGGTTCAAATCCAAATCCTGGCTGGCCAATCCGCCTTCCGTAAAAAAGATTATGCCCAGGCTGTCACGGTCTGGCAGGCGGCCTTGGCTTCGGGCCTGGCGCCCCAACCGGGGCGGCTCCATGAGCAGATTGGCATGGCGGCTTGGGCCCGGAAAGACTCGCCGACGGCTTTGATCCATTTTGAAAAGGCCGCTGCGTCGGGCGCCACCTTGACCCGTGAGGCTGAAGAGGGGTGGGCGCGCAGTCTGTACCAGGTGGGGCGGTTTGCCGAGGCGGGTGAACGACTGACGCGCCTGGCCGACCGGTTCAAGGCCTCGCCGGATTATGCCTTTGAGGCTGCGATCGCCCTTGAGAAAGCCGGGCGGTTCAAGGAGGCGGAATCTTATTATCAGGTGGCGGGTCGGCAGAAGGACCAGTTGACGCCGCTTTATTCGAATCAGGTGGATCGCGCCCTCGCCCAATTACGTTTTGCCCAGGGATTGGGCGACCGGGGGTTGGACTATTGGATGGCGGGCCTGTCCACCGGTTCCGCTGAGGTGGTTTTTAGCAGTTCGCTCCAATCGCTGATGGCCCTGCAAATGGATGAGCGTCTGCAAGGAAAAATCCGCTCTCTTCTGGCGAAAGCGCAGGAGAGTTATCCCCCGACTCAGTCCCGATATTATCTATTGGGGGCCAACCGGTTGTTGAATCCGGGATCCCTGGCGGATCGGGATCAATTGGCAGGGGAACTGGCGGAGCGCTTCATCCAGAATGAAAAAGCATTGGAGGCCCAGTCCGCCGGGGCCACTTTGGCGCCGGCGATCATCTATTTTCACCGGGGTGAAGCTGCCCGCCGCCGCCAGGATTTCGGTGCTGCTCTGGCCGATTACGAGACCGTTTTGGCGGCCTATCCCTGTAATGAATGGCCGGATGCGGCAGCGTATGGAGCGGCCGAATGTTTTGCGGGCTTGGGCGACCTGCCGACCGCCTTGACCCGCTTGGAGGAGATTGCGGGGCAGGGGACCAACACGGCTTCCGCGTCGTGGGTTTTGAAGGCCCGGCAACGGTTGGATGAGTTGAAACAAAAGAAAGGATCACCCTGATGGACTTCCTGAAAGTATGCGTGGATTTGAGCCTCAAAGGCGGTTTTTTCATGATCCCGTTGGCCCTGGTGGCCATTGCCGCTTTGATCATGATCGTCGAACGGTTGTTGTATTTGCGGCAAAATCGAATCGATGGGGACCGATTCCATTTCGAATTACGGTCGGCGCTCAAGGACAACGATTTGAATAAAGCCATTGCGCTGGCCGCCCGAACCAAGGGACTGGTGGGGCGGATCATTGAAGAAGGACTCCTGCGTATTCAGGCGGGTGAGACCGATGTGGCCGTGGCGACGGAAAAGGTGATTCATAACGAGATGTCGCCCATGGAAAAATCACGCGGCTGGCTGGTTAATTTTTCGCAAGTGGCCCCGCTTTTGGGGATTTTAGGGACTGTGCAAGGCATGATCGTGGTCTTCATGAAAATTGAACAGGTCGGCTCCGCCGATCCTAAAACGCTCGCCGGTGGTATTTATATCGCGTTGATCACCACGGTGGCCGGGTTGGTGATTGCCTTGCCGGTCACGGTGGCCCAGGAATATATCCGGACCGAGACCAACAAGATCCTGCATTGTCTGGATTTGTATCTGATTGAAATCCGCGAGTGGGTGGAACGGCGCAAAACCGCAGAATGAGGGTGGCCATGTCTCGTCTTCCCAAGCATCAAATTCCCGAGAATAACGCCATCAACATGACGCCGTTGATTGATGTGGTGTTCCAGTTGCTGTTGTTTTTCATCCTGACCTCCAGCATGATCCGCCCCAATAAAATCGAGTTGGAACTTCCCGAATCGACCAGCGGAGTCCAGTCGGATAATCCGCAGACCCTCGAGATTTCCTACCGGGTTGATGGGGGGGTGCCCCAGATCACCCTGAATGGGGAACCGATGGCGGATTTGCTGACATTGGCTACACGCATGAAAGCGCTGGATCAGGCCGAAACATCGCCTGAAGTCGTGGTCCGAATCGATAAAACGGTTCCTTACCAGGACGTCATCTCCGTGATGGATACGGTCCGCGACTCGGGATTCCCCAAGTTTTCCCTGCATACCCTGATTTTGTCAACTTCGGCGACCCCCTAACGTGGTTATGAAAGCCGACCGATCCGATACCCCTCCCAAAGTCCGTCTCTCCGGCACGGTTGCCGACGTCGAGGCCTGTACTTTGGTGACCGACCAGCGCGAAATTCGGGTGGGATCGGTCTTGACCTGCGATCTCTGTGTCATGGATCCCTTGCTGCCCCCGCAGGCGTTTCGGATTTATCAGGATTCCGCTTCGACTGATGACTGGCTTCTGGAATCCCTATCTGGCACCCGTCTTTACTTGAATAACGAATTGACCGTTTTGGATCATCTGCATTTTGGCGATCAGATACATGCGGGGTGCCATCGCTTTAAGTTTGAACCCAGCCCGGAGGGTGGACGCAACTATCGAAGCAACGCCCAGGTTGCGGATGTGTGCCGGTCGCTTTTGACTGAAACCGACGTTCCAGCGGGCTATTTGCAGACCACCCCCGGCCATTTGAACCGTCGGCGCCACCGGCAGGCCATGACCTTGGGGGTCGGCCTACTGTTGGTTTTGGCGGCGCTGATAGTGCTGACACCTCGCGAAGAATTATTCGAACAAATCCAGCCTCCCATGGAAATCGTCATGGTCTCACCCCGGGCTTTGACTCCAAAACCGGATTCAGTCAAATCCCTGAAAAATATCCAGCGCCGGCAGGTTAAGGAACCCACCCAATCCCCGCTGGAGCCGGATTTCAAGCCAGCCGCGCAGCCGGTGCCGGAGTCGATGGTTTCGCCGGAACCGAAACCCTTGACCGCCCCGGTGATGGGGACGGTACCCCGGCGTGAAAACTCCCCACCGAAAGTGGAATTGGGCTCCCTGGCAGCGGATCCGATCTCCCTCAAGCCGGAACCCCGCAATGTGGTCAAAAGGAACCTCAGCGCCCTGTCCCGTTCGGCCGCAGCACCCCGCCAAAATATTCCCCAGGGACAGGAGAAAGGGACAAAACCCCTGGAAATCGCCGATAAGGTGGTGTCCCTGGAACCGGTGACGAATTTATTCAAGACGGTAAACGCCGAGGTGTTGGAGGATAGTGGCGAGGTGACCTCTGCCAAGCCCGTCGCCGCAGCCGGCACACCGGCCAATGCCGCCCAGGTCGCGGCCCTGATGAAATATCAACCCAGTGCGGTGTCGTTTGAGAAATTTGCGGGATCGCGGATTCCCATAGCCCGATTGCCGTCAGCTCTCAATGCGGTTGAAATGCCGGGTTCCGATGCGGCGATTGTTTTGGACGGGGAAGTGAGTGAGACCGAAATTGCCATGACGTGGAAGAGCGGGCAGTTCCGGAAACATGCGCCCGGTAATCCTCCCCCGATGGGGGATCCGCCCACCTATTGTTATGTCGGGAAGGCTGATCTCGACAACAAACCGCATCTTTACATCTCATTTATCTGTCTGGATCCCGACGTGGGACAAATCATTGCCAAGTGGAATGGCGCCTGGGGAAATCCGCCGGGCGTGACCTGGGATGATTCGGTTGAAATCTTCCTGGACATCAACGGGGACCGGAACGATTACAACCAGATGATTGTCAATACACGCGGTCAGTATTGGGCGGCCTATTATCCCACGAGCAAGGCGGATGGCGAGCCGCGGATCTGGAATGGGGTTCATCCCAAGATCAAGACCATGATCAATCGGGAAGCCAAACGCTGGACCTGTGAGATTTTTATCCCCTTTGCTGAACTCGGCGGCGTGCCCGGAAAAGGGACGCGTTGGACCGTTAACTTCTGCCGTAATTTTCGGGGACAATATTCGCCCAACAGCAATCTTCAGAACTGGTTCCTGGTTTACAAAAACGAGCAATATTTTCTGAAGCCGAATCTGTTCGGCGTGTTTGAGTGGTGAAAAGCAGTTTGTCATTCCGGGCCATTTCGAGTTTAATGGTCCGATGAATCCGTCTTCCCCGGCACCGATCATGCCTCGTGGTGTGTCCAATGCCTATTGGTTTCAAATTTTCAATGCGTCGTCCTGGTCCTTGATTCTGGGCATGCCCATGCTCCTGTTTCTCAAGAGCATGGACGCCTCGGCGGCCACCCTGGGTGCCACAGTGGCCATGACCCCGCTGTTCGCAGCGCTTCAGATTCCAGCGGCTAATTACGTCGAAAGAGTCGGGTATAAAAACTTCGTCGTCCGGGGCTGGGCGTCTCGCAGTATTTTTATTCTGGGGATCGCCGTCGTTGCGCTATTGCCTGACTGGGTTTCCCCGAATCTCCGGATCGTTCTGTCACTCGTCATGCTGGCTTGTTTTGCGGCCACCCGGGGCATTTCGGTTTGTGGTTTGATGCCGTGGATGACCCAACTCATTCCTGAATCGCTTCGGGGTGTCTTTATATCCCGAGACCTGATGTGCATGCATCTGGCTCTCACCTGCACCTTGCTGTTATCCAGCGCCTGGGTGGGCTTATTCCCGGCCACCCGCACCTTTGCGGCGCTCTTCCTGTTCAGCTACGTTGCCGCCCTGATCAGTGTGGTGTTTCTTCGCCGCATTCCGGATGTGCAGGCGGTCAAGCCACGTGAAAATCGGGTTCGCCCTCCCTGGAAAGAGATGCTGTATTTCCCACCTTTTCGCAAATACGTCCTCTATAATGTCGGTTTTAATTTTTTTATTTCCGCACTGGGTGTCATTTGGGTGCCCTTCATGAAGGATGCGTTGCACGCATCGGGGAGCCTGATCTTGGGCCTATCGGCCTATTCCAGCATCCTGTGTGCCCTGGTCTCGCGGATTACCGGCCCGATCCTTGACCGCACGGGAAGCCGACCCCTCATGGCGTTTGCCAGCATCCTGATTCTGATCTCCCAGACCGCGTGGATGTTCATCGCCTCAGGCACGATACCCGGTCACACGGGGATCATGTTTCTTCTCGTTCCAATCGGCTCCGCCGGCTATACCATTCTCGGTCTTTCCAGTACCCGATTATTGATGGGCCTTGTTCCGATGATGGGACGAAGTCATTTTTTTGCCATCTCCAGCGTGGCGGTCAGTCTCACGATGGGCGTAATGCCCATTATCTGGGGTTTCACGTTGGACGGGTTGAATCGCCTGCTCGGGAATGGTTTTGTGTTCCTGCCGGGTTGGAATTGGAATCCCTACAGTCTCTTCTATGCCGTGATTATTTGCGGCACGCTGGCCTCGCAATTCCTGCGCCGGCGGCTCGATGAACCCCGCGCCATGTCCACCGAGGAGTTTTTGCGCATTCTCCTGATTCAATCCCCAACCCGACTGGCCGCCTGGGTTCTATCGCCGTTGCGCAATTTCCAATTGCCCGGGGGAGGGTGAACATGGCGGCCAATGTGCCAACGTGGGTTTTGCCCACAACCCAAGAACGCTAGAACGATCCCGATTTCGATGGCGATTCCGTTCCCGAGAGAACTCGATACCGCCATCCCGCCTTCAAGGGTGGGGCGAGCTCTCCGAGCGAGCCGTCGCCTCTTCTCCCTCTCCCCGGCTCGCTCAGAGAGCTCGCCCTACCAATCCATATCTCTATCAATAAGATCCGTTTTCTCTGCCACGATTATATCGTCAACCCCGCGCTGATTTTGTCTGGCTGGAAAGGCCAAGGAACGGCGGCGGACCGCCGTATCCAATGGAGACGGTCGTACTCGGCCGTGAGAAACGACGGCTAACAGCCTGTCGGACTTTGGCTACGCCATAGATTCGCCAGGCTGCGAGTCACGGTCTGTGATCCGGCAGCCTGACCATAGCGCTGAAGACGCCCATCAACACGGCGATGCCAGCGGTCGCAACGAAGACGGACCAATGGCCATAGGTGATCCAGAGCAGGCCGCCCAGCGCCGGTACTGACATGGAAACGACGTGATTGATGGAGATTCCGAGCGACAGGGTTGGCCCGAGATGGTCGGGGCGAACCAGAATTTTGGAAAGGTAGGTGTCCCGCGCCATATTGACCCCGAACAGCAGATTGTCCGCCACAAAGCAGGCATACAGCAGCCAGAGGGCCAGGGATGGGACCGGCAACTTGTGCGCGAATCCGTAGCCCAGGCAGACGAACAGGAGCAGGACGGAATCGGCCAGCAGAACGCGTCGCTCGCCCCAGTGGTCAATGGCCTTTCCGAGCCAGGGTTGAAAAAATACTCCCAAAATGGCCGCGGCGATCCACAATTGGGCAAAAATCCACACCGGTTGGTGAAAAACGCGGATGAGAACCCAGGGTCCGAAGGTGATGAAAACCTGTTTGCGCGCTCCGAAGAGCAGGGACAGTACGTAGTAGAGCCAGTACCGCTTCTCCCAGACGAATCTGGGCCGTTGCAGGTGGGCGTTTGGCATTCGCATGGCGAACAGGAAAAAGGAGGCGGCGAAGGCGGCCAGGGCGCCAATCGTGAAGATGACCGCATAACCGGCTTTCAGCCAGCGCATACTGATCCAGACGATGATACAGCCCACGATGCTGGCGGCGATCGCCGTAGCCGCAATTTGTCCCAGGCGCCGGCCGCGTTTCTGGTCATCAGCCAGATCCAACGTGATGGATGAGCGGACCGGCATGAGCAGGTGGGAGCCGGTGCTCCAGAGGGTGGTGACGATCAGAAGGGAACTCCAACTGGGGCCAATCCAGGCCAGTCCCAGCATCCCGGCCCCGACGGCCAGAGCCGAAAAGCCAGCAATGCGTGTTTCCGGCAGGAAGCAGAGGAGGCCGGCAAAGAGGGCCGTCAAAAAACCGGGCAGTTCACGCGGGAATTCCAATTGGCCCCGGGCATCGGCGCCGAGTTTGAAGATCTCGGCGACGTAGTTGTTAAAGGTGGTTTCCATCATGCCCCCGCTAATCCCCAACAGCGCCATCCCCACCAGGAAAAGCAGAAGATTGCGTTCGAGACCGCGAATGCGTGTGATGAATGAGGTGACCATGAAGTCGACTAATATAGGGACGCCCCGCCCACAAAACCAGCTTTTATGGATGGCGCCTTGGTGAGCGGGTCTGTTTAATTTGCATTCCACCCCGCCCCTCGATCTGATATAAACGCATCGTTTCCGGGTTTCCAGGAGGCCTGATATGCCGATTGAATTGACGGTTCACACCGCGGTGCGAACTGAATTTATAGATATCACCGAACGTATCCGCGAGGCGGCGAAGACCGCCCGCATCCGGGAGGGGATGGCGCTGATCTTTGTGCCGCATACCACCGCCGGCCTGACCATCAATGAGAATGCCGATCCCGATGTGTTGCTCGATCTGGCCAAGGGTCTGGAGCGGATGGCCCCTGCGAATGCCGGGTATCGACATCAGGAAGGCAATTCAGGTGCCCACCTCAAATCTTCCCTGATGGGATGTTCGCTAACTGTTCCCATTGCCGGTGGCGCAATTTGCCTGGGGACCTGGCAGGGGATTTATTTCTGTGAGTTTGACGGGCCTCGAACCCGTAAGGTTTGGATTCATTTTCACCCTCAACCAGGATAACCTCATGACTTCAGTGTCTGCTTCCGCCAATCCCGTAAGGCCGGGACTCATTCCGTTCTGGATGTTGAACGACGCGTCGACAGTTGAACAGAAAATCAATTATCTACGCCGGTGTCATGCGGGGGGCATCCGGGCGCTCGCCATGCATGCCCGCAGTGGGAATTTGATCCCCTATGCGTCCGACGAATGGTTCCGCATGATCCGTGAGTTGGTTGCGGAAGGGGGCCGGTTGGGGATGCAGATGTGGTTGTACGATGAGGATCCCTATCCCAGCGGCGCGGCGGGTGGTTTGGTCATGGCCACTTATCCCGAGTTGCGTGCGGAATATATGGCGGTCCATGAGGCCCCGGCGAAATTGAAGCGGGGCCAGCTTTGGCTGATCGGCGGGTCTCGAGTCGTTTGGGCCGGTCTGGTTCCGGTGGGCGGCTCGGGCGAAGCCCAGGACTTGACGGGCGAGGTGGGAGTGTTACGGGTGGATTGGTTCATGGGCCGGTGGGATAGCCGCAATTATTATGAAGGGATGAAACCCTTTCCCTGTCCCCGGGGCGATGCGGTTCGTCAACGCTATTCCCTGCGGGTGCCGACGATTCCCGCCGGTTACCGGCTGCAGGCCATCACGGCCGAAATCGCCGGGGTGGAAGGATCTTGGGGCGCATTGCCGGACTTGCTGAATCCCCGCGCTTTCGATGTTTTTCGGACGCTGATTCTGGACCGGTATGTTGAGACCGTGGGAGAGTATTTCGGTAAAACCATTCCGGGTATTTTTACCGACGAAGCCAAGCCGCATGGAAGCCTGCCCATTACGCGCGATCTCTGGGCGGATTTCCAGTCAACCCGGAATTATGACCTTCGCACCGAGGTCTATCGGTTGTTCGGCGATGTCCGGAACGATCGGGATATCCAGGTACGGTTGGACTATCGACGCTGGATTCTGAGCCGCTTCCTGAAGGCCTTTGTACAGCCCTATCGCAATTTTTGCGATGCCCATCAGTTGTGCCTGGTTGGCCATTTCTCGCCGGAAGACGACCCGATCCAGGAAACGGCCTGTCTCGGATCGGCCATGGCGATCATGAAAAACATGACGTGTCCCGGTACGGATCTGATTGTGCCCCTCACCGGCACGGAAGCGGCGCCCACTTTGAACCTGGGGAGTCTGCGGGTCGGTTCGGTGAAGGCCCAAATCGGGGCACCCTGTGGAATGAGCGAATCCCTCGGTTTATCGGGTTGGAGCATGACCTCCACACAGGCGAGGCAGATTCTCACCTGGCAAAAAGCGTTGGGTATCGACCGGTTTTTCCTGCATGGTTTTTATACCTCGAACGAAGGGGTTCAGAATTACGAGGCGCAACCCGATTTCGGGCCCTATTCATCAATTTTTCAAGGCGTCGGGGCCATGAATGAATGGCTCCAGCAACTCGAGGCGTTGTTGGATCAAGACCGGACCTGTCCGGAGGTTGCCGTGATCAACAGCGTGACCACGTTCTGGCAATGGGCGCCGAAGATGAATATGGATCGACTGGTCCAATGTCGCGACTCGCTGTGGCAAACCCTGTTGGGTTGTCTCCAGGCCCATCTGGGAATTCACCTCGTGGATGAATCCGATCTGGCGGGGGCAGAATATGGACCCGACGGCATCCGGGTGGGGGCTTGTGTCTATCGAAAACTTCTGGTTCCGGATATTGATTTGATGGGCCAAGAGGCGCTGTCCGTTTTGCGAAAAGCACCCGGGCAGGGGGTTGAGGTTCATGTTTTTGGAGAAGGACCCGGAAAAGAAGTGGGTTCGGATGGATCTCTTCGGGTTGTTGCGGAACCCCTCGGAAGACGGACCGGGTTGCCTTTTGCGGACCGACATTGGGTCCGGCATAATCTCAAGCCGGTGTCCGAAGTGGAGGGGGGGGATGCGCATTTCTGTTATCTCCGCCGGTTCGCCGGCCCCGATCATCGTCCGCACCTCCTGGCCGTCAATGTGGGCGATCAGCCGCTGGAATTGATCGTCAAGGGCGATTCACCATCCGGGTTGCGTTGGACGCCGGTTGAAGCGGATGGCGATTTCACAGAAACCGGAGCGGATGGTCTTTGGCATGTGCCGGCCCGGGGCTGTGGTCTGTTTGTTGCGGCGGCAACCGCGATCCAGACCCACGGACGGATTTCGCAAATGCAAGAGTTCCGTGATTTGAGTTCGGTCGATCGCCAATTCAAACTGGAATCGCCCAATCTCTGCCGTCTTTCGACCGTGCAAATTTTACGGCGGGGACGGAAAGTGCAAACCGTTGATTTTCCGCGCCCCTACTGGCAGATCTTCGACGATTTTAAACTCGTTTCAGGGTATGAATCGTATCTGGGAACCCTTCCCCTGGAAAGCTCGGTTCCCGATTCTGATCTGTGCTATCGGTTTGTTTTCGACCTGGGTTCGCGCCTGAAAAAGCCAGTCACATTATGCTTCGATCCCCGGTGTGCCCGCGGCGATTTCGATGTGATCAGTAATGGACTGACCGTTCAGGCTAACTGTGCTTTTCCGCTCGACGGCATCCTCGCTCGCCGCATGGTTCTGCGGAATTTAAAAGCCGGACGGAATGTATTGGATATCCGTTTTCGAATTGCCAATGCCATGGAAGGCTTGTTGAGCCAGCTTTTCCTGGAGGGCGATTTCGAGGTGGATGTGCGGCGCCGGACGCCGGTGTTGAGTGTGCCGCGCAATCGGATAGCGGCCGGTGGCTGGCAGGAGAGCGGGTTGCCGCATTACATGGGAGCCGGGGTTTACCGTTGGACGGAGCGGATCGCGCCGGATGAAATCCAAACCTGGCGACTGCTGGAACTGGATGGGATTTGTGATAGCGCCGTATTGAAGGTTAACGGCGTGTCGGTTGGAGTCCGCGCCTGGGCGCCCTGGCGTTGGGTTTTGCCGGATTTGAAGCCGGGTCGCAACCGATTCGAACTCAGGGTTCAAGGAACGGCGGGCAATAAGCATGAATTGGACTGGCCCGAGCAACCCCAGGGCTGGCTGGGCGGTGGGCGGTTGATCAAAAATGGGTGAGGCGAAGGAAACTATCATGTATGTTCGTACCTCTCTGGAAACCGCGGAATGGGCCATCCCGGGACTGGTTCGACTCAATTACACCAGTGCCGTGGATGGCGTTCAAGACTGGGCCCTGCTGCTTTCTCCGTCCCGGGGGGAGGCCGATTGGGTGGTGATGATTCACGGGCATGGGTCGGAGGGTAATCAGTTGTTCGTTCGACCCGATCTCCGAAATCAATGGTTGCCGCTTCTTCTCGGGAAGGGGTTGGGGTTGTTGACCGTCAATTTGCGCGGGAATGCCTGGATGTCACTGTCCGCGGCTGCCGATTTGACCGCCCTTTTAAGTTGGTTGCGCCGGACCCAGTCCGTGGGGCGGGTGATATTGGCCAGTGGTTCGATGGGGGGGACCAGTAACCTGATTTATGCCGCCTTGCATCCCGATCGGGTCGATGGCGTTATCGCCCTCTGTCCGGCAACGGATTTAACCGATTACGTCGGGTGGTGTCATCGACAAAGTCTGCCTATTCTGAACGAAATCTCGGCGGCCATCCTCCAGGCCTACGGGGGCGATCCACAAACTCAACCGGAAACCTATCGACGTCACTCGGCGGTGTTGAACGCACGGAACTTGCGCATGCCCGTGGTGGTCGTGCATGCGACCGGCGATGCCATTATCCCCGTGGAGCAATCCCGGGCCCTGGCTTCCGCCATGCCGACGGACGCGCCCTTTCGATATCGGGAGATTGAAGGCGGACATGATACTCCCCTTGAATCGTTCTCCTGGGCTTGGGATACTCTGTCCGATTTGTTAGCCGGATCCTTTCACCCCGATCTGCGGCGCGTTAATTTCGATGGCTGTGATTGAAATGGGCGGGCATGTCGGCTGCCTGAAAAATAGCCAACAATCGGGTCATTCCCGATTGGGGATCGCGGTTTTGAGTTTTAACCCAATCGATCAGTTTCTGGAGTGCGGCTCCGTTTTCTATTACTTTTCGGGCTTGGATGATGC
>CAZCDO010000036.1:0-2275 GCA_964497135.1 uncultured Verrucomicrobiota bacterium
CCTTCTGGGAACGCATGAGCCGGGAGGAGCCGGTTTCTTCCGATTTCCGGAACATAGCTTCAACGAATGCGCGGATTGTGGCGGATCTTGGCGCCTGGAAGGAACAACATGACAAGTTATCGTGAACCCGCCCGAGGAAAAGAAGGGCCCTGGGTTTAGTGGTTAGCTGATGGGAGCAGGGAGGGAGAAGTTGTTCGTTGTTGAGTTGATGAGTTTTTGGGGAAGCGAGAGCAGGTGCCAGGGGCATGGGGCCAGGCAAACTGTGTTCCGAGGTAGGGCCGTCTCGCCGAGACGGCCGGGGAGGAAGGGAGGGGAGGAGGCGGAGACGGCGCCCTCGGCGAGGGACGCCCTACCTTCGGAGGGAGAGGGGAAGGGCGTCCACTGTCCGCCCCCACAAAAGAGAAGAATCGCCTGCCAGGGGCATGATCCCGGATATCGGCGTCGATTAGATGGAAGCAGTCCGGGCGGTCAGCCAATCGAGCAGATCGGCCACCGTCTTGATGCCCAGTAGCTCCTCGGCTTCGAATTCGAGATGAAACGTTTGCTGGAGATCGTAAACCAAATCCAAAATCGACAGGGAATCAAATCCCAACGATGCAATCGGGGTCGATTCGGGCAGGTGGTCCCAGTCCTTTTTTTCCCGGGAACTGGTTTTCATCAGGTTTCTCAACGTGCGATCGATTTCATTGCGTGTCATGGCGAATCCCCGTTTTCGTCGGTCCCCGTGTTCAGGGGGCCCGGCGGAATACTATTGCTGTTCAACAAAACCATACAAACACAATCTGTCGGTGAAGGAAAGAGCGATATTATCAAAATGACGAAGTGAAATTTTTTGGCTCTTTCTGCATTTCTGTAGGGTACTGGAGTTCGCGCCCTCTCAAAGCCATCAAAAATCGGGGAATTGAGATTTTGCACGCAGAGTTTCACCAAGTTCAGATGGAGTTATGACAAGAGTGAAGCCAGGGCCGTGCGATTCCGCCGCGGCGGCGGAATCACCCGTCCCGTTGGCCTTGGGGAAAAGGGCGCAACTCATTGGCTATCTTTTCCGCAGGAACAACCGGCCCGGTCATTTCAATGGGCTCTTCATTGAAACGGCTGGGCCGTCGGGTGGAGGGATCTTTCTGCACTTTGCGATCTTCGCGACCTTGGTGTTAAAGTTTTCGATCCCGATTTAGGCTCCGAGCTTTCCACGAGGTACCATGCACCCATTCATGGGCGATATTTCAACTCGAGGCGCATCTTTCTGGGGGTTGTCAGCAAGATCGTTATATTTTATTGGGAATTGAACTATTTTGGCCGGGATGGGCCTGATAGAGTGACACCTGTTTTTCGAGCCGGGGAGGCTTGAAAATAACGATCGTTGAAATGGAATTGAACCCAGGAGTATCGGATGAGCGCATTGTTAGAGCAGATCAAAGAGAATTTGATGAAGGGCAAGGCGAACGATGTCAAGGCCGGTGTGGATCAGGCTTTGAAAGACAAGATTCCTGCCGGCGATATTCTCAATAAGGGCCTCCTGGCCGGTATGGGCATCATTGGCGAGAAGTTCAAGAAGAATGAAGTCTATGTGCCCGAAGTGCTGATCGCGGCGCGCGCGATGAAGGCCGGTATGGAACTGCTCAAGCCCGCTCTGTTGGCGGCCAAAGTCCAACCCCGCGGAACCGTGGTGATCGGTACCGTGAAGGGCGATCTCCATGATATCGGCAAGAACCTGGTGGGCATGATGCTCGAAGGCGGCGGTTTCAAGGTCATCGACGCCGGCATCAATGTCGAGCCTGCGAAATTCATCGAACTCTCCCGGGCCAACAATGCGACCCTGATCGGGGCTTCGGCGTTGCTGACCACGACGATGACGAATATGAAGGAAATCGTCGACGCCATCAAAGCCTCGGACCTCAAGGGCAAAGTCAAGGTTATGGTGGGCGGCGCGCCCCTGACCCAGGCGTTCTGCGATGAGATCGGCGCCGATGGCTATGCGCCCGACGCGGCTTCCGCGGCGGATCTGGCCAAGAAACTGGTCGGCTAATCGACCCGGCATGAGTGTTCAAGCGGGAAATCCCTTCCGGGGTTTCCCGCTTTTTTTGTTTACGAGGGTCTGGCTGACCCGTTACAGTTTTTACTTCGCCTTGGTGAAGAATTTATTTTCCGCAGGACTGAAGGCGGGCGAGGAGGAGGCGTTCGGGTGAGCAATAATAGACCCCAGTCGCAGTCCCCTGAGTTGGAAAAGGCGTTGGAGCGCCTCTATGCGTTGAGAACCTTCGGGATCAAGCCGGGG
>CAZCDO010000036.1:2285-26294 GCA_964497135.1 uncultured Verrucomicrobiota bacterium
GTTGGAATCGATGTCGGCCTTATTGGAGTCGCTGGGCCGACCGCAGGATGCGCTCCCGATTCTCCATGTGGCCGGCACGAATGGCAAGGGGTCGGTCTGCGCCCTGGTGGCCGCCACCCTCCAGGCCGCAGGACTGAAAGTCGGTCTTTACACCTCGCCCCACCTGGTCCGTTTCAATGAGCGCATTCGCCTGCAGGGCCGGCCGATCGACGATGAGGCTTTGGGCGAATTGTTCGGGACGATTGAACCTGCGCTCGAAAAGGTCCGGCTCCAGACGGGACGCGAACTCACTTTTTTCGAGGTGACCACGGCATTGGCCCTGGTCTATTTTCAGCGGATGGGCGCCCAGGCGGTGGTGCTGGAGACGGGCCTGGGCGGGCGGTTGGATGCCACGAATGTCTGTCGTCCGCTGACGACGGTGATAACCCGGATCGGGATTGATCATGCCGAATATCTGGGGACGACCCTGGCGGCCATCGCGGGCGAGAAGGCGGGGATCATCAAGCAGCGGTGTCCCGTCATTTGCGGAGCGATGCCGGAGGACGCCCTGGCGGTGATCCGGGCGGTGGCGGCCGAACGGCGGGCGCCCTTGATTTCTGCGCCTGAAGCGGTCCGGGTTCGCCGGGTTGAGGGCTCGCTGGAGGGTCAGGTATTGGCGATCGAATCGTCGTCGCAGGATTACGGACGGGTGCGCCTTCCTTTGTTGGGCCGGCACCAATGGGAAAATTGCGCCACGGCCGTGGCGGCGTTGGAGACCTTCGCCGATACGGCGGGGCTGGACTGCGACGTCCAATGGATTCGCAAGGGATTTGCGGCGGTGGAATGGCCCGGACGCCTGCAGGTGTTATCGCGGGAACCGGTGACAATTTTGGATGGCGCCCACAATCCGGATGCCGCGCGGACCCTGGTTGAAACCATCCGGGAATTGGCGGGTTCGCACCCGGTGGGTTGGGTTTGCGGCATGTGCGCCGATAAGGACAGCGCGGGTTTTTGGAAGGCGCTGGGTCGGGCGGGGACGCGCTGCTGGTGCGTACCCTTGCGGACGGGCCGATCCCGGCCGCCCGAGGAATTGGCGACGTTGGCCCGTTGTGCGGGATGGGAGGCGTCGGTCGGGACAGTGGCGGGGGCTTTGTCGGCGGCGCGGGATTGGGCCCTGCGGGAGGACGGCTGGGTGGTGATCGCCGGATCGCTCTACTTGGTTGGCGAAGTTTTGGAAGCCCATGGCTATGGTGAACAGCAGAAGGGATTTTAAGATGAGTTCTCGCGATTCGCAGATCGAAGTCATGGCGCGCGGGGTTTGCGTGCGGGACCGGCATTTGCTGGTATGCCACACCCGGGGGGCGAAAAACACCTATCTGCCCGGCGGTCATGTGGAATTCCGTGAATCGGCTCCAGATGCCCTGGAGCGCGAGATCCGGGAAGAACTCGGATTGTCGTCACGGGTGCGCGGCTTTTTGGGGGCGATCGAACACGAATATCGGCAAAAGGGCCGGATTCATTGCGAGATCAACCTGGTGTTTTTTCTGGATTTGGAGGATATTGCAAAACTCCCGCCAGAACGGTCGGGACAGAGCCCGACCCTCCAGAAAACGGGGAAAAGGCTTGTACGCAAAAGTGGAGGGACGACCTCCGTGTCGTCCGCGGGAGGTTTTGCAAGCGGTTCTTTGGCATTGGGGGTGGATGAGCCGCCGGTTTCGTGCGAAGGGCATCTCGATTTTCGATGGATTCCCTTAATCCAGTTGCGTCGGAGCGACCTGGAACCCGCGCCCCTGCGCGAAATGATTGGCATCTGGGTACGCCAGGGTGTGAGCCCGGCCTGCTGGGCGGGTACTGTGGGTGGATGAACCTGAAGATGCGGTTTGACACTCAAAAAACTTACGATAAAGTAAGGAATCATAAATAAGTAAGGAGTCCATTGAAATGGTTACGGCGACCATCACCAGCAAGGGGCAAATCACCATCCCCAAAACGGTTCGGGAAAGCCTGCATCTTCATTCCGGCGACCAAGTCGCATTCATCCTGCGCGACTCTTCCGAAGCCGTGTTGAGACCTGTGACAAAAACCGTCGATCAGGTTTTTGGAAAACTCCACACGTCCGGCCAAGTCGTTAAATCGGTTGTCGAAATGAACCAGACCATCCAACAGCGGATGCGGAGTCATAAAACGTGATCGCCCTGGACACCAACATCCTGGTTCGGTTTCTGGTGCGGGACGACGAAAAACAGGCTCAAGCGGTATATGCCCGATTCAAACAGGCTGAGGTATCCCGCGAGGTTTTGTTTGTCTCCGCCTTGGTCGTGCTGGAAACCCTTTGGGTTCTCGAGAGCGCTTACGAAAAGTCCAGGCTGGAAATACTCGATGCTTTCGACGAGATGAAAAGCATGCCGATTCTGGAATTCGAAAAGACGCAAGCGATTCAACGCTGGGTGGACGAGGGCCGAACGTGTAACGCGGATCTCTCCGACTTGTTAATCGCGATGATGTCCCAGGATTACGGATGCAGTGGCGTAATCACTTTCGACAAGAAGGCTGCGAAGTATGCCTTCTTTAGGTTGCTGACTTAAGGCGGTTGCCGACTTCGCTGTTGGACCGTGAACCCTTCGAGATCACCATGAAACTATCGTTTGCCACATTGGGTTGTCCGACTTGGACGATGGAACAGATTGCCGACCAGGCTGCGGTGATGGGATTTGACGGCGTGGAACTGCGCGGAGTGGCGGGGGAGCACATCGGACCGGATGAGCCTGCGGTCCGGCGGGACTACATCCGATCCTTGTTCCGGAAACAGAACGTGGAAATCGCGTGCATCTCGGGCTACAACCATTTTACGATAGCGGACCCTCAAATCCGGGCTGAAGGGCGTGTTAACCTGGAGAAGATGATCGAAGTGGCCCGGGAGGTCGGATGCCCGTTGATCCGGGTATTTGGTGGGCAATGGGTGGGGACGGACCGGGCGGCGAATATCCGGTGCGTGGTGGAATCCTTGAAACCCGTGGTGGAAACGGCGGAGAAAAACGATGTCCGGCTGGCCCTGGAGAACCACGATGGCTGGTGCCTGGGTGCGGATGTGACCGCGATCCTGGATGGAATCAAGAGCCCGGCTTTGGGGGTGTGTTGGGATGTGGTCAATTCCTATTTCACCGAACCGCAGGAAATGACTTTTGCGGCGATCCGGGATCGGATTATCCACGTCCACTTCAAGGATGCGGCCCGGACGGGCGATTCCATTCACAGTATCCTTCCGGGCGCCGGGCAGGCTGATCTGCGAACTGCGCTTCACCTGCTTCAGGCGAGCGGATACAACGGATATCTCTCGTTTGAATGGGAAAAGAAATGGGAGCCGAAATTGGAAGGCCCCGAGATCGCTTTTCCCCATTATGTCAAATTCGTCGCCGGCTTATTGAAAGAGCTGGGCGTGTTTCGTGGATGAAAACAAGTGAATAACAGACTTGCCCTATTTCTGGTCTTCCTTCCGTGTTTGGCTCTGGGGGATTCCTGGCTCGCGCTTGAGCAATTCGGAGGGCAGGCCTATTACAAGCGTTTTGATGAGGGGCTCACATATACTCCCTATTCCGTTGATCAGTCGATAACGAACGGCACCCCATTTCCCGTCGGAACCAACTGCACAAAAATCACTTATACCGGGATCGGCGACGGGTTTGATGTGAACGACTTGAATAAATCGTTTTGCGGCTTGTTCGTTCATCAAAATCCCGGTCAAACGGATGCGGCCATTGCCGATCGGTACTATCCCAATATCGTGGGTAGCCGTTATGCGAAAGTCATTCGTGTGCTCGATGAAAAAAACATCCTGGTCGACTTTGAATACAATGGAAAGAGCAAGGCCGGCCCTCAGGTGGTTTTCGATCAGAAAGGGTATATCTTCTTTGACAACAGCGCGGCATGGGCCTCACTCATGACTGAGTATGTCCGATCGGGCAACACGAATACGGAAATTCGACTACTCGAACATACGCAAGTCGGCGTGTTTCAAGCCACCTATGTAATCCCGCAGTACCTCTCGTACAGTTTGCGGGACAAGGAGCTCAAGATCTGGACGGGCACTGGCAATAAGGCGCGCATCAAACTGGGGATCGAGGATTATTTCCAGTGGGCGGGCAACGGGGCGAAAGCCTATAAACAAGCCGTCTTTCTGTTCGAGACCCTGGCCACCAACAAGAACGTTATCATCCACAATGTCGTTTGGCTGCCGCCGCACCGGACTGTGCCCGAAACCAGCAGCTTTCTCCGTCAATTCTTCGGGGGACAGCGCATCGCGCCCTGCGAACGGATTCTGGCGGTCATTGGGAATACAGCCCTCGATGAAAAAAGGGAAATCGAAAGCGGGGCGGGCTTGACGGAGGAACGTATCCAATGCATGGGATTGGGATTCATCTACAGCGGCGGCAAGTATTCCGGCAGTGGTGTGGCGGAAGACATCAGCGCCTACCAGTATGTATTCATCAAGGATTTCGAGCACACGGGCAGCAGTTTGATCGATTTGAAAGCGAATTCCGGAGCGGGCAATTACCTGGTCATGCAGAATGTGACCACCGATTTTCTGGACCAGGAGAAATGGCGGCCGACATCCATTCTGGTCGATGGCCGGTTCACCGCCGACAAGTCGGGATTCGATACCGGTCTTGTCGCCAGAACTTACTATCCGGATAAGGTGTTTGAAATCACCAGCGGCCACTCGTTTCATCAGGTTGACAACTCGTATCTCCTGGATGGGTGGGGCAATAGGGCCAATATTATTCAGATCGACCGCTTCGCCTTCACCCTCGGCAACTACAATACGTGGGACGATATCTACGAGCCGGTCTATTCGGAGGGGCATCCGAAATTTGATTGGAACAATCCCCCGGGAGCCTGCCCATTCAGGACCGGCCGAAAGCATATGATGGTGCAGCGAATTCCGCGAACCGGAAACCGGTATACGATTAGCCGGGATTATACGGTTTCCGGCACCAATATTCCCCGCACGGTAACCGTTATTTCGACGAACAAAGTCCGGGGCTTCGCCAACTGGAGCGTGATTCTCCAAAAGACCGTCACCCAGATCAATCCGTCAAACGACATCCCGGAGAATGCCAAGCCGATCCAGCTTCAGGCGGGCGATCGTTTCACCATCGTGGGTTGGGGGAATGAGGTGTATACGGTCCTGGATAACGACCGGGGACCATACGATCAGTTCGCCGAATATACCGGCGGGGACGTCTATCTTTACAGCCGGCATACAGTCAATAAAACTCTTCCGACGGATCTGCCGCTGGCTTTTGAAATCGAGATGGTCGAATCGACCAGCGAGTATCTGTTGGATGGTGAGGTGCGGCCCGGCTATCTGATCTATAAATCGAACCTGTCCTGGAATTCGACCACGAATACTCAGTTCGGCGATTCCAATGTCCTTGCCAGCGATTCATTGGGCCACGTTTCCTATAACCACAAGGAATTTGCTTTATGGGCGAACAACGTCAAGCACAATGGCTTTTATCGACAATCCAGCAATGCCGGAAATACCGATCCGACCTTATTTTCCATAGCGGATCCGGACACTGGCGCCTCCCGTGAAGTCAGTCGGTTGGGCCGGTATTCGCCCGGGTATGTCCTGATCAACTCGAGCGGGTTCCAAGGACAATTCTGCTACCTGCTGGACGATTTCTACCTGCGCGATAAGATCCAGCGGGCGCTGGGAATGAATCTGTCTGAAAGCCAGAAAGCCAAGATCCGGCTGTATCATTGTGCCAATATCAGCACCGCGAGCGTGGTCGGGGCCGGCCAGTTTATCGAGGCATATGATTCTGATGCATCGGCACCGGACATGCCGGCTCCCTGCCGGGCGTTGTTGAACGCTTTGCCGGCATGGACTCCGGGTTTCACCGGTACGGTGTGGAATGGATTCAGCGGGGCATGGGCGGACGCGACCCAGTGGGGGTCGGGCTGTGTGCCGGGAGAAGGCGCGGATGTCATTTTTCCCCCGGGTGCATATACGGTGACGTTAAGCGAGCCGACTTCCAACTTGAACTCCTATAGTCAATATGGCGGAAACCTGCTTGTTTCGAACTGGACCACTGTGCTGAGAGCTGTGGAGGTGACGTTGGACGATGGGACGATAAGGCCTGCGCGGTGTGACACCAATGCAGTACCGGGCAACATCAACCGGGTCTGGATTGTGGCGACGAACCTGACGGTGGGGCGGTACGCCATGATCCATGCGGATGGCGCGGGCTTTCGGGGCGGGGTCGACGGGGTCTTGAACCATGAGGGTCAGGGCCCTGGTGGCGCGGTTCACAGTAACTATGGCTCGGCGGGCGGAAGCTATGGGGGTCGAGGCGGCGACTCCTATTCTTACGGGGCACCCCGGGATCCCTACGGTGACGCTGAGGCACCCCTGCTTCCGGGAAGCGGTGGAGCGGGCAAAGAGGCCAGCGAAGGCGGATCGGGAGGCGGTGCGATTTTGTTATCGGTGGGCAATCGGCTGACCGTGCATGGCAAGATCAGCGCAAACGGAGATACTGGAACAGGCGCCGGTTCCGGTGGCAGTATTTACATTACTTGCCAATCTTTGGCCGGAAAGAGGGGCTCGATCCGGGCTCAGGGAGGTAATGGCACGGGAACCGTGGGTTCCGGTGGGGGGGGCGGGCGCGTGGCGATCCTCTATGATCCGGACATCCAAAGAACGGAAATACCCAAGCCCTCGGTTGCGATATCGGCCGCGCATGGCTCACAGGATGGATATTACTCATGGGCGCCGAAACGGGATGGGAAGCCGGGCACGGTCTATTGTGCCGATAGTCAATTGATGCCGGAGGTTATCGGGGACAATGGTGGCGGACAATTTCTCTGGAGTTCGAATGCCAGCGTGCTGAGCCTGAACAGCCTCTCGATCGTCGATACCCGCGCCCCATTCCGGGCGAGTGATTTGACTCACAACTTTGCCAGCCGGGTTGAATTGCCCAGGGTGCGGACGTTAAACATCTCAAGCAATGTGCTGTTGGACAATGCCAGATTGGTGATCTCGAATTGCGTCATGCGAGTGGGTGGAGGAATGACTTTGACCAATGCCGGCCGATTTTATGTGTTCGCTGGACAGACGAACGCTGGCACGCCAGTCTATGGTGCATTAGTGGAGGTGGGCGACAGGCTGCTGATCGCGTCCAATAGTTGGATATTTCCAATTTCGCATGCAATGAATGGGGGGTCGGCAATATTTCGGATGAAGGATATGATCATTGCAAACACAACCAACGCGGGGATCAATGCCGATGGGCTCGGATATGGTTCGCGTTTGCAGATTTCCGGAATCAATACGAACGTGGGGTATGGTTCTGGGGGCGGTGGGTATCGTTCCGGAGGCGGGTATGGTGGCAAAGGGGGTGGCTCGTATCCGGGGGTGGCGTATGGGGATTCGAATGCGCCGACGCAATGCGGGAGTGGAGGAGGTTTCCAGACTGACGCACTGGGTTACTGGGGAGGGGGGCTGGTTTGGATTGAGGCGACGGGTACGGTCAGCGTGGGCGGGAGCATCACCGCCCGCGGAGAGTCGACTATGCCGGTCAGCCAGTATACCGGAGCTGGGTCGGGTGGCGGCATCTTTATCCAATGTGTGTCTTTTAACAGCATCAGCAATGCAGTCTTGAGTGCTGATGGGGGCTATGGGGGGGCCTTGGGTGCGGGGGGAGGCGGCGGGGGCCGAATTGCTGTATGGTACCAATCCATTTCGGGCTTCCCGGGGAGTGTCAGCGCGAATGGTGGGGCGGGTTGCACCGGGCAAAGTGGTTCATCTGGAACGGTGGTGTTTATCAAAGTGGACCCGCCATTGGACCCGATAGATCAGCCTGCTGGGACGATTTTTATGGTCCAATAGATGGGGCCAGGTGGGTGCCGACGGTTATCTTCGCGAGCCATCGAAAAGGAGGGGGGTGGAGACGCTCTGTCGGGAACGTTGCATTACCTCAGTGAATTGTTTCCTGTTGTGCTGATGCCAGAACGGGCATCGTACTGCAGACCGGGCGGAACAGAACGGAACTCCCAATCACTCTTCCCAACGCCGGTTTGATCCCATTTGTTGTCAGTCGATTCCAAATAGCACTTGGGGCCAGTCCGCGCGATGGATCCCCGCCTGTTCGAGCACCCGGAGATGGGGACACAACTCGCCGGTTTCGATCAGATCGTGGCCATCCGAGCCCAGTGCGATTTTAACGCCCCGGGCAACGCATTCTTTGACGAAGACCGGATCCGGTTGATAGATGTGGAAATTCACCTCGCCGGCTACGCCGTAGGTCTGGAGCAACTCAGCCACCACCGGATAAAGGTGCGTGGGGTGGGCCAGGCCGGATCGAGCAAAAAACCGGAATGGGTGGGCCAGGACTTGGATGCCGCAGGCCAAAAGGCGTTGGGTATCGCGCAGAAACAGGGCTTCGGCCTCTGCTTGTGAGGTCTGTCCCTTGACAAAGCCGGGAATGGCGTGAATGGCGCCCACGAGGAAATCCCATCCGGTGGCATCCGCCGGGGCCAGGAGAAGATTGCCGTCGGCACAGAGATCCACCTCCAGCCCCAGTTTGACATTCGAACTGCGTAATCCGGCTGAGAATCGCCGGTATTCATCCATTCGGCCGGTCCGTTTCTGCCAGGCGGACTGAACCTGGTCGGGGTCCGTCTGCCAGTGAAAACTCCAGGCGTCTTTCGAGTCGAAATAAAGCTGGAAGGCGTGCTCGGCCAAGCCGATGGTTTCGACTCCGAGGAGGGCGGATAATTGCAGACACTGGCGGGCCGATATACGGGTGCCGCAGTAGGCATATTCGGAGTGGCAGTGCGAATCCGTCACTCCCGGAAGGTTTAATTTAAGTTGGTGTTCCTTCAGGGACACTTCGCGACCGGTGAGCCGAAGGTGCGCAAAGGTGAAGGGCGATTCGCACAGGGACGGTCCGGTATAGGTGGTGAGCGAGCCCAGACGGGTGGGGGCCTGCCCCGGATGATAATGGCCGCTGAGCGAGAGCATCACCCGGGCCTGGGCGTAGCCCTCAAGAATTTCAGCGCCATTCGTCATCATGTAAGGATAGGAGTCACTTTCGATCCGGGGATGGAGGGGGTTATGCTGGAGCGCGATCAGGGGCAAATCCGGATGTTCGGCGGCGACCTCTGCCACCCATTTCAACTGGGCGGCCGCCCGGGTGGTCACATCGCCGGGGCCGACATCGTCGTTGAACACCAAGAACCCATAGCCGCCGAATTCATGGAGCCCGGGCGAGGTGAACAGGGAGGCAAAGCGCGACGGGTCGCCATCATGATTCCCATGGATGGCTAGAAAGGGAAGTCCCATGGCTTTGAGGGTATCGGCCAGTTCGGCCAGATCTTTTTCCGCGCCCGGCGCGTTCCCGTCATCTACCAGGTCGCCCAACAGAATAATCAGATCGGGATGGATCCCCAAATGATGCAGGCGATGGAGGCTCTTCCGGAGAAAGATCAGTCCGTATTCTCCCTGACGTTCAGCCAGGCCCGTTCCGTGTATGGCTTGATTACGGTAATGAAGGTCGGAGACGACCAAAATATCTAACGGATCAGGCATCGATTGATCTTTCAAATGGGAAACCCGTTTGTTGCGATTAGGGGCGCCCCTTTTACGTTTTGCAAAGTTCGTGAAATTAACCGCGGAGGAAAGCACGGTCAAGTCAATAAAAGAAAGAAACGCCGAGAATTGGAAATAGGAGAATTCCTACTTTTCATGTATACCGGCACGGCTCGCGGGGACGCTCGCCCTCCATGGAATCCTCTCGGCCGTCTCGATATCGTCTTTTGGAGGGCGAGCGTCCTCGCGAGCCGCAGTTACGGGTGTGAAATCGGAATGGGTACGAAGCCCTACGAAGAATCGAATAATTTATTCCTGGATGGCCTGCGGGTGGGGGCGTGTTCTTATGAACCGCAGGTCGTGAAGTATGCGGATCCCAGTTTTCCCGGAACCGTCTTTGTCGCCTATTAAGTGGAACCAGTGATTTTTTTTCGTACCCAGCCGGCCAATTCCCGGAGATCTGAATCCGTTGTGGTTTCAGCGAAACGGGTGATGGCGGGGAGTGCTTCGCTCGTTCCGCTATTACTCAAGACGATCAAGGCGTTCCGTTGAAGTCCTTCGAGTTTCACCCGACGGACCGCCGAATGGCGGAAGAGAGCGAGAAATCGCGGTTGGTCGAGATCGAGGCAGGCCAGGGGCGCGGGCCATTCGCCGGGCTCGAATTCGCGGGGGGTGGGGACGGTTGCTTTGTCATTCCAGGGGCAGACGGCGACACAGCGGTCGCAACCGAATAACCCATCTCCGATGGCCTCGCGGAATTCTTCGGGAATGGGACCGCGATGTTCGATGGTCCAATAGGAGAGGCAGCGGCGGGCATCGACGGTGCCATCGGCTTGCAGGGCACCGGTGGGACAGGCGGCCAGGCAGAGACGGCATTCTCCGCAGAGGTTTTCAATGGGTGCGGAAGGAGGGAGCTGGGCGGTCATGAAGATTTCGCCCAAAAGCAATCGGGCGCCGCTGTCCGCGCGAATCACCTGGCCCTGACGGCCGCGCCAGCCGATCCCGGCTCGCAGAGCCCAGTCGCGTTCGGCGACCGGGGCCGAATCGACCGCGATGCGGGTGTGGACCTCGGGAAGACTTTGACGGATCAGGGTTTCCAAAAGAACGAGTTTTTTACGAAGCACTTCGTGGTAATCGGCGCCTTGAGCATAGGCGGCGTAGCCGGGCGTTGGGGTGGAACCGGAGGGGAATGGCAGGGCGGCCACGAGGATGGTTTTTACGCCGGGCAGAAGGAGATCGGGTTGTTCGCGGAGAGGCGCATGCCGCTCCAGATAGCGCAGACCGGCCTGATGACCCCGGGCCAGCCAGTCGCGAAAGACAGGGGCAGGCCGGGGAATTGCGTCAGCAAAACCGATGCCGCAAAAGCCGGCTTCCTGCGCCCGACGATGGAGCGCTTCAACCAGAGAATGAATTACGGAAGACATCATACAGGCCGGCAATTTCGGTGACGATCTGGGCGAGCGATAGTGAGGAGGTATCGACCGATTGGGGAATCGCGTCGTAATCGGGCCGCCGTTGTTCGAGCAAATCGACGATGCGTTGGAGGGGGTTTGGGGTGTCGAGAAGAGGGCGCCGCCGATTTGAGGAGACCCGTTTGAAAATGATTTCCGGGGTGGCTTTCAGGCAGACGACCAGGCCGCCAGCTTGAAAATCGCGGACATTCTCGGAGTTCAAGACCACGCCGCCGCCGGTGGCGATGACGCGACCCTGGGGGGGCGCGAGTTCACGGACCAAATCGCGTTCAATGGCGCGGAAGGCAGGTTCGCCTTGGGTGGCGAAAATCCGACTGATGGGCTGGCCCTGGCGGGATTCAATCAAGTCATCCATATCGATGAATTCGATCTGGAGTTGCGAGGCGACCCGACGGCCGATGGCCGATTTACCGGTGCCCATGAATCCGACGAGGACCAGGTTTGGAATAGGCATTAGTTGCGATACTTGGCAGCCAAGTCAACGATTTCGTGCGCATTCCGGGTGATGTCGGCCCATTTTTTTTCGCTGATGAGCTTGGCATCGGCGATCCAGGTCCCTCCGATCGCGGCGACGCTGGACATTTGGAAATAATCGGGGGCATTGGTGGTGTTGATGCCACCGAGCGGGATGAACTTAATTCCGGTATGCGCATACGGGGCCGCAATGGCCTTGAGCATCTTGACTCCACCCGAAGGTTCAGCCGGGAAAAACTTCATCAGGTTACAGCCCATTTCCAGGGCGGCTTCGATATCGCTGGGGGTCAGCACACCGGGGTAGAACGGGAATTTAAGCTCTTTCGCCTTGGCGACGACCCGGGGATTGAAACCGGGTGAAACACCGAATTGGGCGCCGGCATCCTGGGCGCGGGCAATCTGATCGGGGGTGAGCAAGGTACCCGCGCCGCAGATCATCTGCGGAAGGGCCTGGACGATGCGCCGGATGGAATCCTCGGCGGCGGCGGTGCGGAAGGTGATTTCCATGACACTGAGACCTCCCGCGAGGAGGGCTTCCGCCATGGGCACGGCGTTTTCAACTTTGTCAATTACCACCACGGAAACCACACGTTGATCGTAAATCGCTTTCATCGGGAATACCTTTCAATTAAAAATATTGAGGGGAGTTTACGGTTTTTGATCCCTTCCGGGCAACTTTTTTTTAAGAATCCAATCCGGACACACCCGGATCCAAGCGGCGATGGGTTGACGATGCCCATGGGATGGTCTTTGGGTGGGCCGGGGGCTCCGTACCACGGCATCTCTTGGATGAACGGGATCCCAAGAGCCCGCCGTGCGGAGCCGTCGGGCCACCTCAGTCCTCGTCCGCAAATGACCACCCCATTCTTCTCATGCCGGGCGGTTGAATGCGGCGATGAGGCGGGCGCGGAGTCCGGTGCGACGGGCTTGGACCGTATTGTTATGGATGGCGATGCGGAGCGCCTTGGAGGATCCGATGATGCCCACGAGTTTTCGTCCGCGGGTGATTCCGGTGTAAATCAGGTTGCGTTGCAGTAATTTATAATGCTGGGTGGTCAGCACGATCAGGACGGCGGGGTATTCACTGCCCTGGGATTTATGAATGGAACAGGCATAGGCCAGATCCAGTTCGTCCAATTCGCTAAAATCATAATTGACCAGACGCTTGTCGAAATCGATCACCATCACCTGCTGTTCGGTGTCGATGCCCTTGATCCGGCCGATATCGCCGTTAAAAACGTCTTTATCGTAATTGTTGCGGATTTGCAGGACCCGGTCGCCGGTCCGGAATCGACGACCAAAGCGTTCGATTGCCGGCCCATCCGGATTGAGGGCGTCCTGCAGGACCGTATTGAGATTGGCGGCGCCGAGTTGATTGCGGCGCATGGGGGACAAGACCTGGATATCGGTCCGGGGATCGAGCCCGAATTTGGCCGGGATTCGCTGGGTGATGAGGGTGAGCATCCGCTCGATCACATTTTCGGGCGTATCGCACTCGACAAAAAAGAAATCGGCGGGATGGTCGGGATCCCGCGGGGGGATTTCGATGAATTCCCCGTTGTTGATATGGTGGGCGTTGACGACAATCCAGCTTCGATTGCCCTGCCGGAAAATGGTTTCGAGACGAATGGCGGGAATGACCCCGGAGGCAATCAGATCGTTGAGCACGTTGCCGGGGCCGACACTGGGGAGCTGGTCGATATCGCCGACGAGGAGGAATTGGGCCGGGCCGGGGAGGGCGGCGAGCAGGGAATTCATCAGCGGGGTATCGATCATCGAGGCTTCGTCGAAGATGAAGACATCGCCGGGGATGGGATCGTCGGGGCCGTGGAGAAAACTGCCGGAGTGGGGTTGGTATTTGAGGAGTCGGTGGACGGTGGCGGCCTTGAAGCCGGTGGCCTCTTCCATGCGTTTGGCCGCGCGTCCGGTGGGAGCGGCCAGGATGACGCGCAACCGGCGGCGGGTAAAGATGTCGACGAGAGCGCGGATGATAGTGGTTTTGCCGACGCCCGGGCCACCGGTGATGATGGAGACCTTGTTGCGGAGAGTGTTGGCGAGGGCCGCGGACTGGCGGGGATCGAACTGAATTTTCATCCGGTCCTGCGCCCAGGCGATGGCGCGGTCGACATCGATCGGCGTGCCGGCGAGGGGTGCGCGGGAGAGCCGCACCAAGTGGGTGACGATTCCGGTTTCAGCCCGAAACAGGCGGGCGGGATAGATATGTCCATTTTCTTCGACCAAATCCCGTTGCCGGATCCCGACATCCAGGGCCTCCTCGATTTTGGCGGCGGGGATTTCCAGTAGTTCGGCGGCTTCGGCGATCAGGTCGGACCGCGGGCAATGGCAATGGCCTTCCTCGGATTGGGACTCGATCAAGTGGACGACCCCGGCCTGGGCGCGAAGCTCGGAATCCCGTGGGATCCCGATATTGGCGGCGATGCGATCGGCGCTTTTGAAGCCGATGCCCCAAACCTCCCGGCCCAACTGGTAGGGATTGCGTTTGACCACGGCGATGGCGTCCGGTCCATATTGCTTATAGATGCGCAGGGCGTGCGCCGAGCCGACCCCATGCCCGTGGAGGAAGATCATGATTTCCCGCACCGCTCGCTGGGCTTTCCAGGATTCCTTGATTTCCTCCCGGCGGGAGGGGCCGATGCCGGGGACTTCGCGCAAACGGGCCGATTCATGTTCGATGACCTGCAGGGTTTTATCGCCAAAGTGTTTGACCAATCGGTGGGCATACACCTTGCCGACGCCCTTGATCAACCCGCTGGCGAGATATCGTTCGATCCCCTCCAGCGAGGTGGGCACCTGGCACTCGATTTTGTCGGCTTTGAACTGGAAACCATGAGTTTTATGACGGGTCCAGACGCCTTCCGCCCGGATGCGTTCGCCCTCCCAGAGGGCGGCGAAATTGCCGACCAAAGGGACGGCTTCACGGGAGCCGTCCGGCCGGACGGAACAAACGGTGTAGCCGGTTTCATCGGATCGAAAAACGATATGTTCGATGAAGCCCAGGAGGGTGGTCGGCTCATCGACCGGGACCGTGGGGGTGGGTTGAGGGTTGGGACGAACGGCTTGTTTCCGTTGATTGAACGAGCGATATGCACTCATGCGGTTTTCCCCTTTTCCCTATTCAACAATCAACGAAGTCCATTCGGCGGCCCGGCGACGAATGCGAACCTGGGCATCATCGCTGGCGACCGGCAACCGGATCAAAGTTCGCGCATTATACACGCCCATGCGAACCCGGTAAGTGCCGGGAGTGAGGTTGGGCGGAAGGTCGGCCAGGCAGGAGTTCAAGGGTCCGCGCCCGAAGGCGGCGCAAGCGAAGGGGATTCCCTGGAGCGGAAAGGAAGATCCATCCTGACCGACGAGATGGACGAAAATGACGAGTTCATCGAAGTTGGGCAGATCGGAATTGAGTAAGTCAAAGCGGAATCCGATGGGGAACGAAGCGCCGGTTTGGGCTGTTATCGGAAGAACCACGGATTGGAGGCGAAAGCCGTTCCGATTCCAAATTAAGGGGGGGGCGGGCGTCTCGGGGGTGGAAATAAAAACCGGTGGGACGTTGTTGGAGAGGGTGGCAGATCGGGCATAGTGGGGTTGTAGAGACCAATCGAGAATTTCACAAGAGGTGGAATCCGGGACGCTGAATTCCAGGATGGTTTCCGGTGCGGAATCGGTTTTGATGAAGGAGAACCGGAGCGCGTGTAAACCGGTGAGAGGTCCGGATGAGGTGTGTTGGGATCCGGAGTTGGGTCCCGCGAAGCGAAACCCGTCGGGCAGGAACCCATTGCGAACAATCAATGAAACGGATCCCGTTGAGGCCGGAAAGACAGCCCGGCATTGGAGGACATAGGGGCCGGGCATGAGGGCGATCGGTTTGGGAGTGAGCGCGACGGACGAGGCGGAGGTGATCCGCAGCGGCGCCGCCTGAGGGGGTGATTCAATAAAACGGGTCTCGGAGAGCGGAATGAGCCAATGAGGAGCCGACGGTGGGGGAAAGGACGCCACTGGGTTGTCATGCGCGATCGAACGGGTGAAGGTGAGGAATGCGGCTTCAGCCCCGGGCGAATCCAGCAAGAAAACCTGCACCGATCCCGGCCGGGCGGTTGCGGAAAGGGGAACGATATGGATGTCCTGTTCAGCGGGGCCGGCCTGAACCGAATGCCGCCGGAACTGAGGTTTGAGTTCGAGGAGTGCGATTTGTTGAGGATCGAGAGAACGGGAGATCGTCTGTTGTCCGGAGTGCAGGGTGAGGGTTGCAGGCCGGGAGCCATTCCAGACGCCGAAACGAAGCGTGGTTGGCGGCGGGTCATAAAAAACCAGATGACGGTTGAAATCCTGTTCAGGGGTAACCGTGAAGCCGCGATCATTGCGCGGAAGAATCGGACCGTTGATAAACATCCAGGAACCGGCATCGGGATCTGCGATCCAGGGGGTTGGAGCGACCGGGTTTTGCCGCCAGAATTCGGCCCGATCGTGAAGAATTTTGTAAGGACTGTTGCGGAATACCGCGACATTGAACGGTTCGACGTCAAAGTGCTTGATGGCGTATCGATCCGATCCGCGGTTGACGGCCGGGAGCGATTCAAAAAAACGGCGTTGGGCATAATCATGGGCAGCGACCTGGGTATCGGAGCGGCGCCAGAAAAAATGTTCCCAACGGGTCTGGACTGCGATTTCAGCGAATAGGGCAAGGGTGATCAGGAGTGTGGTGAGGGTTCCGATGGTTCCCATGAGGGTCAGGCGACGGAGGGTCCAAATGGCGACGACGGCGAGGGGCAGGATTAAATAGGAGAAATGGAACGGTTGAAAGGAGGGTTTGGTTAGAGCCGATACCACCAGGACGGCGAGGGTGAAGAGGCCGGCGGCGGCGACCCAAAGATGGGGGGGCAAAGCGGTGTCGGCGGGAGCGGAGCGTTTTTTGCAGAGATCCCAGAGCGCGAGCAGGGTCCCGACAACCAGGATGAAACAGAGCGACCAGCCGAGTGCGGCGAGGACCGAGGGCAGGCTGTTTGAGAGACCGATGGTAGCTTTTTCGATCCACGGTTTTTGGGCAAACCCCGGGGGGAGTCCGTAGTTGCGGATGAAATCGAAATTGATCCAGAGATCGACGAGCGTGCGTTTGGGATTGATAAAAACGGCCGGGGTGGCGAGGACTGCGCCGACGAAAAATGCGCCGAAGGCGCTGAACCCGTGGCCCAGGGTGGTTCGGAAGGAGCGCTTGGTAAAGAGGAATTGCAGTCCGAGCAAGGTGGCGACCATGAGGAGGAGAAGCATTCCGTTATATTTGGCGGCGAAGGCCACCCCGGCGAGAAGGCCGGCAAAAGTGATCCGGATCAGGCTGGGATAGCGCAGGTAAAACCAGGTCATGAGGAAAAAAACGGCCCCGAAAAGATCGACGCCGATATCGCCGGTTGCGGAGTGACAGACCGCTATGGAGAGGGGCGCGGCGGACACGAGGAGGAGGACGCCCCAAGCCGGGATAACACGTCGGTCAAAAAGCCGGAAGGCGAGCAGGGCCGTCAGCACCAGAATGATTCCGCCATAGAAGACCCGGAGCCCGGCCGCCCAGCGATAGAGTTGAGGCCGGCGGGGTAATTCAGGGAGGGTGGATTGGGCGTTCAGGGTGGCATCGAAGGGGGCGATGACTTTCCAGATTCCGCGCAGGATCCACTCGTCGACATGGTTGAGAAAATAAGGGTAGCCGTCATAGAAGCGACTGCCGACATACCAGACGTAGCGGTCCTGGAGATAATTTTCCAAGGCCATGACTTGTTTGGGGGCGTCGGGATGGAAGATCTTATCCTGGTCCAGTCCCCGAAAGAGGCCGGCACAGCGGAGGTAGAGGGCCAGAGCGAAAATCAGGATCGTGACGAGCCATGATAGACGTGGGGTCATGGTTTTTTTTCAGGGGGGGGCTTCGGTAACGGCGGGAAGGTACGGGTGATTTCAATGGCGTGCCCCTGGTGGGCGAGTTGGGCGGAGGCGAGCAATTTTTGGACCTCGGATTCGATGGTCTGGAGGGCGCTATCGTTGCGCTCCGGGGAATGGTGGATGACAAAAAGGCGACGGATTCCGGCAGTTTTGGCAACTTCGACCGCTTCCGTCCAAGTGCTGTGTCCCCAGCCGTGGTGTTTGACGATGGTTTCCGGCGAGAACTGGCCGTCAAAAAGAAGAACGTCAGCGGGTTTGGGAAGCGCGCAGAGGCGAAAAAAATCGGTCCGTTCGGCGTCCGTCGATTCATGCCATTCGATATCGGTGGCAAAGACCATTGAGGCACCCGTGGTCGGCTCATCGATCCGATAGGCGACACAGCCCCCGGGATGATGGATGGAACACCAGCGCACGTGCATACCCCCGACGATCCGCAGGCCGTCGGACCCCGGGATTTCGAGATCGGAGAATTGAACTTCGGCGTGCATGGCGTCCATCTGCAGGGGCCAGAACGGACGGGCCAGAATGCGGTGCATGACGTCCGCAACATGAAATCCATCGAGGCGGGGTCCGTTGATTTTCAGGGTCCAGGTTGGATCGTAGAGGGGCGAAAATGCGGGCAACCCGATGAGGTGATCCAGATGGTAATGCGTCAGAAAAATATTGAGTAGTCGCGGTTCGCGGGAGCATCGAATATTCGGTTCGATGTTTCGGAGACCGGTGCCCAGGTCGATGATCAGCCGGGTTCCATCGGCGCCCTCGACCAGGAGGGAGGTGGTGTCCCCGCCAAAATCGGCGTAGGCCGAGTCGGTGACCGGATTTGTTCCGCGGATGCCGCCCAGGGTCAATTTCATATGTCACATCGCGGCGGGAAGCCGCCTTTCCAGACCGGTCAATTCGAGTGAATCATAAGCGAAACGTGGGTCGGGAAACAAGGAAAAGTGAAAAAAGGTGAGACCAGAGACCAGAGATCAGAGACCTGAGATCTGAAACTCGAAATTCATCCCGAATCAGAAAAAGAATTTCTGGAGATATTCTTCGCAGGCCCGGATCCAATCGCGGGCAAAGGGGGGATGGGGGGGAAGGCGGATGAGGAGCCGACGTGCGGCGCATCGATGGAACGCGGACACGGCCGCATACCGATCCAGCAGATGTGGGGGGGCGGCCCTGAGGACGGCCGTCAAGCCTTCCAGGAGGTCCAGCGGTTCTTCGTGCTGTGGTTCCAGGACGAATTGCCAGAGGGTATGGGGATTGGCTTTGATGCAAGCGGTGATCCAGCGGGACAGGGTGTCCCGGCAAGCAAACAGATCGGCGCCCTGCAAGAGCACAACGCAACGCAAAGAGCGGGGTTGGGCTGGACGATGGGGGCGCAATTCGGCAACTAAAAAAGTCTGACGTTCTGGAAATAAATCCGGGAGGGATCGGCCGATCCACCGGGAGGTGGGGCAATCCGACCGGAGCCGGGGGGTTTCGGCCAGGACGGTTTCAATTTTTTTGAGATCGTCAAAAGACATATCGGGACTGGACTGGATGCCATAGGGAGGTCGATCGTCGGCCTCTAATTTCCATTCGGCGCGTCGGGCGCGAATTTCAGTGCCGGGCAAAAGAAGTGTTTGAAGACATTGCACGTTGATCCGGCGCAAGCGCAGTGCCATCCGCAGGCATCGGAGGACATCAGAGAGGGGTTGTCCGGGCAACCCATACATGACATCGAGAGTTACGCGGATACCCCGGCTGAGGAGGTGGCGGACCCCGGCATCGAGCGCGGGCAGGCGGGTGGGGCGCCGGACCCGGTGGAGAACCACGGGATCGCGACTTTGCAGGCCGACCTCGATTTCGCGAAAACCCGCCTGCGCCAAAAGGCGGGCATCTTCCGCAGTGAGGGTGTCGGCTTTGAGTTCGGAAAAAAAGATGGGCGAGGAGTTGGTTCGCCGGTCGGCGAGGGCCCGGATAATATTGCGAAATTCGGGATGGGCGTTGAAGGTGGGATCAATAAAGCGAATTTCGCGAGTTCCGCGGCGGGAGAGAATGGCGATGCGTTCGAGGATTTCGGGGGCCGGCAGAAAGGACATGCGCCGGCGGAGATGGGGGTAGCGGCAATAGGCACAGCGGAGCGGGCATCCGCGCGAAATTTCGAGATAAGCCATTCCATTGGCATCCGGACGCCAGGACGGGTGACGGGGGGGCGGCAGGATGGTCCGGAGATCGGGCTCGGGAGCTGGCGTGCGACCGGTCCGCCATCGGCCTGATCGGCGGTTGAAAAGATTGCGGGAGTCAGGCATGGGGCCACCCTGGAACGCGTGGAGCAGACGGGGGAAAACCCATTCGCCTTCGCCCACGGCAGCCACCTGAAAAGGTGCCCGACGGAATAGGAAGGGATGATCGGGAGCGACTTCCGGACCGCCGACGGCGATGTGCAGGTCGGGTTGTTGCCGGAGCAGGCGTCGGCAGAGGTCGAGTGAGCGCTCAATATTCCAGAGATAAAGGGATACGATCAGGAGAAACGGCTTACTGCGGAGTATTTCGCGGGCCAGATCGGGATCGGCGCGGGTTTCCCAGCCTTGCGGCAAATCGATGAAGCGGAAGGCTGGACCTTGACCGAACCGGCGGGCGGCTTCGATCAGGTAGCGGGCGGCCAGATGGGGATTTTCGACGACCCCCTGGACATCGTTGTCGACCTGGGGCAACTGGATGAAGACGACTACGGGGCGTTGAATGGATCTGCTTTTTTGCACGAAGTGAACTTAAAACATTATTCGGTTTACATAATATAGCTTGAGAGAAGGACTGTAGCCGGCATAACCAACGATTAGCAGCCTGTCGGACTTTGGCTCCGCCAAAGATCCGCCAGGCTGCTAGAGGGAAGCCCGGAAGAGCTTGGCGCAATGGGCGTTCACGGCAACGGCGAGTTGGGTCCGTCGTCCCTCCAGGTCGCGCTGGGCCCAAAGATCACGAACTTTGACGGCCCGGTCAAATCCATAACTGGCGAACTGAAATTCCGGCGACAGCCCGGGTTGGTCTGACAGGTTGAAAACCCCAACGGCATAACTGCCGTCAGCCAGCGGCTTGAGTTGAATTTCCCACTGGTCTTTCCGGATGATGACGGCTGCCGGTTTGCCCAGGATATCCTGGTTGACCGCAAGGACTTCGTCATTGCAGAGCAGATTACGGGTGAAGTCGGTGATCTCATCCGGGATACAATCGATCAGGAGGGGGCTGGGCCGGAGAGCCCAGCAGGAGAAACAGGCGATCAGTTCATTCTCGGACAACTGTTTGCCGTCACGCGGGAGGATGGCGGTCATATCGAGGTCGAACCAATGACCCGGCCCGATATGCGGATTCCATTGTTCGTTGCCGAAGCCGTTTTTAACCACGGAATCCCAGGCGGAATGGGTGTCGCCGTTGGAGCGCCAGAGATTGCAGAGTTGAGCGATTTCGCGGGCATCCTCAAGTTTGACGTTGGTGGTGACGCTGAAGACGATGTCCCGGGCGGCCTGCCGCAGGACCCGGCTCATCCGGCCGGCCGTCTCCATATCGGTCTGGGCCCAGTCGTATTTGAAATAATCAATGCCCCAATCGGCCCATTGGGATACATCTTCCAATTCGTGCTTGGTAAGGCCGATGTATTTTCCCGCGCAATTGAGCCAGGGGGCAAACCGGGAGTCGATCAAGCCGGAAGAGGTACCACAGCCTTCGGTTCCCCAGGGGACGACATAAGGGCCGGAGTAAATGCCCATTTTCAAGCCCAAGGAATGGATGTGCGCACAGAGCGCGGCCATATCCGGAAACCCGTCATGAGGAATGATGGAATTAAAACGTCCGCCGCGTTGTTTGGATTGCCAACCGGAATCGAGATTGACATAAGCATACCCATGGGCGGACAGGCCGGACCGGATCATGCCTTCGGCAATCCGGGTGATTTTTGCGGCATCGATGTCGCTGCGGAAACAATTCCAACTATTCCAACCCATCGGCGGGGTCAAAGCCAGGGTGTTTTCGCCGATCCGGATTTTGAATGCTTTCTCCGCGGTGCCGTGCCGGTTTTTCGCTTTCAACAGGATCGGGTAATCTCCGCGAGTGAAGGCTCGTCCGGTGATCAGACCGCAGGCAGAGTCGAGGATGAGCCCGGAGGGGAGTCCTTCAGCGGAAAAGTGAATCGGCCGTTCACCGACGGTGGGAATCAGGTGGAAAAGGTCCTTGCCCGGCGAGGCGCCGACGATATCAGGACCGTTAATGGAAGGGGATCCTGAATCCCAGGCGGGGGCCGATGCCAAAACAGTTTTGAAATCGTGTTCCAGGTTCATGACTTTTCCTTTTTCGAAATTGATGTATACTATGGAGTAGCATTACCAGAAATTTAGAGGCAAATCATCAGTTATTTGAAAGGGTTGAAAATGACTTGGAGTTGCCTGATGAATGAAGATTTTGCTCACCAACGATCTCGGATGGTGGAGGCCCAGATCCGGGCCCGCGGCGTCCAGGATCAACGTGTCTTGTACGCCTGGCGACGGTTCCCCGCCATCGGTTTGACGGACCGCAGGATCAGGACCAGGCCTATGAAGATCACCCGATTCCCATTGGCGAACAGCAGACCATTTCCCAGCCCTACATTGTCGCGCTGGTGAGCGAGAAGTTTGACATGAAAAGAATTGTCACCGCCGCGTAGCAACGGTGGTTACATCGCAGGCCCGTAATAATATAGCTTGGTCTCGCGATCGAGGTATTTAGTGCGGAAGGCATAGGGATTTTGCGCCAGAACTTGCGCATCTCCCGTTTGGACAACGGTTTCACCAAATGGGCAATATTCGTAATGGGCGGCGATGGCCCCGTATCACCATTTATGACGTCCGATACGTTCCCGTAGGCATCATGGGCATAGAAGACGGACGAGGTGGACTCGTCCCTCCAAAGACGGCAGACAGGAATCCCCCAATCCTGCCGGCACCCTGGAGCGAGCCGCTCAAGTCGAGGCTCCAGACGTAGTAATACGTGCTGGCTATCGGCGCGGCAGGGACGCCTCGCCCTACCTCAGGCTCAGCAATCAGGTCCCAGCCGTCGCAGATAAAGAAGTCAGTTGTGAGTCGCCAGTTGTTGGTTTCGGAATTCAAAAGGAAATATTTTTTCAACATCCGGCGGCCCTGATCATCATAAGCGAATTATGAGCCCCGGGATTTCAGTTCCGCATTCATGAAACCTGTCCGACTTGACGGACGCGCACGAAACGGCCGGTTTCGGCGGATTCCCTGGCGGCCAGACAGGCGTAGACACTTTGAATCCCGGTTTCGATGGGAGTTCGCGAGGGGTGGCTTCCCTTGATGATGCGGACGAAATCGAGGGCTAATTCGCTGTCGCCCCCAAAGTGGGCCATCCCGGCGCCGACGGTGGTGACATCGGTGAAGGGGCGGTGGTGGCGGACATATTTCATCTGGTTGGTATACCAGTCGAAACTCAAGGTGCCCTTGTATCCACTGATCGTTGCGCCGCGGGTGCCGGAGTCGCGACGGGAGAAGAAGACCTGGGTATATACGCCTTGAGCGCCGGAAGCGAATTCGACCAGGGCGCTGGAACAATCCTCATTCATCCCGGTTTCCGGCGTTCCGATATCGGCCCCGAAAATGCAGGGATGATCGTTCGTGGTCCCCCCGGATGTATTCCGTGAACGATTAAAGGGGCTCTCCAGACAGGTGGGCGCCTCTTTACATTTTGAACAGGTCAACCCGGGTTTCTTTTTGCCGCCAAACACGCGTCCTTTGAGGGCCATGGCGGCGATCCGGGTGATGGGGCTGTTCATCAGGAAGGACATATAATCGAAATCATGGGTTGCTTTTTGGAGGAATAACCCCTGGGTGATGGCGTAATCCCGATAGCCTCCGTCGAAGTAACAGGTTCCGTAGGGCACATAATTGACCGCGAGAATGTGTTCCGGTCGGCCGATGAAATCAGCATCAAGGCGTTCGCGTCCGAGGACACACAAGGGGGTGACGCGCAGGGGGAAACTGACCACGACCTTGCATTTCGACCGTTCAAAAGCCCGTTCCAGGCCCGTTGCTTGTTTCATCGAGATCGCGACCGGTTTTTCGAGGAACAGGGCCACGGGATACCGGGCGACCTGAATGGCGTATGGCGCATGCAGGTTGCAGCGGGTGCCGATCAAAACGGCATCCGGCTTGGCTTCGCGAAAAAGGGTGGGGACATCCTTGAAAAAGCGCGCCGCAGCCCGGTCTTTTTCCGGAAGCCGGGGCCGGACTTTTTGTTCGTTGGGATCGATGACCGCCGTGACAGCAATTTCGGGATTCGCTTGTTGAAAACAGGTGACCATCCAACTGGCGCGTTCGCCGTAACCGATAACTGCGAGACGAATCATGGCTGCTCTCCTTAAAAAAGCGAAAGGGGTGACTGCGCAGGGAGAGTAAAATCTTTGCCGACCGTGTGCAACGATAATTGTACAGGGCCTTTTTTAAGTAGCACCCATCCGGGAAAAGTGATTGAATTCAGCTAATCAACGATAACGAGGAGGTCTCCATGTTTATGACCATGCGTCGAATGGCG
>CAZCDO010000037.1:0-26092 GCA_964497135.1 uncultured Verrucomicrobiota bacterium
CCGGGTATAGTGCTCCGTGATGCAAATGACATCGAGGGTGATCACCGCCAGCTTCCGACCGGCGGACTCGATCACCACCGACCTGGCGTAAAGCGGGTCCAGCACTTTTTTGGCCGGCCGGTATATTCCGGCGCCATCCCCGGCCAGATGGGTCCCCAACGGCGGCGTAATGTCAACCATCGCCGCCCCGGCCCGCAAAATCATCTTATTTTGTTTTGCCGCCGGCATCTTTGATTTTCACCGTTTCCGTTATGGTTAATGTATTCCGAATCGCAAAGTAATCAGCCCGATTCAGGGTTTTCCCCATCGCCCCGGCCGCTTCCCGGATCTGGTCCGCGGTCTTGATGCCGACAATCGCCACCTGAATTCCCGGATGCATCAGCGTCGCCGCCAGGACCAACTGGTAGAGGCTCAACCCATAGGTTTTCGCCATTGGCTCCAAACCGCGCACCGCGGCCGTGATGGCCTTGAACCGGGCCCCCTGGAAATCCGGGTGATGCGCCCTGAAGTCGGAAAAGGTTTCGGTGCCCTGATATTTACCCGTCAGCAGACCTTTGTGCAGGGGCGAATAGATCATCACGCCCAGATTCTCCGCCTGGCAATAGGGCAGAAGATCCGGCTCAATGACCCGATCCAACAAGCTATAGGGCGGCTGAACCACTGAGTAAGGGGCAAAGCGGCGCTGGGCCCGGAATTGCTCGACCGTATGGTTGCTGACCCCGAACCGCCGGATTTTCCCGGCAGCCTGCAGAGCGATCAACGTGGCCGCAATTTCATCCAGCGGCGTCAATGGATCGTAAAAATGCAGGAGATAGAGATCGATCTGCTCGATCCCCAGCCGTTTCAGCGAGGCGTCGCATCGGTCCCGGACATGCGCCGCGGAGAGGTCGGGATACCGGCTTTTATCCGGGTTGAAATGATTAAAGACCTTGGTGCAGACGACGGCTTGTTCGCGGGGGACCTGTTTGAGGAATTCACCGAGCACCGTCTCCCCATAGCCGTCGCCGTAAGCATCCGCCGTATCGAAAAAATTAATGCCGGCATCCAGGGCCACCCGCATGGCCTTCAATATCTCGTCCTTGGATTGATCCCCCCAAAACCGGGGGCTCAACTGCCAGGTCCCGAAACAAACCGGGGAAACCCGCAATCCGCTTTGTCCCAATATGACTTGAGTCATGATTACCTCCTCGTCAAACTCCGCTCACCGGGGAACGCGCCTCATCCGGCGCTACTACGAACAGGGGCCATAACACGTTTGTAGTAGGCGCGCAAGAGCGCCGTTCTTCGCTCGTGAGAAAGAGGGCCGGGGCGAGGGATCTGAACAGAACTGGCAAGTATTCCATAATCAGTGAAATCCGTGTTATCCGTGGTCATATCCTGACTTTATGGACATTCCGAATCTAATCTCCCGTCGGCGAACGGCGCAGGGCCTTGCATTCCGAGCGTTGTTTCTTTCCTTCCAACATGCGCTCTTTCTGACGGCGACTGCGCCGCCGTTTTTGACGGCGGATCTTTTCCTCGGCCTGGCGCTTCTCACTCGCCCGGCCCGCCCGCCGCGCTTCCAGCATCTCACACAACTGGCGGCGCGCCAAAAATCGATTCAATTCCCGGGACCGGGTTCGCTGGCACTTGACTTCAAGGCCGCTGGGGGGATGTTGGATCCGGACGCAGGATGCGGTTTTATTCACCTTCTGGCCGCCGCTCCCGGAACCGAGAATAAAAGTCTCCACAAAGTCCGCCTCGCGCAGACCGAGTGCCGCCATCTTTGCGGCTAATTCGCCTTTTTTGGTGTCACTGACAAACGTTTCGGACATATTCAATTCTCCCGGGACTGCCGACACAATAACCAAGGCGGGTAGGGTCTTCAACCCAATAATCAGGCTCCCTCATAAGGAGAAGCCGGGTCGCAAGGAATTGTGCACGAGAGTCGAAGGGCTTATCTGGTCGGGCGGCCGCCCGACAATGGCCGAAATAACGGGGGCAGTTCGTGGCCGGGCAATTCAGCCCGCGCCAGGATTCCGGCGAAGTTTTCGGCCAGCACTTTGCGCTTGTCCGCCAGGCTCAACCGGCTGTTCACCACCCAGCCGAGTTGAGGCCGGCAATCGCGCATCGGCACGTCCGAACCGAAAAGGACATGATCGGCACCGACCTGTTCGCACAGCCATTCGACGATGCCATTCGGCACCGGTGTCAGGGTGATCTCGGCATAAACATTCGGACAGGTTTGACAGGCTTTGGCAACGTGCGCGGCAAAACCCCAGTCCCCCCCGGAATGGGCGATGAGGAACGACGCGCGCGGATACCGTTGGGCGGCATCGACGACACTCCCGGTCCCCGCCGCATCGCCGGAAACATGCGCCAGCACATACAATCCATAGCGATTCGCAAATTCCCAGCAGGGATTATACGCCGGATCGCTGTAGAGAATGCCGTTTCGGGGCCAATAGGGTTTGATCCCCCGGAATCCCCGCTGGAGATTATGGATTTGCAACGCGCGCTCCAGTTCGTCGCGGTTCTGGTGCAGGGGATCCACCGAGGTTAATCCGAGAATCCGGGAACCATGTTCCGCCACCAGCCGGGAGATCAATTCATTCCCGGCCGCCGCATCCAAACCCACCGGCCCCTGCCAGCTCATCATCGCCACCCCGTCAATTCCACAGCGGTCGTAGATCGATAAAATGCCGCGCGCGTCGCCACCGGGCATCACATATCCGGTTCCGACCCCGCACCCGCCGTCATCCAACACATGGGCATGGGCATCCAGAACCCGGTCAGGAACCGCCTGGCCGGATCGGACCACCCGGATCAATTCATCGGCCGGCGGAGGAGGCTCCGGCAGGTTTTTCAAATCCACGTTCATCAAACGCGCCAGGTTGCCGCCGGCAAACCGGCCCGCGTCCTCTGCGCCGAGGAAGGTCCAATCAATAAATCCGCGCGCCGCACCGCCGCTCATCTGCGGCAGACAACTGCCGAATATACAGCGTTCGATGCCATGCCGCTCCGCCATCCATTCCACCCCGCGATGCGACTGTAATCGCGAAAACAAAACGTGCAGATTGGGATTCACCCGCACGGCGGCATCGACCATCCGCAATTCGCTCCAGCCGACATCCGCCATGAGGACCGGGCAGTTCTTAAAGAGCGCGCATAATTGTTTCCAGGCTTCATAACTCGCGTTCACATCGCCGTTAAAGACCAGGAGGGGGATCCGCCGCGCATTGAAACGGGCGGCCAATTCGCCCAAAAAATCCGCATCCACCGGATATCCGTGCCGCTGGGGACAGATCTGTGCCACCCGGACCTCGTTGGCGTCCATCTGGCGCAATAATTCGTCGGGGTCCGGAAATTCGCCACACTGGTGGGGTCCCACCACCCAACAAGGAAATAGCCGCTTCCGATGCGGGGCCAACTCGGCAATCAAGCGCCGGTTTCCGGCCATTGCGTCGTGGCTGTAGCACTGGGCATGCCGCACCAGCGCGCCGTGAATTCCATAGTGATCCAGATCCGCCAGAAGATCCGCCAACGACCAGCGCTCGGGAGCGGGCCGATGGGGATAAGGTCCATAACTCGTCAAGGCATCAAAGCAAATCATCTTCTTCTCCTGCTCGGGAGTTGGGTACGTTGCGGAACTCATGGACGGTCAGACCGGATGAAACGTATGTATCGCAAAGATCAACAAGAAGAAAGCGCAAAGTCATCTCTCCGCGGGCCCGGGCAGAGCCTTGGGCCCGGACACACCCTGACCATAACACGAAAATAACTTGAGTCTTGGCGTCAGGACCGCTAAAACAATCGCGATTGTTTAACCCGGGAGTTTATCATGAGTCGAATCCTGATTATCGGGGCCGGCGGCGTCGGCGGCGTCGTCACCCATAAATGCGCCCAGGTTCCGGAGGTGTTCGAGTCGATCTGTCTCGCCAGCCGGACCCTTTCCAAGTGCGACGCCATCGCCGCCCAACTCAAGCGTAAAATCCAAACCGCCCAACTGGATGCCGATCGCCCCGCCAACACCCTGAAACTCATCCGCTCATTCAAGCCCGACCTGGTCCTGAATGTCGCCCTGCCCTACCAGGACTTGGCCATCATGGACGCCTGCCTGGCCGGCGGGGTCGACTATCTCGATACCGCCAATTACGAGCCGCCGGATGAGGCCAAATTCTGTTACAAATGGCAATGGGCCTACCGCAAGCGCTTTCAGCAGGCCGGACGCATGGCACTCCTGGGTTGCGGCTTCGACCCCGGTGTTTCCAATATCTTCTGCGCCTATGCCCAGAAACATTTCCTCGATGAAATCCATACCGTCGACATCATGGATTGCAACGCCGGTTCGCACGGACATCCCTTCGCCACCAATTTCAATCCGGAAATCAATATCCGTGAAATCACCCAGCGCGGGAAATACTGGGACCAGGGCCGCTGGCTGACCACCGACCCCCTGACCGTCCACGAAACCTTCAACTTCCCTGAAATCGGGCCGCGCGAAATGTACCTGATGTATCACGAGGAGCTGGAATCCCTCGTCAAAAACATCCGGGGCCTTAAACGGATCCGGTTTTGGATGACTTTCGGGCAGGAATATTTGACTCATCTGCGTGTTCTCCAGAATGTCGGCATGACCCGCATCGATCCGGTCAACTATCAGGGCCGCCCCATCGTCCCCCTCCAATTCCTGAAAGCTGTCCTGCCCGAACCCTCCAGTCTCGGGAAAAACTATAAGGGCAAAACCAACATCGGATGTATGATGACCGGCGTCAAGGATGGGCGTCGCCGCAAGGTCTATATCTACAATGTCTGCGACCACGCCGCCTGCTACCGCGAAATCAAGGCCCAGGCGATCTCCTACACCACCGGCGTCCCCGCCATGATTGGCGCGGTGATGATGCTGACCGGCGCCTGGAAGAAATCCGGCGTGTTCAATACCGAGGAATTCGATCCCGATCCCTTCATGGACCGCCTGAACCGGCATGGCCTGCCCTGGGTCGTCAAACATCTCAAACCATGAGTTTCAACCCGGCTACCGTCCCTTCGCCCAGTTACGTGATGGATCTGGGCGCGCTGGAAAACAACCTCCGGATCCTGCAGGACATCGCGCACCGCGCGGACTGTAAAATCCTGCTGGCGCTCAAGGGCTTCGCCCTGTTTCACACTTTTCCCTTATGCCGGCGCTTCCTCGCCGGCACCACCGCCTCCTCCCTGCACGAGGCCCGTCTCGGTCGGGAGGAATTCGGCGGCGAAACCCATATCTTCGCCCCCGCCTTCCGCGATGATGAAATCGACGGAATCCTGGCGCAGGTCGATCACATCTGCTTCAATTCCTTCAGCCAGTGGCGGCGGCATCGCGACCGGGTCCGGACTTGTGGCCGGGTCATCGCCTGCGGGTTGCGCATCAACCCCGAACATTCCGAAGTCAAAACCGCGCTCTACGATCCCTGCGCCCCGGGTTCACGCATGGGCATTCCGCTCGCGGAATTCGCGGGGCACGAGGCCGATCTAGAGGGAATCACCGGACTTCACTTTCACACCCTCTGCGAGTTGAACAGCGACGCCCTGGAACGAACCCTCGCCGTGGTGGAACAGCGCTTCGGCCGCTGGTTCAAACAGATTCGCTGGATCAATTTCGGTGGCGGCCACCACATCACCCGCGCCGATTATGATCGCGACCGGCTCGTTCGTCTGATCCGCGATTTCCGCGCGCGCCACGGGCTGGAGGTCTACCTCGAACCCGGAGAGGCGATCGCCCTGAATGCCGGATATCTGGTCTCCACCGTGCTCGATCTGATCCGGAATGGCCCGGTTCAAATCGCCATTCTCGACACCTCGGCGGCTGCGCATATGCCGGATGTTTTGGAAATGCCCTATCGCCCCACCATTCTGGGCGCAGGCTCGGCTGGACAATTTCCCCACACCTATCGGCTCGGGGCGCCGACCTGCCTCTCCGGCGACGTCATCGGCGATTACTCATTTCCCGCTCCACTCGAAATCGGGCAGCGCCTGGTCTTCACCGACATGGCGCATTACACCATGGTTAAAAATAACACATTCAACGGCATCCGTTTGCCGGCGATCGTCACCTATGACCCGTCCGACGATCAAACCCATATCATCCGGGAATTCGGTTATGAGGATTTTCGCCACCGGTTGTCGTGAGTAGAGGGAATACGTCATGAATCAAGCTTTAGGTTTTATCAAGCCTCATGCCGCCGCATCCGAACCCGTTTGGCAAACCGTCAAAGCCCTCCTGGAAACCCAGGGAATCCGGGTTCATTCGGAGGTCCGGATCACCGGCCCTGAAATCCGGAAGGCGGGATTGATTGACCAGCATTACGCGGTGATCGCCCGGATTGGAACGTGCCCGGCCCCCCAGCGATTGTCCGTCGATCCCCAGGGTTTAAAAACCTTTTCCGACGCCTTTGGAATTTCATGGACGGACGCCCTGGCCGCGCGCCAAATCGTCAGTGGCGCCGAAGCCGCCACCCGCTTCAAACTGGCCGCCCCGGCCTTGATGGAGTTATGGATGACACACCAACCCGTCAAGCTGGGGGGCGGGTTTTACGCCGCCTATTTACCGGCCCAAAACGCCTACATTCTCAACGGTTTTTACCCCTCCATCCGGGATATCTACACGGCGGAATCGGCCCTGATTCGCTGTTTTCTCGTGGATTTCGATGAGGCCTCATTGCCGTGGCACGTCTTTCGGGATGATGTCATTGGAGCCACCGATCCGGCCCGAGCTGTCCCCGGTTCGATCCGGGGCCACTTGTTTCGGGACTGCAAACGGTACGGTTTGTCATTGGATTTCCGCGACAATGTCATTCATGCCAGCGCCTCACCGATTGAAGCCGTGCTGGAAAAATCCGTCTGGCTTCCCGGATATGATCCGAGCTCAGATCCCTTATTCCAGAGGCTGGCACCCCACGGCTGGGAGTGGAAGGATCTCGTCCATCTGGGCCGGAAAAACCCCCACATCCCCATCAACGATAAATCCCTGCCCCTCATTGATGCCATGGAAAACCGGGATACCCCTTACGTCGCGGAATGGATTCAGACTCAGGTAAAAGACTAAAATGGGCTTCTCGCCCCCCCACCCCAGGACCCCTCATGTCTCCTGCCGTTAAAACCAAAGCCGCGAAACGTCAATTCCCCCTGATGGCGTGGAATACCGAAACCCCCTCGGATCTCAAGCTGCTCCAGCGGGCACGGGCCTGCGGACTGACGCTGGCCGGGATCGGCGACGCCAAGGGCCTGGCCAATTGCCACCAGTCCGGCCTCACGCTGATCGTGCAGGATCCGGTGTTCTCGCATGACTGGAGTGCGGTGACTCGGGACTGGCGCACCTTCGATCCCGCGCCGGTGCGGGCCGCCGTCCAGAAACGCATCCGTCAGCTCATGCGCAAACCCGGATTGGGCGGCTATTATTTGATGGATGAGCCCGGCGCGGCCTTGTTTCCGGGCCTCGCCCGCATGGCGGAATTGATTCGGGAAATAGACCCCCACCACTGGATCTATATCAATCTCCTGCCCAATTACGCCTCCCCCGAACAACTCGGGACCCCCACCTACGCGGACTACCTGGAAGCATTCGTGAAACACTGTCGGCCCCAAGCCTTGAGTTACGACAACTATTTTCTGACCCGTGAAAATCCGGCCGATCACAACCTTTTCTGGAGCAACCTCCAGGAGGTGGCGGAGTGCGCCCGGCGCCACGCCCTCCCCTTCTGGAATATCGTCAACAGCGTCGGATCCTACAGCTACCGGGTCCCGACCGACGCCGACCTCAAACTCCAGGCCTTCGGCTCGCTCGCCTATGGCGCCGGGGGCATCGCCTATTTCACCTACTTTGCACCGCCGCATGGCAATTACCGGCTCAGCCCGGTGGATCAATTTAACCAGGAGACCCCGACCTGGTATCATCTGCAGAATCTCAATCTCCAGATCCAAAACCTGGCGCCCGTCCTGCTCGACCTGAACTGGCTCCGCGCTTATCATCTGGGAACGGTTCCGCCGGGTTGCCAGGGCCGGCCTGACGCCGGCTTTGTCCAGAACTCACCCATGGGGCCGTTGGTCGTGGGCGATTTCGAGATGCCGGATAAAACCCCCTATCTCCTGATGGTCAATCCCGATCTGGAGCGGTCTATTTTCGTGCGGCTGGAATTGCGCGCGGATTTGGAAGTGGCTGCGATCGTTTCGGCCTATACCGGAACCGAAACCCCGTTCCATGACCATCAGGCTTTCCTGGCCCCAGGGCAGGGCGCATTGTTGCGGTTGAAAACCAAAGCGAAACGGTTGTTATAAGAAACAAAAACACAAGGAGAAAACCAACATGATTATCGATCACATCAAGAACGCGTCGACGTACCAGGGCCTCACCGGAGGCATTCAAAAGGCCCTCGCCTATCTGGCCCGGACGGATTTCTCCACCCTGACGCCGGGTCGGTATGAGATCGAAGGCGACCGCGTTTATGCGCTGGTTCAGCACTACAACACCCGACTGCGCGAAAAGGGCCTGTGGGAAGCGCATCGCCGTTACATCGACGTGCAATTCGTATCCAACGGCATCGAGAGCATGGGGTATGCCCCCCTGGACGCCATGACCATCACCCAGCCGTATTCGGCGGACAAGGATTGCGTATTGTTCTCCGGCAACGGGGACTTCGTCACGGCGACCTCCGGAACCTTTGTGATTTTCTTTCCGCAGGACGTCCACATGCCGTGCCTGGCGTGCGGGGCGCCGCAACCGATGATCAAGGTTGTCGTTAAGGTCGCGGTGGACTGACAAACTCCGGGAATCGATCGTGCAGGATCCGGCGCGCGATTTGATATTGGTCTTCAGTGAATCCCTGGTAGGGCGACAACAGGCGCAACGGCATGGCGTCCAATCCGCCCAGCCGGGTTAATATCTTGTCGTATGCGCCATCCATGCGATCCTCTTTCAAAAGCGGCCCCAGCATCTCCTGCAATAAATCGTGAAATCGCTTCTGCAGGGAAAAGAGGGTCGCCACATCCCGCCGTTTGCCGGCTTCGAACAGCTCCTTGACCTTATGCGGGGTCATCGGTCCAAATCCGGGCAGCAACGAACATTCCCCATAAAGAATCCCATGCGGGAAGGTGAATTCACTCATGAAATGCTGGAGCTCCGGAACCTGGCCGACCAGCGCGGAGGCACGGGGTAATCCGCCAGCCATGTTCTTGGTCGCCACCAGGTTGGGAATGACGTCGACTATTTTTCGGTAATCGGGGGCTTCCAACATCCGCTTGGCCCGCCCCAGATTGTAATGGAGAAATTGACTGTCCGGAAAAGCGCCGCACACATCCTTGAAAAACGTCATCATCTCAATGTTATTCAAGGCCCCCCAGGAGGGAAACGAAATCTGGAACACCCGGAACCCGGCTTCATGGGCAATGGCCATGCGTTCCAGAATGGTCGCCGTGGAAAGGCCGATCACCCCCACCATGGGATGAATGCCCGGCCTCCGTAAGGTCTCCTCGGCGAAAACCCCCACCACCTCCCGGAAACGGGGCAGATCGACTGCATACCCCTCCCCGGCGGTTCCGAAGATATAGAGATGCTGGAAATCCCGAAGCGCCATGCGAATGACCTCGCGAAAAACGGGTTCCAGCAATTGATCCTTTTCATTCCAAGGGATCTGGCAGGAAACAAGCAATCCTTGGGGATAACGGGCCATACGTCCTCCAGTTTTAACCCGAATCGAGGGTTGATCGAAACGGGTTCGTTAACAATGAACGGCGGGATGGTAAGACAGTTTCAGGGGGCTGACAAGCTTTGGAGCAAATCGCATTTTAGCGAGGGAGGGTCCCGGAAACCTTGGTCGGATCGCGCAAATTAACCGTCTCGGCCCCGATCGTAAGGACCGTTCCTGTTTTCTGGGCGACCCGTCTCAGCAATTGATTCAACGAAACATAACGCTGAACCGGCAGAGTCACCCGCTGGGTGGGGTCCCAGACATCCAATACAATTTTCATCCTTTTCCGCCCCGGATCGTTCTCCAGGGAATAGGATTCCACAAATCGAACCACCTCATCCAAACGCACATCGGCCAATTCAATTTCAGGGATCAACATGAAGTCCAGCTTCCGTTTGTTCAAAGCCATCAAGCCGATGGACTGCCGACTGGACGGGTCCACCGTCCAATTGGAAATTTCCTGCGCCTGCCAGGCCGAAAGGATCAACCGGTCTTTTTCGACAAATTCCCGGATGTGATAATTCCCCAGCCCCGCCTGATGCGCGATTCGGAACCAGCCATCGGGGAGACGCTGAAAATGAGCCCTTTTCAAAATCGTTCCATTCGCGAGTTCAAACTCCCATTCGGGTTCCTCCGGGAGAGGCGATGAGGGGGGACGGTCGACCCTGTTCGCCCGTTCATCATTCGAAAAATAAGCGACGGAATAGGGCCTCTCCCCAAAAACCGTTCGAGTTCCAGGCGCTGGCGTGCCCGAGGGCGCCGGCCCGATCCGCCGCGGGCTCAAGACCGTCGGTCCGGACGGTTTTCCGCTGAACCGGATGGCATTGGGGTGCGAATTTCCAAGTCGAATCGTCCCGGCGGGAACGTCTCCGATTCTCACGATGTCATCCGCGCTCCAAGCCGGGCCGGCCCCACTTCCGAGCAGCAGCCCCACCCCCGTGACCCGGACCCCCATCCAGCGAAAAAACAATCCGGGCCCCCAACCCGTTCGCCTCGATTCTCGGTTGCCATTCATGCCTGCCTTCATTACCGAATAATCGCAAAAAAATCAACTCGCCGCAGCCCTTGCTTTTTCAGCGGAAATCAGGCACCTTGTCCAACGCGATAAGGAGACACCGCATGAAACGGCTTCACCACGTCCGATTGGGAGTGATCGGTTGCGGAGGAATGGGCAGCGCCCATATTCAGTATCTCGATAAGGTTGAAGGCGTAACCCTGGCCGCTGTGGCGGATATCCACGCTGACGCCGTTCGGAAGCAGGTCGAAAAAATGCCCGGTTTGGCGGGTTTTTCAAGTGGCGCGGAACTGATGGCCAGCGGCCGGGTGGATGCGGTGTTGATCGCCACCCCGCATTATGCTCACCCGCCCCTGACCCGCCTGGCATTCAAACACCAGATGCATGTGCTCTGTGAAAAACCCGTGGCCGTCACCGCCCAGGAAGCGGAAGAGACCAACCGGGCCTATCGCAAAGACGGCGACGGTCTGGTCTTCGCCGCCATGTTCAACCAGCGTACCAGCACCACCTGGAAAAAAGTCAAACAGATGATCGATGAAGGCTGGCTGGGGAAAATCACCCGGGCGAACTGGATCATCACCAACTGGTTCCGCAGCCAGGCCTATTACAACTCCGGGGGGTGGCGGGCAACCTGGGCCGGCGAAGGCGGAGGAGTGTTGCTCAACCAGTGCCCCCATAATCTGGACTTGTTTCAATGGTTCGTGGGAATGCCCACGGAAGTAACCGCCCTCGTCGCATTGGGCAAGTATCACAAAATTGAAGTGGAAGACGAAGTCTCCGCCCTCATGACATTCAAGAACGGGGCCACCGGCGCGTTCTTCACCTCCACCGGTGAATCGCCGGGAACCAACCGCCTCGAAATCACCGGCGATCGCGGCCGCCTGGTCACCGATGGCGGCCCGACCATCGAGTTTATTCATACGGAACAATCGGTGTCGGAATTCAGCCGGACCACCGCTGAAACATTCGCAACCGTCCCCGCCTCGAAGATGTTGATCGAAGCCCCCCCCGGCCCCACCGGGGTCGGCCAACATCAACAGGTGACGCAAAATTTTGTGAACGCAATTCTGCACGCCGAGCCGTTGATCGCCCCGGGCACGGAGGGCATCCATGGCTTGGAACTGGGTAACGCCATGCTGATGTCCGGCTTGCTGGGCAAACCGGTCAAGCTCCCCACCCCGCGTGCCGCCTTCGCCCGGATGATCAAAGGGTTGGCTGAAAAATCCGCCCCATGACTTTTGACATTCACACCCTGACGATGGGCCAATGGGCCGTGCTGGCCGTGGCGGCTTTTTTTCTCGGGCTCTCCAAAACCGGCCTGCCCGGTGCCGGTATTCTCGCCATTCCCTTCATTGCCGCGGTGATTCCCGCCAAGGCTTCCACCGGATTGGTCCTCCCCATGCTGATCGTCGGCGATCTGTTTGCCGTCGCCTGGTATCGCCGCCATGCGGAATGGGTTCATCTCATCCGCCTGTTGCCCTATGCCATTCTCGGCATCCTGATCGGCTGGAAGATCATGAGCCACATCACCGATGCCCAGTTGCGCCCCCTGATCGGCATCATCATCCTGGTTCTGCTGGGCCTGCACGTCTGGCGCAACCGCTCCTCCGCAGCCGAAGCCCCCGTCCCCAAATCCCATTGGGTCCCGGCCAGTCTCGGCCTCAGCGCCGGCATCACCACCATGCTCGCCAATGCCGCCGGACCGATCATGACCATTTACCTGATGACCATGCGCCTGCCCAAGGCGGCCTTCATCGGCACCGGGGCCTGGTACTTCCTGATTGTCAATGTTCTCAAGGTCCCGCTCAGCGCCCAAATGGGTCTCATCACCCCGGCCTCGCTCTGGATCAACCTGGCCCTCTGTCCCCTCATCATCGTCGGCGCCCTGTTGGGCATCCGCATCGCCAATCGCCTGCCGGAAAAATTGTTCGGTCGTTTCGTGCTGGCCCTGGCGGCCCTGGGTGCGCTAAAGTTGATCCTATGAAACCCATCGATCCGATTGAATGTGTCGAGGAATCCGAGATGTCGCCCGCCCTGGATCGGCGAATCCGCGATTTGCTCTGCCTCTGTTTCCCGCCCGATGTCCCGGTCTTCAGCCAAACCCGGCACTGGCATGGAACAGCCCCGGAGTTTTCCTTCGTGCGCCGGGAAGCCCGGAAAATTGTCGGCCATGTCGGGATTGTGCGCCGCACCATCCAGGTGGGTTCAAGCCGCATCGTGATCGCGGGCGTCCAGAACCTGGCTGTGGCGCCCGACCGGCGAAAATCCGGGCTGGGCGCCCTGCTGATGATTCGAGCCATGGATGAAGCCCGCCGGCGCGGCATCCCCTTTGGCCTGCTCTTCTGCGTGCCGGGTCTGGCGCGTTTTTACTGCTCCCTCGGCTGGCAAATTCTGGATCGCTCATTTTATATGGCCGATGAAACCGGCGCCCGAACGGGCATCCCGGAAAAAAATATCGGCATGAGCCTGCCCTTGGGGACCCAACCCTTTCCACCGGGCGAAGTCGATCTCCTCGGCCGGGATTGGTAACCTTATTGTCGGGCGGTCACCCCACGACATAACATCTGAACCATTTTGTTCTCTCTGTCGCTTATAGACCCAAGGCAGGTGCCATTACGGGAGAGAGACAAGATGATAACACGTCAAATTTGGCGGGTGGGTACGGGGTCACGGCAGGTCATGTCGGTCTATTCAAGAGCTCCCGGATGGGGGGTTGCCGTCGCGCTGGGCCTGTGGGGTGGCAGCCTTTTGGCCGCCGAATTGACCCCTTCCGTCGCCACCAACCCCACCACCTCAATAACGAATGACATTCTGGTCACCGCCTTGCGTCTCGAACGGACGATCCAGGAAACCCCGGCGGCCGTTTTCAAGGTCGGATCCGACCAACTTCAAGGGGGCGAGATGCAACGCACCACCCCCGATCAACTCCAGAACTTGCCATCGGTCATGGTTCAAAAAACATCTTACGGTCAGGGGTCTCCTTATCTGCGCGGGTTCACGGGATTCCGGACCCTGTTTATGATCGACGGAATCCGGCTGAATAACTCGGTCTTTCGCGAGGGTCCCAACCAGTACTGGAATACCGTCGACCCTTTTTCGATCGACGATTATGAAGTCGTGCTCGGCCCGGCCTCCGTCCTGTATGGAAGTGATGCCGTGGGCGGCGCGGTCAATGCCCAGCCCATTTCGCCCCACCTCGCCGAAACCCCGGAACAACCTGTGGGCGGGCGCGTCCTGGTGCGGACCTCCACCGCCGAGGATTCCTGGACGGAACGACTGGAAGTCTCGGCCCGGCCGGATAAAAATCTCGGGGTGGTCGCGGGACTGACCTTCAAGGCGTATGGCGATTTGGAGGGGGGCTCAGACGTTGGGACCCAACCCAAAACCGGCTATGACGAAACCGATGGCGATCTGCGCGCGGTCTGGGGGGTTTCGCCCTCCGATATGTTGATCTTCGGTTATCAATCCGTGGTCCAAGACGATGTCTGGCGCACCCATTCCACCGTGTACGGCATCAATTGGAAGGGGCTCTCCCATGGCTCGGACAAGGCCCGGATGCTCGACCAGGAACGACAACTCGCCTACCTGACGTATCTGGGTGATTTCGCCGGATCGGCCGTCGATGAAGTCCGCCTGACTTCCTCCTGGCAGGAACAGGACGAGACCGAGAGCCGGGTTAAAAAAGATGATGTGCGGGAACAACAAACCGCCAACGTCGACACTTGGGGGGAAACCCTCCAATTGACTTCGGAAACCGATTGGGGCGATTGGGTGTACGGGGTCGACTATTATCTCGATGGAGTCGATTCGAGCAAAAGCATCTACAATGCCGATGGATCCTTGAAAAAACGCGAAATCCAAGGCCCGGTGGCTGATGATGCCCAATATGAAACCCTGGGTATTTTTGTTCAGGATTCCCTGGGCCCCACCGACCGACGCTATGAAATCATCCCCGGTTTCCGTTACACCTACGCCCAGGTTGATGCCAACAAGGTCAAGGATCCCGTCTCTGGAGACGGGACCACTCTCAATCAATCCTGGGATGCCTGGGTGGGTTCCTTGCGCACCCAGGTCCGACCCTGGACCCAGGAAAATATCCATCTTTTCGCCGGGTTGTCACAGGGGTTCCGCGCACCCAACCTGTCGGATCTCACCCGATTGGATATTGCGCGCAGCGGTGAATTTGAAACGCCGGTTTCCGATTTGGATCCGGAACGCTTCCTGACCGGGGAACTGGGGATCAAGTCCGCGGGCCATTGGGGATCGGCACAATTGACGGCCTATTGGACAGCGATCGACGACATGATCGTGCGTGCGCCCACCGGGAACAAGATCGCCATTGGCTCCACCATCTATAACGAAGTAACCAAGCTCAACGCGGGCGACGGCCATATCGCCGGGGTGGAATGGTATCAAGCCCTGAAATTGGGCAAACCCTGGACCTGGTGGTTGAGCGCTTCGGCGATGGATGGCCAGATTGAAGATTATCCCTCCTCATCCACCGTTCTCGAAGAAGAAGCCATAAGCCGCCTGATGCCGCCCACCTTGTCCTCCGGCCTGCGCTGGCAGGATGCGGCCGAACGGATCTGGGCCGAGGGATATGTCCAGTCGGCGGAAAAAGCCGACCGGCTGTCGGCGGCGGATCGGAAAGATACGGAACGGATTCCGCCGGGCGGCACCCCGGGTTATTGCGTTGGTGGCCTCCGGGCCGGATGGCGCATCACCCGCAACTGGTCCACCTCTCTGAGCTTGGAAAATATCACCGACGAAGACTACCGGATTCACGGGTCCGGTGTGAACGAGCCGGGCCGCAACCTGATCGCCATGGCGGAATACCGGTTTTAATATGTGATCTTCAGGATTTCAGCCATCAACAAATCCGCAACCAGACGGTGGCCCTTGTCGTTTGGATGCATGCCATCGAGCAGCAGATCGTCCATCGAATGACGCGTGCCGTATTCCTGGAAGGCCGCATACACGTCGATCAAGGGCAACTTTTCCCTTTTGGCCAGTAATCGCACACTAGCTGCATACGGGCTCAAGGTCACATTGAACCCGTCCGGGTCATCCGGCTGATACGGGGGCTTTCCGTAGAGGGTTTTCAGGGCCGCCGTCCACCGCAACGGATTGGGGGTCATGAGCATGATTCGGCTGTTTTGCTGGCGCAGGGATTCGATGAAATATTCAAGATTGGCAACATACCGGCTTTTCGTAACCCGGGGCTGGGTCTCCGGCGGTTCGGCCCAGACATTGATCGCCGAATCGTTAATCCCGAATTGAATCACGGTCAGGGCGGGTTGGTGCGCGAGGACGTCTTTTTCAAAACGGGACCGGGCGTCTTCCGTGGAGTTGCCGCCGACCCCCGCGTTGATCACTTCAACCGTGAGCCCCATCGCCGGCAAATCACAGCGAAGGCAGTCCGTATAAATGCGTAGCGGTCCGCGGGGCGCGGTCGTGGAATCGCCAAAAGCTACTAACGGGGAGAATCCTTTCATTCAGGCGGCCTCTCTTCGTGATTACGAATCCATATTGTTGCCGGATTGAACTTAAATACACGGAAAGCCGTTATGCCGCAACTCGGAAATAACCGGCGCCTCCGCGGTATCCTGCAAAGAAATTGACAGCCCTCTTAATTCCATCTAATTTCTTCAGTAATTGCACAGAAAGGTTGTGACTATGTTTCGTCGTATTTTCGACACACCCAGCCGTATACTTCTCGCCCTGTTCGCTCTCAGCCTGACCGCACTGGCACAGAATCCCACGCCCGTAACAACCCCCACCCAACCCCTCGCTGAAAAAAATGGTTACAGCTTCGGAGTCCGGGGTGATTTTTCAATGGTCTATGGCGAATCCCGCGAAATCGTTTACCAGAATTTTTTCGGCTATAGCGAAAAAATGAGTGAGCTGTTCTGGGACATTAATTCCATCCCCATGGTGGGTCTCGTCCTTTCCCTCGAGACCCCTCACCGCTTAACGGCCAATGCCGGATACTGGACCGCCGTGGATGAAGGTCAGGGCGCGCTGGATAACTATGACTGGCTGATTTATAGCGGCGATGATAACTGGAGCGACTGGTCGCATTCTCCGGTGGAGGTCGATGAGGCCTTTCGTTGGGATGTCAACCTCGCGTATGCCGTCATTCAAAAACCCTCGTTCAACCTCAACACGCTCCTGGGATACCGTCACATGTTCTGGAAATGGGCCGACCATGGCGGAAATTTCATCTACAGCAGTGAAAACGGCTTCCGCGATTTAACGGGGTCCTTTGAAACCTATTTCGGTGACTCCACCGGCATCGAATACGAACAGACTTTCGATATCCCCTACCTCGGCCTCTCCACCGGTTGGCGGGGCCGCAAAGTCGCGGTGGACGCCTATGTCCTGTTCAGCCCCCTCGTCAGCGCTGAAGACGAGGATTATCATGTCTACCGGGACACCCGTTTCACAGAATCCTTTGAAGACGGCGATTTTTGGGCGGCGGGGTTGAATGCTCGGTATCATTTCAACGACCAGCTCTATCTGCTCGTCGGCGTCGAATATCAGGAAGTTTCCGAAATCCGGGGCTCTATGGAAATCGACGGCGATCCGGTCCCCGCTTCCCTGGCGGATGCTGGCATCGCACACAAGGCCACCACCGGCACCCTCGCCCTCGGTTACGAATTCGGCCGGTGATCGGCCGGTCTCCGGGAACGAAGTCAGTCCGGTTTCTTGCCCCAACTGGGGATTGCGACTTTTGACACTTCGACTTCGACCATCTTTCCCCGGTTCCAAAGCTTCAGGGCGGCGCGGAGTTTCTCGTTCTCGTCTTTCACCGCCTGCAAATCCATCTTTAGGCAGATGACCCAGCAGATGCTGATCAATACCGTCGCACAAAGAATGACTTCTGTCATCAATCGCTCCTATTCAACTCACAAAAAGCTGATCCAGTCATAATGTCAAAAAAACGCCCGAATCTCAAGTATGTTTTGAAAAACGTAAGGGCTATTTCCCGTCACTGATCCTATAAACATCTTGTCTTCAATTTCCGGTTGTTTGATAATCTCTGTCGTTCCCCACTCTCCGCCGCCGGATGGCGGGGTGGCGCCAACCAGCGAAGGGGCCATGCCGAACAAACCCAATTTGATTCTGATCGTCACCGATCAAATGCGCGGGGATTGCCTCGGAGCCGCCGGGCATCCCGTCGTCCACACCCCCCATCTCGACCGGCTCGCCGCCCGCGGGACTCGCTTCACGGCCGCCTATTCTTCATGCCCTTCCTGTATCGCCGCCCGGGCTTCCCTGTTCACGGGACTGCGCCCCACCACCCATGGTCGCCTGGGCTACCAGGACCAGGTCCCCTGGCGCTACACCCATACGCTCGCCGAAGAATTGGCCTCCGGCGGCTACCAAACCCACTGCATCGGTAAGACCCATTTCTTCCCGCAAAAACTCCCGCTCGGGTTCGAATCCCAGGAATCCTACGAGGCCGCCCAGGATTTTTCGACCCCGGATCATCCCTATGTGAACGATTATTATGTCTGGCTGTCCGAACGCACCGGCGTCTGCGAAACCGACCACGGCCTCGATTGGAATTCCTGGAAACCGGGCGTCAGCGTCCTCCCCGAACCCTGGCACAACAATTCCTGGGTGGTGGAACGCGGGCTGGCTTTTCTGCAACACCGCGATCGGCAACGGCCGTTATTCCTCAATCTGTCCTTCCACCGCCCCCATGCCCCCTTGGATCCTCCGTCGGAATTTTTCGAGCGCTATCGGAATACACCCATTCCGCCGGTCCCTGTCGGCGACTGGGCTTCCACCCACGATCTGCCCGTCACCAACCCCAATGCCTGGCATGGCCGCCTTCCCGCACCGATCCTGGCCGATGCCCGCCGCGCCTATTACGCCCAAATCTCCCATATCGACCATGTGATCGGCCGATTCATCGAATCCTACGAGCGATGGGTCCCGGAACCGACTTGGTGGATCTTTACCGCCGACCATGGAGAAATGCTCGGCGATCATCATCTTTTTCGTAAAACCTATGGTTATGAAGGCTCCGCCCGAATCCCTTTCCTGGTCATTCCTCCCGCCGGGGTTCGCAACCCTGTTTCGCACGCCCCGGTTCTGCTTGAGGATATCATGCCGACCTTGCTCGAAGCCGCGGGACTGCCCTGCCCCTCCCGCGTGGAAGGCCGTAGCGTCCTCCCCTTGCTCTCCGATCCGGCCGCCCCCTGGCGACCCTATCTGCACGGCGAACACTCCGCCTGTTATGACCCCCATACCGGTATCCAATACCTCACCGACGGACGAATCAAGTATATCTGGCATACCTTTTCCGGCCGGGAAGAGTTGTTCGACCTGACTCAGGATCGGGATGAACTCCACAATCTCGCGGGTGATTTTCTCCATCGGGATCTCCTGAAATTCTGGCACGACCGGATGATCTCGGAATTGGCGCCACGCACTCAGGATGGACTGTCCACAGGCAAACGACTGGTCTCCGGAATCAGTCTTCCCCACGTCAGGCCCGATTTGCTCGAATAACCCGGGACCCCGCCCCGATCATCAGGAAAATCCATCATGAATCCCAACTTGAAGTTTATTTTTCAACGCCGCAGTGTCCGTCAATTCACCGCCCAACCGGTGTCCGATGCCCTGATCCGCGATCTGCTGGAAGCCGCCATGGCTGCCCCCTCCGCGGTCGCCAAGGATCCCTGGCGGTTTCATGTGATCCGGGATTCCTCCCTGCGCAACCGCATCGCTGATGGCCTGCCCAACGGCCAGATGTTGCGCCAGGCCCCGGCGGGAATTTTTGTGGAAGGCGATCTATCGTTGGCCCACAGCGGGGAATTGTCCTACCTGATCCAGGATTGCAGTGCGGCCATCGAGAATCTGCTGTTGGCGGCCAGCGCCTTGGGGCTGGGCGCCTGCTGGCTGGGCGTTCATCCCCGCCCCGATCGAATCACCCTGTTCCGCGCCCTTTTTCAATTGCCCGAAAATCGAATTCCCATCGCCATCCTCGCCATCGGCCATCCCGATGAGCATCCGACGCCCCGTACCCGCTACCGCGAGACTGCCGTCAATTGGGGTAAGTAGCCCCCCACCCCGCTTTCGCCTCTCCTCGTGTCGGCCAGGCCTCTGTGCCTGGCGTCCTCTTCCCCGCCGTCGCCGCCCGCCGCTGAGGGCGGGCCCACATCAGGCCCCACTCTCCGGCTCCAGCCAATGCAACGTCCGCTGCACTGCCTTGTTCCACCGGGCCCGATGCGCCGCGCGTTGTGGTTCCTGCATCGTCGGCGTGAAGGTTCGCTCGATCCGGCGCCGACGCCCCAGTTCTTCCATATCCCACCAACCGATCGCCAGACCAGCCAGCCCGGCCGCACCCTGGGCGGTGGACTCAATCACCACCGGTCGTTCCACGGGAATTCCCAGCAAATCGGCTTGAAACTGCATCAGGTAGTCGTTGGCCGCCGCACCGCCATCCACCCGTAGCCGCTCAAGTTCTATTCCGGTATCGAGCCGCATCGCCGTCAAAACATCCTGTGTTTGAAACGCCAGCGATTCCAGGGTGGCCTTGACGATCTGGGCCCGGTTCGTATCGCGGGTGAGCCCGAAAATCGCGCCCCGGGCATACATGTCCCAATACGGCGCCCCCAACCCCGCGAAAGCCGGCACCACACACACGTCGTTGGCCTCGCCCGCGGCCCGGGCCATCTGTTCCGAGGACGCCGCTGAATCCAGAATTCCCAGTCCATCCCGCAACCATTGCAACGCGGCGCCGGCGATCAGGACACTGCCCTCCACCGCATACTGAACCCGGCCGCCAATCCTCCACGCCACGGTCGCGATCAGTCTGGCGGGACTCGGACAAAACTTATCCCCGGTGTTCATCAGGAGAAAACAGCCCGTTCCATAGGTGTTTTTGGCCGTTCCCGGCACAAAACAGCCCTGCCCGAAAAGCGCCGCCTGCTGATCGCCCGCCACGCCGCATATCGGAATTCGCGCCCCCTTCCAAACAAATTCTCCGAAATCCCCCGAGGAGTCGCGAACCTCAGGCAGCAGACTCCGGGGCACGGCTAACGCCTCCAGAAGTCGCTCATCCCACCTTAAGGCCTGCACATTAAACAACAACGTTCGCGAAGCGTTGGAGACGTCTGTCGCATGGACCCGACCTTCGGTTAATTTCCAGATCAGCCAGCTATCCACCGTGCCGAATAATAAATCGCCGCGTCGTGCCGCATCGCGGGCGCCTGCGATATGATCCAGCATCCACCGGATCTTGGTCCCCGAAAAATACGGATCGATCACCAGCCCCGTGGTTTGCCGAATGTATTCCGTCAGGCCCGCCGTTTTCAGGGACTCGCACTCCGGCGCCGTCCGCCGATCCTGCCAGACAATGGCCCGACCGATGGCCTGGCCGGTTTTCCGATTCCACAGAATCGTCGTCTCGCGCTGGTTGGTAATGCCCAAGGCGGCAATTCGGGACGGATCCACATTATGTTCCCGAACCAGTCGTTCCAAGACCCCGAGTTGGGTCTCCCAAATTTCATCCGGATCGTGCTCCACCCAACCCGGTTTGGGAAAATACTGGGTAAATTCCTGCTGGGCAACGCCCACGGGCAAACCGGTCGCATCGAACAACAGCGCCCGGCAACTGGTCGTTCCCTGGTCCAACGCCACGATGTAATACTCGCTCATATCTCAGTCTCCCAGGCTACCACACTCCGACTTCTGGCGGGGCGGCCTTGCCACTCCCACCCCCACCGCCGGGTCTTGTCCAAAATTACAATTCCTGGTTTTTCCCTCCCCCCGGCGAGGGGGAGGGTAGGGTGAGGGGGATCTTTGAAAACATGGGCATCGCTGGGGCGGATCCCCCTCTCCCCGGCCCTCCCCCTCGCCGGGGGGAGGGAGGTGCAGAAAGCCACCGACAATAACCGGAAACAAATACAAATCTCCCCGTACGGGCGCGAGTTTCTCGTCGGTTTGATCCGCTGGCCGCCAGTGGTGGCGTCGCTGCGAAGTCAGGGGATGCATCCTTCGCTACGAAACACGAGCCGTCCAAAACGCTCTTCAGGAAGGGGTCATTCCCATTCAAAATCAAATCCCTTCAACCCCAACTCATCCCGCATCGCCAACATTTCCCGCTGGGTGGCCGGCGTCAAGGGAATACCCGATTCCTTGCGCTCCAACCAGGCCAGATATTCCTTCTCGCCGCAGGTATAAATGCGGTCGGCCCCGGGGGCCTTGCGCGAAGCGCGCAACCGGCGCAACAGGTCGCCCGTCGCCCGCCGGAAATCGGCCACATCGCAAAAGGCCTCGATGTCCATCGCCAGGAAGAAATGGCCCAACCGGTAGGGAACCTTGTGCCCCTCCTCCATCCCGCACAACTGCTTCAAGCAGGCGCCCTGCTGAAGCGCCGAACTCAGGATTTCAACCACCGTGGCATATCCGTACCCCTTGTAGCCGGCCAGTTCCTCGCCGATTCCGCCCAGCGGCGCCAAGGCCGCCTCGTCGGCCACCAGGGCTTTTAACACGCCGGCGGCATCCGTCCGGGCATGACCCTGGGCATCAATCACCCACCCCTCCGGCATCGCGCGATCCAATCGCGCATAGTGCTCGATCTTGCCGCGCTGAGTGATGGAGGTGGCATAGTCATTCGTAAAATCGAAAGGCTCGTCCGTCGGCATCCCAAATACCAGCGGATTCGTTCCCAACATCGGCTCGACCCCGAACGTCGGAGCGATCGAGGGTCGCGCATTCGTTCCGGTTAAACCGATCATCCCGGCCCGGCAGGCCATCAGCGCGTAATAGCCGGCGATCCCATAGTGCGTCGAATTGCGAACCACCACCATGCCGATTCCATGCGCCCGGGCCTTTTCGATGGCCAGCGTCATGGCGCGATGTCCGATCACCATCCCCATCCCATCATGCCCGTCCACCACGGCAGTGGCCTTCACATCCCGCACCAATTCGAACCGGGTGACCGGTTGTTGAATCCGATCTTTCACAATCCGGTCGTAATAAATGGTTTTGAGCCGGGCCACCCCATGGGAGTCGATCCCGCGCTTGTCGGCGGTAATCAGAACATCGGCGCAAATGGCCGCATCGGCTGGAGGAACCCCGATTCCCTGCAGAACCGCGCGCACAAACCGTTCCATCTGTTCAAAACCGACCCGACAGGTCTGCGATTCCATAGCTGTCCTCCCTTTACCACGTCTCGAATGGGCCACCACGCTATAGGCCGGCATCGCATTCGGAATAAAGCACATACCCGCAGTACATGCCGGTCACCATACTCCAAACTGCAGCATGTGACAAGCCGTACGAATTTGTTCATTTTAGTCGATTGGCAAACTGAACGCGCCCCCGGCGGAGCCGGGTAGGCGCGTTCAGTTTGCCAATCGACTTCATACGTAGAACATACGAGAAAAGTTTACCTTTCTAATGATTATGCTAGGATTACGGAATGATTCGGAAGGTTATAAACAAGCGAAGCGTGATCGACGCCTCAGTCGGCGATGATCTTTCTTATTGGCTGGATCGTTCACCAGCTGAGAGGGTTGCAGCGGTTGAGTTTTTGAGGCGACAACACCATGGAAGTTCAGCCAGACTTCAGAGATCTGCTCGTGTTAAGGATCTTGCCGACATCGAGGCACTGGGAGAATCCTGATTTCCATCGTCCTGCAACTCGATCCGACCCCGCGCCACTCGCGTAACAGCGAGGGCGCCTTCATCACCCTCACCTCCGGCCGCATCATCTTTGCCTATACCCGCTACGGACGGAGTTGCGACGACGCCGGCGCCGCCGTCATCGCCGCCCGCCATTCGGACGACGGTGGTCGCACCTGGTCCTCCGCCGATCGCGTCCTGATCCCCCAGGAAGGCAACACCAACGTCATGAGTGTCTCGCTCCTGCGCCTGCAAAACGGCCGCATCGCCCTCTTCAATGCCCGCAAGGACCGACGCGACGGCCAATTGTTCTGCATGCCCTGGGTGCGCTTCAGCGACGACGAAATGAAATCGTTCTCCCGGCCGATCCCCCTGACGATCGTCCCCGGATATTATGTACTGAACAACGATCGCGTCATCCAACTCGCCTCCGGACGTCTGGTGGTCCCGCTCGCTCAGCATCACTTCCGCCTGAAACCCCGCCTGGATTCGCCTTGCGAAAAGCCCGCCGCCCAATTCGGCATGGCCGCCCTCATTCGGTTTTTATTCAGCGATGACAGCGGGCACCGCTGGTGCGAATCGCCCACCTCACTCTTCGAATGTTTCCCGGACGGCCATGGCTTGCAGGAACCCGGCGTTTTCGAACGGCGCGACGGACGAATTGTCGCCTGGTGTCGCGCGGGCGCCTTTGGCCTCCAAAAAACTTCGGGTTTCCAGTGGCGTAGCGTCTCTTTCGATGGCGGCCTGACCTGGCCGCGCGCCCGGACCTGGCGCGATTTCCCGTCGCCTTGCAGCCCGCTCTCGATCAAGCGCATCCCCTGGTCCGGCGACCTGCTCGCCGTCTGGAACGACAAAAGCGGCCGCTTCCGCCTTCCGTCCCCGCGCCCCTCTTCCTGGGACCGAACCCCGCTGGTCGCCGCCCTCAGCCGCGACGACGGCCGCACCTGGGAACGCCACGCCCTGATTGAAAAAGAACCCGGCCAGGGCTTCTGCTATACCGCCCTCCACTTCACGCCGGATCGCCGGATTCTCCTCGCCTATTGTTGCGGCGGAAAGGGGCGGTCGGTCCCCGCCAGCGCCATTGTTCTCGACACGTTGCGCATCCGCCGGATCACCCTGTAAACCCTCCGACAGGCACGCGCTCCCAAAAGGAATGAGCCACCTGATCGCTCACCCTGGAGCAGCAGATCAGAAGCAAAACCGCAGGCTGACGGTAAGGGTGTTGTCTCCGCCGTTATCGGCCATGAGCCCGTAGGCAAACGTGGTGGCCAGATACCGTTCCCAGGAAAGCGATGCCAACGCCCCACGACCAGGGGCAGGTTGAACTCGAAATGATCCTGATCGCCGAAGTACTTGCCCACCTGGGCCTCAATCTCCAGGGTCAGCGCATCGTTGAAGAAATGCTTCGCTGTCCAATCGACGGCCACCGCCGCCAGGTGAGCATCCTCGTATTTAAAGGGGGTCGAGATCGGGGTGGAAAGTCAAGATCAGTCGGCGATTGACAGCGCCGACATATTAGGCATAAATCCACGTTTATGAGAACTACCTGGGATTTTCCAACCTTGAATACAAGCCCCATACGATCCATGAAATGATTTTCCGGGAACTCCACCATGCCTAAACTCCATGATCTTCTCGTCCGCAATGCGGCGAAATTATATCAGGATGTGGAAACACCCTCGCCTTACCCTCCCTTGACAAACTCCCGCCGCTGGGCCGACGTCGTCCGCCGCGGCAGTATTTTTTTCTATGAAGACCAGGAAGTTCCGATCGGCCATTCCAACATCGACTGGTCCGGCCGCCACATCAAACATGCCGAATGGCCGGCCCAACTCAACCGGTTTTATTGCCTGGCTCATCTCTGCGTCTGTCATGAGGAGCAGCCCGATCCGGAATTGCCCCGCCTGGCTCGGGCCCTGATCGAAGATTGGATCGCCCAGCATGATTACCGCGCCGATGGATCCCTGGCCGCCGGCGATAATACGCTCAACCTTTCGATCCGACTCGGACAGTTGACCCACCGGGGTTGGCTTCCCGCCATCGCGCGATTCAATTGTCCGGAGGTATTCGACGAACCGTTTCTCCAGCGCGTCATCGAATCCTGCCGCGGCCAACTCGCCTTCCTCCGGACCCACCTGACGCCCATCGGGAACTGGCGCATCAGTCAACTGGACACCCTGCTCACCTGTGGACTTTTTCTGCCGGGCCATCTGGACGAGCATCTCTCCTTCGCCGTGCGCAATCTCAACGAAACGTTTCATCGGCAAATCCATCCCGATGGGGCGCATGCCGAACATAATCCCAGCTACCATGGATGGATGTGTCACGTTTTCACCTCCCTCTGGCGTCTGGCCCAAGCGCGCCCCCCATTGGGTCTGAAGCTCGACAGCGAACGGGTTGCCCGCATGTGGGACTACCTCCTGTTCAGCTCAGCGCCGGATGGCGGAAGCTTCGGCCTCCATGACGGCGGCGTCTGGACCCCTCCCGACGATGCAAAAAGCGAAACCATCCAGCATTCCCTCCGGGACCTGCGACAACAACGCAACGCCCTTATCAAAAAGGCAGCCCTCACCGGACCCGCCTGGGATGAGGACCGCCAACCCAGCCGCCATTTCAGCGCGGCCGGCCAGATCTTTCTCCGGAGTGGGATGGGACCGGAAGCGGAAATGATCTCCTTTGACGCCACCCGCTGGGGCGGCGGGCATTGCCACCTCTCCCGCAATGCGATCAA
>CAZCDO010000038.1:0-26048 GCA_964497135.1 uncultured Verrucomicrobiota bacterium
CGGAACAGTCCAAGAGCCTGGCCGGCTCGCATTCAACCATCATCGAATGCATGAATCACCTCGCCTCGCTCAACCTCCTGTCGGAAGCCGATCTGTGGAAAGTCGGATTTGAGAACCAGCTCAAACTGCTCAATATCCCCGCCGCCCGGATCGACGCGCTCAAGGGCCCCGGCGTGAGTTTCAAAAACGGCCGGTTTACCGTTAACACCTGATATTTAACACAAGGACATTCCATGCCCCTCGCCCATCGACACCCGCTCGCCCAATGGAAAGCCTGGCTCGCCAGTCCCCAAAGCCCGCTCGTCAGTCAGATCGCCGATCTCTACGGCGGAGCGGATCTGATTGAAAAACCGCTCAACTTGCTCCGGCAAGCGATCGACGAATTCGCCCGCTCCTACGGAGCGGACCGCTCGGTCTTCGTCGTCCGCTCCACCGGTCGCGTCAACATGCTCGGCATGCACGTCGACCATCGCGGCGGCTCGGTCAACCCCATCGCGATCAAGGAAGCCTTCTTCGTCGTCGAACCCCGCGAAGATGATCAGGTCATTCTCCGCGATGTCAATGGCGAGAAGTTCCCCGAAGAATCCTTCGGCATCGGCGCCTGTCTGCCCCAGGGCTGCAAAATCGCCAATTGGGATACCTGGTGCCATGAGGAACTGGAGAAACGCAAAGGCAACCCCCGGATTACCTTCTCGAATTACGTCCGCGCCGGGGTCCTCTATTTCCAGCATCTCAATACCGATGAGCACGGTCGTTTCACGCCCGCTTTCAAGGGCATGAATGTCATGATCGCCAGCAATGTCCCCCCCGCGGCGGGACTCAGCACCTCCTCCTGTCTCGTGGTGGGCGCAGGGCTGGCCGCCCTGCATGTCAACGGATTGGAAATGGACCCGATGAAGTTCTGCGAACACTGCGGCTTTGCCGAGTGGTACGTCGGAACCCGGGGCGGCTTCGGCGATCATGCCGCCATCCGGATGGGGCGCACCAACAGTATCGTCCACATGACGTCGTTCCCCTTCTCGCTGGAGGTCGTTCCGTTCCCCGCCGGATACCGGGTGGTCCTCGCCGACAGCCTGGTCGAAGCCAAGAAGCAGGCCGGCGCCAAGGATGGTTACAACATGCCGCTTGCCGCCTATGCCTTCGGGCTCTGGCTGGCTCGCAAACAAAACCCGACCCTGTCCGATAAGATGGGACATCTGCGCGACATCACGCCCCAAAATCTCGGCATCTCCGAAGCGGAGGTCATGCGGATCATCAAGCGCCTGCCGGAAACCGTTTCCCGCGCCAATATCCTCGCCCTCCTCCCGGAAAAGAAAACCGACATCGAAAATATCTTCCGCTCCCACAATGAACCCCAGGATGGATACAAAGTCCGTCGGGTTTGCATGTACGGGATCTCGGAATGTATCCGCTCCAACCTCTGCCTCGAAATGATCAAGGCCGGCGACATCGAGGGATATGGCCGCCTCATCACCCTGCACCATGACGGCGACCGTGTGACCCGTCTGGTCAAGGGCGAAATGGTTCCGGTGGACAAGGATTATCCCGATGCCCTGATGGATCGCCTGATCGCGGATCTCGAATCCGGCGATCCCCGCCGGGTGGCGGGCGCCCATCTCTGGGCCCAACCGGGCGGATATAATGTCTCGGTTCCGGGAATCGACATGCTCGTCGATCTCGCGCTCGAAATTCCGGGCGTCGTCGGCGCCGGGCTCGTGGGCGCTGGATTGGGCGGAAGTATGATCGCGCTGGTAAAAGCCGCCCAAGCGAAGCAGGTGGTCGATCATCTGGCCGAAAAATACTACAAAGCCAAGGGCTTGCCCGTGAAAGCGGAAGTCGTCGCGGCCGTCGGCGGCGCCGGCATCCTGGCCCCTTAGCCATATTTCCGTGTTGAGGACAACACGGAAATAAACGTGCATCTTTAACGCAAATAGGCTATTTTCCCCCGATTCAGTTCATCGGGGAATTGCCATGTTTCGTTGTTGCCTTTTGCACCTCTCCATCGCTGTCGTTGTGATGCTGCCAGGCATTCCCTGTTGCTATGCCGTTGCACTATCGGCCGCGACCGAAGACTGGCAAATTCCCCCGGCTCAAATTATCCAGCCCGAAGCCAATCCACCAGCGCCCCCAACAAATAAACCGCCCCTCGCGGGTCCGATCCCGACTCCCTCAAAGGCCCCCCAATATTCTCCCCGACCCACGTCTTCCCAACCCCATTCCCCTCCGGCACCCGAACAACCGACTCTCTCCCCGGCCGAAGCGCACGCCCTTTTTCTGGAAAACCTGGCTCTCCAAATTCAATTGGACCGCCGCCATTTTTCGCCCGGCTGCCTGGACGGCCGCTGGGGTCGCCAAAGCCGCCAGGCGTTGGCTGCCTGGCAAACCGTCAATCGTCTCCCTCCGACCGGCTCACCCGATCCCGCCACCCGGGCCACCCTGGGCGACCTCCAAAATCTGCTCGTTGACTATCCAGTCGATCCCGTCGACTACGTGAATCTGGCGCCCCTCCCCATCACTTGGAAGGAAAAATCCAAAGTCTTTTCGCTTGGATATGAAACCGCACAGGAGTCCATCGCCGAAAAATTCCATCTGGCGCAGGCCGCCTTGGTTCGATTAAATCCCACCGCCCCCTGGCCCAACCCGCCGGTGGGAACGTTTCTGAAGGTTCCCGATTTACGGGGTAAACGCCCGCCTTTTGCCGCCCGGCTTGAAATCAGTCTCTCGAATAAGTGGCTCCGCGCATACTCCACCAATAATTCCCTGATCGCCCACTTTCCCTGCTCCATCGGAGCGGATGAGGCCCGCCGGCCCGTCGGAGATCTCGTCATCCTCAAGGCCGCAGTGGACCCGATCTATGTTTTCGATCCCGCCGTTTTCCCGGAAAGCCCGGAGGCCCGGACGTTGCGCGGCAAATTGATCATCCCGGGCGGCCCCAACAATCCGGTCGGAGTCGCCTGGATCGGCTTGAATAAACCGGGATACGGCATTCATGGCACTCCGATTCCGGAAGATATCGGCAAAACCGAGTCCCACGGATGCTTCCGGCTGGCCAACTGGAATGCCCGAAAGATGGTTTCAATGATCGTGACCGGAACACCGGTCCGGGTCAAACCTTGATTGTAAGGTCAGAAAAAGACCCCGACCCTCACCGTTGGAATTCGCGGGGATCCAGGGGCGAAATGGTCAACTCCGGCTTCCACTTCGGCGAATGAGCGTAAAAAGCCATCGGATTGTCATAGACCAGGGTCTGGATCGTCACCTCGGAATGTCCCCGGTCCCGCATGTGTGCCACGGTCTTCACCAGGCTCAGCGGATCCGAAACCCCCCAGTCCGCCGATCCATCCACGATCATTCGCTCGACCCCATATTGCCGGATAATCTCCGAAACACGCTCGGGATCCAGCTTTGAAATCGGGTAAACCGTCATCCCGCTGTAACACCCCGTATCCAGACTCTGCCGGATCGTTTCTTCGGTGTTGTGATCGATGAGGGTTCGATCGACCAGCGCCCCTTCCCCTTTTAAAATTTCCGCGATACGCTTGACTCCCGCCGGTTTCTGGGTGTGTGGAAGATGGATAATGATCGGCATCTTTCGCTCAATACCCATGCGGAGTTGGCGGACAAAGGCATACTCTTCATTCGGCGTGATCAGGTTGAATCCGATTTCGCCCACCGCCACACAACGGGGATGATCGAGATAAGGAGCCAAACCCGAGAGCACTTCGTCCGTTAAAACACGGTCCTCAGTTTCCTTGGGATTCAAGGAAACCGCGGCATAATGGTCGATCCCGAAACGACGGGCGCGAACGGTCTCGAATTCCAGGATCAACTGGAAATAATCGAAAAACGTGCCGGCATATCGACGATTGGTTCCCATCCAGAAAGAGGGCTCCACACAAGCCCGGATCCCCGCTTTATACATGGCGACATAATCATCCGTCGTCCGTGAATACATGTGAATGTGCGGCTCGATAATGGTCATCTTTGGCTCCGATTATTGACAAAAAATCGTTTCCCGAGCGGCCTGGGCACCTCGCTTCGCTCGGGGAGCTTCGCTGGGCAGGCACCCCCGTAAAGGCCAGCAGGAAGAATTTCGTTCATCGAGAAAATGTGCCGGAATAGGGATGGAAAGTCAATGTAACTCCTTCCGGGATCAGCAATTGAAATTCGATAAGGGGGGCTTCGCCCGCAACCCATAAGGCAGGGCGGCATCGCCGAGGTCGCCGCGGCGCTTTCGGCGAAAGCGCCCTACCAATAGATTCGTGAAAACCGTGTATCTTCATCGAAAAGGGTCAAATCTTTTACTAAAAACACTTTCCCGCCCGATCCGTTCCGTGCTATTTTTGATCACTCATGAAATATGACCGCAAGCCGTGTCCATCATCTCCGGGGATTCCTGTTTTACACGACCGGCCTCTGTCCGGTAATGCTCCGTCTCCGAAACGAGCCGCCATGATGTCGCACTATCTATTCCTGGGCCGGGGCGATTACCTGTTGAGCGATGTGCCACTTGATCGGATTGATCCGAAATGGCGCCGTGCGGCGGAAGTCAGTGCCGATCCAGCGGACTGGAGCTTCTCCTGGAATCTGGATGCGTGGCGACGGAAACTGGATACGCTAAAGATGGTGGGGTCAGAACGCCTGTATTTACTGATGAACGGGTTTGAATTGCCGTATCCCAGCCACAAATATCCCCAGCTTGTGGAACCGGACCACGTCAATGTTACACATGAGTTCCTGCAGTCGGTGCTCGATCATGCCGCCCGCATTGGGCTGGAAGTCGTGGCCGGTTTTTCCACCACCGGGCATTGCGACCGGGCGTTGCAGGTGTACCCGGACCTGGCGGGGGTGCACGCGGACGGTCAACGCTGGAAATGCGCCATGTGTCACAATCATCCACAGGCACAACTGTTTGTTTCCGATGTGCTGGATGAAGTACTGGATCGCTATCAGGGCTTCTCGGGGGTCTTCCTGCATCCCCCCGAAGTCGGCGAATACTGCCATTGCATCCACTGTGCAAAAACCTATCGCGCGGAGACCGGCCGCGACTTGGCGGAGCAGGACGAAGCGGAACGAATGTCCTGGTTCTGGCAAACGGGTTTGACATTCCTTTCCTCCTTGTATGACCGGGTGCAGGCGCGTAATACGCATTTAGATTTGTATTCCTGTACTATTCCCGGGGTATGGCGGCGGCATTTTGACGACCTTGCGCCGTTACTCCCCCCGGATGTCAAGCTGATCCACTGGCGTTACGGCCGGTTCGACGATCCGGCCAGGAATCAACTCGGTTCAGACCTTCGGCTTTTCACGGCCCATGGGCACCGGGTCAGTTTCGCCAATTCTGTGATCTTTGCCTGTTCATCGATGACGGATGCCGAATTGCGCGAGAATAATTGCGCGGTAAACCGGTTTGTCCAAGGATTCGGGGTGGATGAGATCGTGTACTTTGTGGGTCCAGTATGGAGACAGGAACGGATTGCCGCCGGCAGTGTGAGGCCCGAATAATCTTAAAGCGGGTTTCGCCCGCAACCGAACTGGAGGGCGGACGGCCCGGCCGCCGTAAATCCAGGGCGCCCCGGCGACGGGGGCCCGTCGCCCTCCAGCCAAAAGATCGAGTAAATCTAATTTGACCTTCGAGCCTATCCGGGTTAATAGAATCGGACATGACCAAGACCCTCCATACCCGTCGCGCCGATTTGCCTTTCACATGGCCTGAACCCGGATTCGACATCGCCCTCATTGAACCCGAAATCCCGCAAAACACCGGCAATATCGGACGCCTCTGCCTCGCCACAGGAACCCGACTCCATTTAGTCGGCCCCCTCGGTTTTCGTCTGAGTGAATCCGCTCTGCGTCGCGCGGGCCTCGATTACTGGAAGGATGTCGAGGTGATTCAACATCTCAATTTAGCCGCCTTCGAACAATCCGTCCCCCTCGCGCGTTGCCACTTCTTCAGCACCGGCGGGATTCGCCGGTATGACCAGATCCGTTACCGACCCGGCGATATTCTTGTTTTCGGAAGTGAATCGCGCGGACTCGATGATGCCATCCTCACCCGGTATGCCCCCCAAGTCGCTGGAATTCCCATGAAGCCCGGCCCCGTTCGCTCGCTGAATCTGGCCACCTCCGCCGGCATCGTTCTCTATGAAGCCTTGCGGCAGGGAGATAACACCTCGGCGAATCCGAACCTGTAAAAAAACCGGTGGACACGACGGAGCGTGTCACTCCACTTGTGGAACCCAATGTTTTTCAACAAACTAACCATCGAGCCCTCAGGGGCTGTCAGTAAACCAAATTAGCCCCGAAATCGGGGATCTGACCGGACTCGACTTCTTTTGCCCAGGTATTCAGCTTCCCATCATCCATCTTCCAGAACTTAGCGCACTGCTTGAAGTAGTGCAGGACCGCCTGCTTTTCATTTTGTTCAAGCAGGTCTTTTGCAAGGCTCATGTTGGGGCCAAAGGAATTCATTTGGGGGGAACCCGGGCTGTCTCCGGCCTTGCGCAGATAGTCCTTGGCCTTTACCAAATCCCCTTCTGACACCGCGATTCGTCCCAGAACGAGGTTGCTATCCTGCACCGCATTGCCGTAGTTCCAGTTGTCTTTGAAACGCTCCAGGATACGGGATAGCTCCTCGGCATAGGCCCGGGCTTCCTCCGTTTTTCCGAGATTGAACGCATCCTTCGCCGCACCATTCAATGCGTAGAATCTTTTGATTTCAGGCGTTGCCGGGTCGGACAGTTCCCTGACGGATTGGGTGTAACGCTCCTGATGGGTCATGCGCGACATCGACCGGATGGACTTCAAGGAGCTGAAGCACACCCCGAGAATGGCAGAGGCCAGCACGCATCCCAGGATGGACAGCCCAACACCGCATCCCGCCAGCAGGCGGTGAGAACGGTTTCGAGCCAGGTGGATAATCCCGAGAATGAGCCCAATTATTCCCAACACACCGCCAATCACGAAAATACCAAGACATACCGCCATGACTCCGAGCACGAGACTCGCGATTGCAAGCCCGCCGCCGCCGGATGGGGCGCCCGCTTGCGCCTTTGCCATCGGCAGGGGCGGAGCCGATGGCTGAAGGGGCACGACCCTGGACGGCTCATCCCCCACCGGGAGGCGCCCTACCCTGGCGGCCAGATATCTGTGTATGTAAAAAAGGTAAGCCAATGCGACCAGCATCCACAGCGCACAAAACGGGACCATCTTGGATTCCAGGGAAACCGTAAACGGCTTCATCATCTCCAACTCCTGGCTCGGACGGTTCATCGCCGAATAGAAATCCATCAGTTTGACGCGGGAGAAGGTGATGCCACAGGTTGCCCCCCAAACGATGACCAGGATCAACGCACCCCACCAAGCCTTCATGTTCAATTGGTATAAACCCCGGGACACATAGCCAAGAAGAACCATGGTGACCAGGATGACCGCGCCCCCCTTCGCACCGGAAAGAATGGTCCCGAAGAATGGGACCGCCCATCCATAGGCCCCCATCATCGGCAGGCAGAGAACCATGAATCCAGCCATCAGGCTCACCGCAAGGACAGGCAGAGGGCATTGGTCAGTCCAACGAACGTGGGGGTCTCTGTATTCACAGGTCGCTTTTACATGCCGGCTGCCGTAGAACAGAACAAAGAGTCCCGGCATAATGATGCAGAATACAACCATCAGGCCGATCATCACGTACTGCATGACGGAAACCATCTGCCGGGACATCTGTCCGTTTGCACTCAGAGAGTCGTACAGGGTGGGTAGGAAAAGGAGGATGAAGCCCAGAGTCAGAATCCCAAAAATGAACCCATACCACGAGGTGATCAGCAGGAGTGCCCTGGCCCATCGGCGGGCCAGAATGGATCCAATTCCGAGTCCGATGAACCAAGCCGCCTCCAAGACATAGACCAGCACGGCCGAAATCATCGTGCCCGCGGTCATGGGAGCAACCGATCCCGCCTTGAGTGAAGACGCCGCGGACAGGCTGAACAACATCACCGGCACCATAAGCAGACAGAGTACGCCGTATAGAATAAGTACGATTCCAAAGGCAATCAGACCCGCCTTCCGATCCCTGAAAGCCGGAACCACCGTGGTTTGCACATCATTCGTCATCTTAAAAAGACAAAAATCGCTTTGGGCGCGGCATGGGCAACTCGCTTCGCTCAAGGAGCTTCGCAGGGAAGGCACACGCGTGGAAGCCCGTATGAAGACGCGGTTTCATAAGAAAAAGTGTGCCGAGATAGGAGTGGAAAGTCAAGAGCGGGTTAAAACCTACTTCCAATCGGCGTTGGCCTTCGTCAATCAACACCACGCCCGGAAAGGCTCGGAAAATTCCGCCGCCTGATCCCGCGGATAGCAGACGCCCGTCGGCGCATTGGGCTGGGTCAAAAAAAGCAAGGCCGCTGAAATCGTCGGCCGGGTCCAGCCGAAATCCACCGGCAACTCGCCCCATGCCTCCACTATTAGCTTGTTTCAAGCGAAACGATCGACTATTAAACTGTTCCTGGCACTTTATGGCGACCCAACGGCTCGGAATTACCCGACAAATGTAGCTGCGGGATAACAAAGGCGATGCAAAAAATGAAACCTGACCCTTTAATCACAGAGGAGACCCGACGGTGAATCATAAGGTTATTTATTTTGGCTTCTTCCCCGGGGATCTCTGGTCTTACTGCAAACTGGGATTGCTCTCGATCAGTCTGTGCGCCGGGATGCTCAAGGCTGCGACCTATACTGTCACCTCTTCCGCCGACACCCTAACCCCGGGGACCCTGCGTTACGCCATCACCCAGGCAAACACCAATCAGAATGCGGATATCATTAATTTTACATTCACGACCCCGACCCGGATCACAGCAACCGGCAGCCTACCGACGGTTAGGGCACCCGTGACAATTTACGGATCCAATGCCCTGTTCAAGGGCACCCCGTTTATTGAGATCAGCGGCACCGGGGTTGCCGGAGTCGTCAATGGCCTGCGGATTGCGACCAACAACTGTATCCTCAACGGATTGCGCTTCGCTGACTGGCTCGGGAGCGGGCTGCAATTATATTACGCCTCTAATACCGTCCTGATGAATTGCGAGTCGGTCAGCAACGGGCAAGCCGGGGTTCAGATCTATGAATCACCCAACTCCACCGTTGGCGGAACCAACTGGCTGGCCTGTTTATTTGGAGGGAACACCCAGTTTGGCCTCCACCTCACGGGCACGCGAACAACGAACAATGCGATCCTCGGTAATTGGATTGGGGTTCGGCGGGGGGGTATTCAAATGATGGCCAATATGCAATCCGGCATCTTGATCGAGGGCCAGGCGTGTGCCAACCGGATCGGAAGTACCCAAGGCAGCGAGCGTAACATCATTGCCGCCAATGGCGGAGCCGGGGTTCAGATCCAGCAATCGGGCACCTCGAACAACTGGGTCATCGGAAATTATATCGGGGTGGATTCCACCGGCACCAACGCCTTGCGTAACAGCTATGGAGTTTATGTTTTAAATGCTGACGGCAACTTCATCGGCACCACCAATGGGGGGGGCAACGTCATGGCCGCGAACTATTCAGCGGTTTATCTGAGCGGCGCCGCCGGCAACATTATTTGCGCCAATTATCTGGGCGTTGACGCCAGCGGGAACCGGGTCCTGACCAATCGGGACTCCACCGTCCAGATCGACGGGGCAACGGCCAACACGATCGGCGGCACTTCAACCAATGATCGGAATGTCATTGCCGGAGGCTCTCATGGAATTCTGATTACCGGCTTGAATCCCGACCAGAACATCATCCGGGCCAACTACATCGGTCTGAATGCCGCCGGGAATCTGATGCTGAGCAACCGACTGTTCGGCATCCGGGTCGATACAGGAACCCATACCCAGATTGGAGGGAATAGTCCCGGCGCCGGCAACGTCATCTCCGGCAATGGGTCAGGCGGCATTTGGATCAGTGCCCCCGCATCCGACACCTTGATTACCGGTAACTTCATCGGAACCGATGCCCAAGTGCTTTGGCCGCTCGGAAATGGCGGGGCCGGAATCTTCACCCTCGCCCCGCGCACAATGATTGGAACCGCTCATATCGACGGAATCGGACGTAATGTCATTTGCGCCAATGACGGGGGAATCACGATCAGCGGGACGCAGGCGATCCAGTGCGTGGTTCAGGGCAATTTCATCGGAGTCGATCGATTTGGCTCCGCCGTTTTATCAAATCGATTGCACGGTATCGCCGTTCAGGGCGGGGGCTTCTCCAACACGCTCGGGGGGATCGATTCACCCGTCAACCGGGCGGGCAATGTTATTTGCGGAAGCGCCTTCAATGGCATCCTGATCGCCGCCTCGGACAACACAACGATCCAGGGCAATTCAGTCGGAATCGACGACAGCGGTTGGATTGGGCCCGGCAATGGATCTTCCGCGTATGCGGCCATCCGGGTGGAAAACTCACAGGGCACCCTCATCGGTGGAGCCTTCACCGGGTATCGCAACCTGATCGGCGGCAGTTCGGGTATCGGAATTGACCTTCAGCATTGTTCCCAAACTGAAATTTCAGGGAATTTCATCGGCATCGGAACCAACCAAATGGTTGTGCCCAATGTCGCAGAGGGAATCAAGATATCCGAATGCAGTTCCACCCGGATTGGGGGAAGTTCGTCGAATGCCCAGAACATCATCGGGGGCAATAATAATGGAATTTATCTGACCCGCTCGACCGACACAGAAATCGAGAACAACGCCATCGGAATCAGTGCAAGATCCACCGTCATTTCCAACCGAAGTCATGGAATTTCCATCGAAAACATCACGGGATGCCTGGTCCAAAGCAATACGATCTCAGGAAATCAAATGGCGGGTATCAGCCTCGTCGCTGCAACCGGTTGCGTAATTACCGCCAACACCATCGGCACCACTCTCAATAGGTCTCAAGCCCTGGCCAACCTGGGCCCTGGAATTAAAATTGACTGGCAGTCCTTCTCAAACCGGATAGGGGCTCCTCTTTTAGGCAATCTCATCTCGGGCAACGCCCAGGAGGGTTTATGGATTCAAGGATCCCGAACGACGATTGAAGGCAATACGATCGGCTTAAATGCCGGGGGACAAGACCCGGTCCCCAACGGATCCGGCCTCCTCTTATGGGCGGTTGAAAAATGCCAGGTGGGGGGCCTCAATCCGGGCCAGGCGAATCTTATATCCGGGAACTGGGGTTCTGGACTTTCGCTGCTTAATTGCCGTTCCAATTCGATTTACGGCAATCGCGTGGGAACCGATCTCTCGGGACTGCGCCGGTTAGGCAATGGCGAAAATGGGATTTTCATCTCCTCATCGGACTCTAATTCCTTCGGTTCGGTCGCGTCACCCGGCAGTAACACCATCGCCTTTAATACGTTGGTCGGCATCCTGGTTAATAGCGGAGTCGGCAATTCACTGCTGGGGAATGCCGTTTACGAAAACCAGGGTTTCGAAATCGATCTGGGCGCGTCAATGGGATGGCCCAATGGTCATACGCCCAATGATATGCTCGATGGCGACGGGGGCCCCAATGATTTGCAAAACCATCCGATTCTGACCTGGGCCACCAACAATGGGACCCAAATCACCATTGAGGGGAGCCTGAACAGTACACCGTCAACTCCTGTTTGGATTGAATTTTATGGGAGTCGGGGGCCGCATCCCAAAGGATATGGGGGAGCGGATACTCGGCTGGGCGCAATCAATGGCATAACGGATGGTTCCGGAAATTTCGCCTTTACCGCGGTCGTCCCTTCTCCTCCCATTCCCCCCAATACGGTGTCCGCACTGGCCCATAATTCCCTGCGGTCGAACACCTCGGAGTTTTCCCCCTATCTCTTGCTCGATTCCGACGGCGACGGAATGGGCGATGGCTTTGAGTTCTTCTTTACCGGACTCCTCAATGGACTCGAACCCGACCGGGATGACGACGAAGATGGCGCCACTCACTTGGAGGAATTTCTGGCTGATACCGATCCGACCGACGAGGATTCCTATCCCCAGATCACGGAAACCCGTTACAATCCATCCAATAACCGGATGGAAATCGCCTACCCGCGAACGGGTCGCCGGGTCTACTCCATTGTAACCTCCTACACCCTCAATCCGCCCTGGACCCCGTTAAATGAAGAGGACTATGCCGCATCCGGAATTGTCACGTCCTCCGTCCCGGTCACGGCCAATATTCAATATTTTGGCCTGAATATCAAATTGCCCTGATTGATAAGAAACCGCTTTTGGGGGGAGTACGGGTACACACCCGTGGAGGCCAGCATGAAGGAGCGCCTTCATGAAAAAGGGGGCCCGGATAGGGGTGGAAAGTCAAGTTCAGGTTAACACCCTTTCCGGGATGTCTGGGGCTGCCCCGGACATCCGGGAAAGGGGCGTCTTTTGCCTTTCAAAAGCCAAAGAAGTCCAGACCGGTTTCACCCACGAAGTTTCAGCCGTTCGCGTAATCCAGTACCGGTTCGGTATTGTAGTCGGGGAAGGGATCATCGAGGCAAGGCTCGATGACCACCGGTTGGTTGGGGAGATCGGTTCCGAAGTGAACCCGGACGCCTTGCGTCCATAACCGAGGTGACGGAGAATCCGTTCGATCACCTCTCCGGCCGTGACGACGGCGACCTGGCCCTCCCCGACCGCCTGTGGGTCGCGCTGGCCGCGCATCTTGTTGCTGTACCACCCATAATACCGACAAGCTGAAAGCTTTTGTCGGGAATGTGCTGGGTGATGGCCGAGTCGAAATGCGGATGGAGACCACGGGGTGCAAGGAATTGATCCGGTGGGTGCTCTCCTGGATACCGGACGTAAAGGTTTTGGCGCCCAAGAACCTTCAGGATCGAATGGTGGGCACAGGACTGAGTCCGATTCGCGAGTGCCGGACCAAATTGGGCTATTTAAAGCGCGTCAGCCGCGGGATCTATGCGAAAGCGTGATGGTGGTTCCCCAAAACAATTCTTTAAGCAAGAATCTCCCCCAACAACGTCAATAACCGGTCGATCTCCCCATCCGTCCCGACCGTAATGCGCAAATAGTCGCCGGTGCGGGGGCCGGGGAAATAGCGCACCAGCACCTCTTGCGCGCGAAGTTCCTCGAAAACCGTCTGCGCCCCCCCGCGCGGAGGTCGCGCCCAGACAAAATTCGCCTGGGAGGGCGTCACGTCAAAACCCAGCCGCTGGAGTCCCCCCACAAGCCGTTCGCGCGTGGCCCGGATCCGGCGGACATTTTCCCGCAAAGTCTCCTGGTCCTCCAACGCCGCCTGGGCAATTCGTTGGGTCAACAGATCGACGTTATAGGAATCCTTGATCTTGAACAGGGCGGCAATCAAGGCCCGATCGCCGACCACATAACCCAAGCGCAAGCCCGCCAGCGAATACGCCTTGGACAGGGTCCTCAAAACCAGCACGTTCGGCAGGCTCAAGGCCAGATCCAGGCAATGCCCATCCGCAAAATCGACGTACGCTTCGTCAATCAACACCACGCCCGGAAAGGTTCGGCAAAATTCAGCCACCTGATCCCGCGGATAGCAGACGCCCGTCGGCGCATTGGGCTGGGTCAAAAAAAACAAGGCCGCCGAAATCGTCGGCCGGGTCCAGCCGAAATCCGCCGGCAACTCGACCCAGTCGAAAGGCACCTTTCGAATTTCAGCCAAAATGGGATACAGCGAATATGAGGGATTGAACGAGGCCATCCGTTCATCATCTTCCACAAACGCCCGGGTACACAGCGCCAGAACTTCATCCGACCCATTCCCGGCAAAGACCTGATCCACCGCGCATCCATGCAAGGACGCGATCTGGTCCCGCAGGGCCTGACTGACGGGATCAGGGTATCGACGCAAGTCACTCGGATTGAGCGTACGAAAAATCTCCGCCACCCGCGGCGATGGCGGATAGGGATTTTCGTTGGTGTTCAGCTTGATCAGGCCGGGGATTTTCGGCTGTTCGCCGGGAGTATATCCCGTCATGACCTGAACCGAATCGCGAATCAGTTTATTTTTCATGGGGTCCGAAACCGGATCCGGGCCGACTGGCCATGCCCGTCCAATCCTTCCACCCGGGCAAACGCCTCGATCACGGGCAGGGTTTCCTGCAAATCGGCCCGGGTATAGGCCATAAAACTGGTGCGCCGTCGGAACTCATCCACCGTCAATCCTGAAAACATCGTCGCAGTCCCCCCGGTCGGCAACACATGACTCGGACCCGCAACAAAATCGCCAACCGCTTCGGGCGTCCACATCCCGACAAATACCGCGCCGGCCGCCCGGACCTTGCGCAACCAGTTGCGCGGCTCCCGGACCATGATCTCCAAGTGTTCCGGCGCAAACTGGTTGCAGAGTTCCATTCCGTCGTCAAGGGTATTGACAACTACCAGCAGGGTTCCCCGCTCCAACCCCTTCAAAATCAACTCGCGCCGGCTCAACTTCTCCAATTGGCGGAAGATTTCGGTGCGAACCGCCGTGGCCAGGCTGTTGGAATTGGTGACCAACAGGGATTTTTCATGGCCGGTCCCATGCTCGGCTTGGGACAGCAGGTCGGCGGCCACACATTCCGGCGCGGCGGTTTCATCGGCCAAAATCGCGATTTCGCTCGGACCGGCAACCAAGTCCAGCGCCACTTCCCCATAGACCAACCGCTTGGCCGCGGTAACATACGTTCCGCCCGGTCCCACGATTTTTTGAACCTTGCGCACCGTCGCCGTACCATAGGCCATCAACCCGATGGCCTGAATCCCCCCCACCCGGTAAACTTCGGTCGCACCCGCTAATTCCAGCGCAAACAAGAGATAGGGATTGAGCTGTCCATTGCGATCCGCCGGTGTACAAACCACGATCTCTTGAACCCCCGCCGTCTTCGCCAGGGTCACGGTCATCAACACGGTGGAAACCAGCGGGGCGGTTCCGCCGGGAACATACACCCCGACCCGATCCAAAGGCGAGAATTGCTCTCCCAGCGTACCGCCCTTGGGGCTGAAGGTGGTCCAATCTTTTTTCATGCCGGCCTTGGCAAAGGCCGCAATCCGCTTGTGGGCTTCGCGGGCGGCGACCTTGAAATCGGGGTCGACGATCTCCCGCGCGGCGGCCAGATCGGCCGTTGGAACCATCAGTTCCGTCGGTTTGAGCGTGGCCCCGTCGAATTGGGCGATATATTTCAGCACGGCGGCATCGCCGTTGAGCCGGATATCTTCCAGCACCTGACGGGCGGTATTTTCGGCCGTTAAATCGAAGGCCGGCCGCTTGAGTTGAGCCACCACCGCCGGCACCGGCAGACCCGGAGCCCACTTGACAATTTTGATTTCCATTCGGTTCACTCCTTATCCACAATCCTCGAGGGGCCCGTCGTCTCCATCCCCGCCAACGACACCCGGACCCGCCCCGATCGTCCCGCGCGCCCCGCCGGCCCCCGCAGGGTCAATAATCCCCGGACCACCACCCGGTCCACATCAGCCCGGCCGGAGGGGCTCTCCAAAAAAACATGGTCCACCCAGCCGCCCGCCGCCAAAACAACCCACGCCATGAGCGACACCGGTTTGGTCCGCGATCGGATCGATGCGTCGTCAATCACCGGAGCCGAAAGCCAGGTTATTCCTTGAAGCTCATCCATCCAGTCATACTCGATCAAGGACCGCCCGCGGGAAGGCATCGGCGCAAAAACCGGCGGCTCAACCGGGACCGGCACATAGCGGACCGGGGTCGGACGGCCATTGATGGCCCATTCCAACACCGACTCAAATCGATCCACCCGATCCCCCTTGGGATCGCCCCCCAACTCCACCGGGAGTGGCGGCGGCGTCAAAAAGGCCTGAAACCGCGAATCTTCCCGTTGAGCGGCTCCATCGAACCCGATCCGGTTTGGCAATCCGATCGGCACCGACGACCAGGTCACCCCCATCGTCCCGGCGGCACGGGGAGAGTACCGGACGATCATCGCCGAGCGGGCGGGAAGGGGCCGATGCGCGGGAATGGCGCTCCCCCAGAATCCCCACAGTCCGAAACATCCGACCGCGATGATCATGGCGGAGTAGATCACATTCCGCAAGGAAATTGGTTTAATATAGGATTCGGTCACCCGCATCAGCGAACCTCCGGTCAACGCGCAGGCAAGGTGGCGACGGTCACCTCATTGAAACCCGCCTGCTCCGCCAAATCGAACAATTGCACCACGGTTCCATGTTGAATCTGCCGGTCGGCCTCGATGACCAGGGGCACATCGGGACGTTGACGCACCGCCCGCCCCAAGTGATTGGACAGGCGCTCGAGAGAGCCGGTGGTGGCCAGGGCAAATCGCTCGTCATTGAAAAAAACAACCTCCCGCCGACCGCCCTTCGCGGGTTCATCTTGAACCATCACCACCAGGTTATGGCCGTAGGGCGACCCGCCCGTAAACGGCGCGGAGGGAAGTTCAATCCGGACTCCGGGCTGCATTACGTAGGGCTCCGAAAAATAGGCGTACAGGCCCAGCAATAGCACCACATTCACCCAGGGGGCCGCCCCCACCATTCCCCGGCTGATGCGATTCTCCGGGCGATACCGGCGAAATCCGGACACCGTCCATCGGGTCGTTCGAGCTGGAACCGTCATGGATGCGGTCCCTCCTCCGGGGTTCCACCGGGCCGCGAAACACCCAGGAAACCCAGAATCTCCGAGGCGGCATGCTCCATATCCAGAACAATCTTTTCAACCCGGGCCAATAAGAAATTGAAGGCGACATAACAGGGAATCGCCACGGTCAACCCGGCGGCCGTCGAAACCAGCGCCTCCATCAGGCCGCGGGCCATATCGGCCGACTGCACCAGGGGCGCCTGCTGTTGCACCACCAGCGTCGCCCGGATCAACCCCAATACGGTCCCCAACAGCCCCATCAACGGGGCCACTTGAGCAACGGTGGCCAATACCGTCAACCGCCGTTCCATGCGCGAAATTTCTGTGCGGCCAGCCTGATTCACCGCCTCCCGCATCCCCTCCAAACCCGCCTCTCGATTCACGATGGCGGTTCGGACAATATAGGCCACTGGGCCCGGGGTCTCATCGCAAATCGTAACGGCTTCAGCGGTATTCCCCCGGGCCAGATTATTGCAGATACCCCGCAAAAAATCGTCCGCCTTGATTCGCGCCCGGTGCAAATGCAACACCCGCTCCAGAAATACCGCCAGCGCCACCAGGCCGGAAATCAGGATCAGAATCACCATCGGCCCGCCTTGCTTCAACAGTGAAAACATCTCACACCTCCTTAAAATAAACCCCAGAATTCAGCCCGGATTTTGTCGATCCGCGCCTGGGCATCCGCCGCCGCCGGAACCCCCGCATCCACCACCCGCTGTAAAACCCGGACAGCCCGGCGCCGGTTGTCCTGCGCTTCCAGGATATCCGCCACCGCAAAGGCCGCGCGGGTGAACCAGACGGCCGCCGGCGAGTCCGGGGATGATCGACCAGCCGAATCCTCCAGAAAACGAACCACCACCCGCGTGTAATAGTGTTCCAAAGCCTCGTCGGTCCGGGCCATTTTTTCGAGGCATCGCCCGATTTTATATTCCGCCTGGAAGCGCAGATCGGCCGGTACGCCCGTCCCCCCCAACACATTGCGATAGGAGGTCATGGCCTCCGAGTAACGGCGCGAATCCTCGGCGCCCAAGGTGAACTGGCAATCCCCTTTGCGCAGCCAGGATGCCGGGATCAACCGATGACTGGGATGTCGCGTCAGGATCTCGTCGAATAACAGGATGGCGTTGGCGACATCGCCCAACTCCGTCATCGCATCCCCCTGGTAATAGCGGGCGTCAGCCAGCTTTACGCTCTGGGGATAGTTTTTGGCCAGCCGGCCGAAATGCTCCACAGCCCGCAGATATTCCTTGCGGTTCAGCGCGGCCCGGCCAGCCCATAACAGGGCCTGATCCGCGATCGCAGACTGGGGGAATTTCCTGACTAATTCGAGAAATTGTGTCTCGGCCTCGGAAAAGGACTGGTGGTTGTAATGATACTCCCCGAGCCAGAACAAGACATCCGGCGTCCACTCCGAATTCGGATATTGTTCCACAAAAGTGCGGCAAACCCCCAACGCCTCCTCCTCCCGGCCCATCATGTAAAGACACCACCCGCGCATGAAATTCGCCTGCTCCACAAACGCGCTGGTTTTGAAGCGCGCGATGACGTCCTGAAAATCGCGGAGCGCCGCATCGAATCGAACCATTCGATACAACAGCAGTCCCCGCCGCTGCAGAATCCGCGCGGTCAACTGCCCATTCGTGTACGTTTGCAAGGCCTGCGTGTAGCCCGCCAGCGCCTCGGCCGGTCGACTGTTGTCCTCGTGGCACTCCCCCCAACGCAGGGCGGCCCGCTCCGCCAGCGGCGAAGCCGGATACTTCTCCGACACCTCGCGAAACCGCCGAACCCCCTCGTCGAATTGTCCGGCCCGCAACAGGCTCTCCCCCGCCTGCAGGACCGCTTGGGGCGCCAACTCCGTTTCGGGATATTCCGTCGGCGCCTTGAGATAGGACTCCGCCGCCTTGACGTATTGCCCGCTCGCAAACCAGGCGTCGCCCATCCGGCAGAGCAGTTGAGCCCGCTCAGCGGGATCCTCCACCAAGGCCAGCGCCCGGGCATACGCTCCGGCGGATTCAGCGTAACGCCCCCCCTTGAACAAAACCTGCCCCTTGCCCGCCGCCGCCTCGGCCTGGCCGACCCGGTTCGTGAATGTCTCCAGGTAATTTTGATATTCGGCCGTCGCCCGGTCAATCAGGCCGGTCTCCGCATAAGACCGCGCGATTTCCAACTGAAGCCGGCCGGCCAGCGGCGTGTCCATCTCGCCCGCAATCACCTTGCGCAACAGGATCGCCCCTTCGTCGAGCCGCCCCATCCGGATCAGGATCCGACCCCGGACGATCTGTCCGAGTTTTTTCAAATCACGGTTCTGCGTCATCTCCAAACCGCGATCCACCGAAGCCAGCGCAGCCTCGTCATTCCCCTGCGCACTGTTTAACTCTGCCAGCGCAAAACAGGCCTCGGTCCGCCGGTCGGGACGGACCATCTTGTCGGCGGACAGGGTATCCAGCGCATTCCATGCCTTGTCGAATTTCTTTTCGCGAATCAGGATCTGAGCCAGGGCCAGGCGCGCTTCCTGCCCCGCATCGCTGTCCGGCGTCTGACTGATCAGCGTCTCCAAGGGTTTGCGGGCGCCCACCAGATCGCCCCCCTCCACCAGCATTCGGGACCAGTCTATCAGGTTTGCCGGTCCTTCCGGGGAATCGCCGGATTCGCGGGCAAACCGGGCAAATAAGGCCAGGGCATCTTCCTTGCGGCCTAATTTGGCGAGACACCAGGCGCGCAATCGGCGAGCCCGGGTCGCATACCCCGCGGTGGATTCGAACCGCGCTTGAAAAGCATCCAACGTCGACAGGGCTCCATCATAGCGGCCCAGCCCATATAAGCCCATCGCGTGCCAAAACAGCAGGGCCCCTTCCCGGGATCCGGGATGACGACGGTAGCCGTCCGCGTCGATCATCTCTTGGAATTTTTCCTGACCGTTCAGCGCCTGCATTAAAACCAGGGTCGCCTCGGCGGCCCGCTCGGGGGAAATCGATTCGTCCGCCAGAACCGCACGAACCTGTCGTTCCGCCAACCCGTAAAGCCCATCCTCCACCGCCGCGGCGGCCGATGTCAGAGCGGAGGGCGTCTGAGCCGCCAACAGCCCGGCCCACAACCCGACCCCCACGACCAGACCCCAGCCCAACCGGCCGGGAAACCGTTTCGAAAAGCGGCTTCCACCCGGAAAGGATGTTAATTTCAAATTGGTCATCGTCCGCTCATCGCCTTTCCAAAATGGCCTTCAGGGCTTGCCCGGTAAAGGAGGCCGGCGTGTTGGCCACCTCTTCCGGAGTACCGGCGGCCACCAGGTAGCCGCCCCCCGCGCCTCCTTCGGGACCCAAGTCCACAATATAATCGGCCCGTTTGATGACGTCGAGATTATGTTCAATGACCAGCACCGTGTTGCCGCTCTCCCGCAATCGTTCCAACACCCGCATCAGGTGCGCGACATCCGCGAAATGCAACCCCGTGGTGGGCTCGTCCAATACATACAGCGTCCGCCCGGTCGCCTGCCGGCTCAACTCCGTCGCCAGTTTCACCCGTTGAGCCTCCCCCCCCGACAGCGTGGTGGCGGACTGGCCCAATTGGACATATCCCAACCCCACTTCGGAAAGGGTCTGCAATTTTCGGGCCAACCGCGGAATGTTCCGAAACAACTCCAAGCCTTCGTCCACGGTCCGATTCAGGATATCGGCGATGGAATGGCCCTTGAAGTGAATGGCCAGCGTCTCGGGATTGTAACGGAGTCCCCGACACGCTTCACAGGGCACATAGACATCCGGTAGGAAATGCATCTCGAGCCGGATCACCCCATCGCCCTTGCAGGTTTCGCACCGCCCGCCTTTCACATTAAAACTGAACCGGCCCGGACCATACCCGCGGACCTTGGATTCCGGCAGACCGGTGAACAGGTCCCGAATGAAAGTGAAGGCGCCGGTGTAGGTGGCGGGATTGCTCCGGGGCGTCCGGCCGATCGGCGATTGGTCGATCACGATGACTTTGTCGATGTGCTCAACCCCCTCCACCGCCCGGTGCCGCCCCGGAGTCTCCCGGGCTCCCATCAACCGGCGGGCCAGCGCCCGTTGGAGAATATCGTCAACCAGGGTACTCTTGCCGCTTCCGGATACGCCGGTGACACAGATCAGCAAACCCAGGGGCAGTCGCACATCGATGTTCTTGAGATTATTTTCCGACGCCCCCAGGATTTTCAGGCAGGGGCCCTTGGCGGATTTGCGCCGCTTGGGAATTTCAATCTTTTCCTCCCCACGCAAATACCGGGCCGTGACCGAATCGGGGGATTGAAGCAATTCCGGTACGGTCCCCGAAAACATCACGCGCCCCCCCTCACGCCCCGCGCCGGGCCCGAGATCCACCACGTAATCGGCGGCCCGGATGGTCTCCTCGTCATGCTCCACCACCACCACGGTGTTTCCCAGATCGCGTAACCCCTGAAGCGTCCGGATCAAGCGGGCATTATCCCGGTGATGAAGACCAATACTGGGCTCATCCAGCACATACAACACTCCGACCAGGCGCGAACCGATTTGCGTGGCCAACCGGATCCGTTGGGCTTCGCCGCCCGACAAAGTTCCACTTTCCCGGTCCAGGGTCAGGTAATTCAGGCCGACATCCACCAGGAACCCGAGCCGCTCGCGAATTTCCTTGATCACCAAGGCCACCATCTGCCGCTCGGTCGCGGTCAACGGCAGGGATGCAAAAAATTGCGCCGCATCACCGGCCGACAGGGCGGTCACCTGGTGAATGCCGAGCCCGTTGACGGTACAGGCCAGCGAAACGGGTTTCAGGCGCGACCCACCGCAATCCTTGCACGGCTTGCGGGTCATGTAGGACCGCAGGCGTTCCTGGGTGAACGAACTGTCGGTCTCCTCGTAACGTCGGGCGAGATTGGGCAAAATACCCTCAAACGGCTTGGCGTACTGCCGGCGTGCGCCACCCCGCCAGTAACCGATGTTCACCGGTTCGTCACCCGAACCGTGCAGCAGAACATCCTGAATCCGTTCGGGCAGTTCCCGAAACGGCGTCTCCAAACTGAAGTCATAATGACGGGCCAGGGCGCGAAGCAAACTCTTGTAATACAGAATCAACCGCCGCCCCCCCCGCCGCCAGGCGGGAATCGCCCCCTCCTCGATCGACAAACCCGGATCGGGCACCACCAGGTTTTCATCGAACTCCATCCGGCTGCCCAAACCCGCGCAAGCCGAACAGGCGCCATAGGGACTGTTGAAAGAAAAATGACGGGCCGTCAACTTTTCAAAACTGAGACCACAGGCCGCACAGGCATTTTTCTCGGAAAAAAGAGTTTCCCCCTCGCCTCCTTTTTCATCCGGGTGAAGGACCAGAAGACGCCCCTCCCCCTCCCGCAAAGCCAATTCCACCGAGTCGGCCAGGCGCGAACGAATCGCCCCGTCCAACGTCAGCCGATCCACCACGATATCGATGGAATGAGCCTTGCGCTTGTCCAGCCGCGGCAACTCGTCCAATTCCACCATCGCGCCATCCAGGCGGACCCGTAAAAATCCTTTTTTACGAATCGATTCAAACACCGCCTCGTGTTGCCCTTTTTTTCCGGAAATCACCGGCGCCAGTAACACCAGGCGCGACGGCGAAGGGAACTTCAGGATTTGATCGGTAATTTGGGCCGCGCTCTGCGGCTCGACCGATCGACCGCATTTCGGACAATGGGGCTTGCCGATCGCGGCATAGAGCAGGCGCAGATAATCGTGGATCTCCGTGGTTGTGGCCACGATCGACCGGGGATTGGAACCGGCCGTCCGCTGTTCAATGGCGATCGCCGGCGACAACCCGTCAATCCGGTCCACGTCCGGCTTTTGCATCTGGTCGAGAAACTGGCGGGCATAGGCCGAAAAGCTCTCGACATAGCGGCGTTGGCCCTCGGCAAAAAGGGTGTCAAACGCCAGCGAGGATTTGCCCGACCCGCTCAGCCCGGTGATCACGCAGAGCGAATTGCGCGGCAAATGCACGGTCACATTCTGGAGATTGTGTTCCCGGGCGCCGGCGATGAGAATCCCGTCTTCCGCGCTTTTCATGGATCTTTCCCGACCCCGCCCGGCCGACGCCGAACCGGTCTCTCAGCCGATTTTCACCAAACGATACGATTTGCGCCCGGACCGCAACACCAGCATCCGTCCCCCGATCACCTGATCGGCGGCGGCGGCCGTCAGCGGATCGGTCACCTTGACATTATTGACATAAAAACCGCCATTGGCAGCCAACCGGCGGACTTCGCCCTTGCTGGCACAAAGCCCGGCGGCGACCGCCAGATCGGCCAGGGGCACGCCCAACACCCGGTCGGAAGCCAGAACGGCCGAGGGAACATTGGCGAAAATCCCTTCCAGGTCATCCGCCGTCAAATCCCCGAACGAACCGCCAAAAAGCACTTCACTGGCGGCCAGGGCCTTGCGCAAACCCGCCTCGCCATGAACCGTGCGAGTCATTGTTTCGGCCAGCCGATGCTGGGCCGCGCGCTTCTCGGGCTCCGACCGCATCGCCAGCTCCAATGCCTGGAGTTCCTCCTCCGGCAGAAAGGTCAATACGCGCAGGAGCTTCAATACGTCGCCATCCTCGGCCCGCAGGAAAAACTGATAGAAGTCATAACAGGAGGTCCGGCGCTCATCGAGATAGATCGAGTTGCCGGCGCTCTTGCCGAATTTTTTACCGGAACTATCGCACAAAATCGGGAAGGTGAGCCCGTAGGCCTCCTCACTCCGCAGGCGGCGGATCAATTCCGTCCCCGCCGTGATGTTACCCCACTGATCGGATCCGCCAATCTGAATCCGGCATCCGTAGGTATCCCGGAGATGGAGAAAATCGTAGGCCTGCAGGAGTTGATAACTGAATTCGCAAAAACTCATGCCGAATTCACCCTCGAGTCGAGCCTTGACGCTCTCCTTGTCGAGCATCGCGCCCACCCGGAAATATTTGCCGACATCCCGCAAGAAACCGATGAAGGAAAAATCCTTCATCCAGTCATGATTATTGACCATCCGGGCCGGGGCGACTTTTGAATCGAAATCGAGAAACCGCGACAGGTTTTCCCGGATCCCCTCGACGTTCCGAGCCACATCCTCGACACTCAACAGATTGCGCTCCGCCGATTTCCCCGAAGGGTCGCCGATGAGTCCCGTCGCCCCCCCCACCAAGGCGATCACTGGATGCCCACACCGTTGAAAATGGGCCAACCCCATGATCGTTACAAAATTACCGACCTGGAGACTGTTCGACGTCGGATCGAATCCGGCATAAACCGGCGTGGACTGTTCGACGACCCGGACCAGATCCGGACTGGTCATGTCCTGAAACAAACCCCGAGCCTTCAAAATATCGATCACGTTCGGCATAATCATCCGTCCTCATGAAAAAAACGAGGCGCACCGTCCGACGGTGCGCCTCGCCAAACCGATCCGCGGGTTGCCCCGCGGTTAACACCGTCCTTATTCCTTGTCTTTGTCCTTGCTCTTCCGGGCGCCGGGGTGCCAATCCTCTTCCTTCTGATCGCTGGCCCCGAAGGCCGCATCAAACGCGCCCGCCAGGTCCACCAGGTCTTCGCCCGGCCGCAACCCCTCGAGCATTTCGTCCTTCACGACGAAATCCTCATCGGCCACATTGGCCGCCTTGATGCTCAAGCCGATCTTGCGCTCGACCGGATCGATCCGAACCACCCGGGCCGAAACGTCCTGTCCCACCTTGAGCACGTCGCGCACCTTTTCGACGCGATCATCGCTGATCTGTGAAATGTGCACCAACCCATCGACGCCTTCACCCATGTCGATGAACGCGCCGAACGACGCCAGCTTGGTCACCTTGCCCTGCACCAGTTGGCCAACCTTGTAACGCGCGGCGATCGAGGACCACGGATCCTCCTGCGCCTGCTTGAGCCCCAGACTGATCCGCTGATTTTCGGGCGACACTTCCAACACAACGGCATCCACGTCATCGCCCTTCTTGAGCACTTCCGACGGATGGTTGATCTTGCGCGTCCAGGACATATCCGAAACGTGGATCATCCCGTCGATACCCTCCTCCAATTCCACAAAGGCGCCATAGGAGGTGAAGTTGCGCACCTTGCCATGCACCCGGGCGCCAATCGGATACCGTTCGCGCACGCCATCCCAAGGATTCTCCTCGGTCTGCCGCATGCCCAACGCGATCTTCTGATCGGCCTTGTTGATCGTCAGCACCACCACATCGACTTCCTGACCGACCGTCAGCACATCCGATGCACGGGCAATCCGTTTCGTCCACGAAATCTCCGAAACGTGGACCAAGCCCTCGACGCCCTGCTCCAATTCGACAAAGGCGCCGTAGGGGACCAGATTGACCACCTTGCCGCGCAACCGACTGCCCACCGGGAACTTCGATTCGATATTGTCCCAGGGATTCGGCGTACGCTGTTTCAACCCGAGCGAAACGCGTTCCTTCTCGGTATTGATGTCCAGAATGACCACTTCGATCGGCTGCCCGGACGCCACCATCTCGGACGGATGGTTGATCCGGCCCCAGCTCATATCGGTGATGTGCAGCAATCCGTCCAACCCGTCCAGGTCGACGAAAACGCCGAAATCGGTGATATTCTTGATGGTGCCCTTGCGAACCTGACCCACCTTGAGTTCGGACAGCAGTTCGCGCTTCTTGTCACGACGACGCTCTTCGAGCAATTCGCGGCGGGACAGAACGATGTTGTGCCGTTCCGGGTTGATCTTGAGGATCTTGAACTCATACATGTTGCCCACGAACCCATCCGGATCGTGAACCGGGGAAATATCGATTTGCGAACCGGGCAGGAACGCTTCGACTCCGGCCACATCCACGATCAGGCCGCCTTTGACGCGGGCCGTAACACGGCCCATGGTCGTCCCGCCTTCTTTGAAGGATTCCAGGACGTTGTCCCATTTTTGCTTCTGCTCGGCCTTGCGTTTGCTCAGGACAACCATGCCGTCGTCATCCTCGGCACCTTCGAGCAGGACACTGAACACATCGCCCGCCTTCACGTCGCGCATATCCCCGAATTCCTGGGCGGAAATGACGCCTTCAGACTTGTAGCCGATGTCCATCAGGACTTCACTGCTACGGACTTCCAAGACCGTACCTTGGACAATCGAACCTTCGACGAAATCCCGGAGGGTTTCGTCATACATCCGGGACGCTGCCTCGCGTTCGGCCTCCGTCATTTCGACATGGGCCACGCCACTACGCCCCGCGCGCTTCTTCTGTTTTTGCATGAGTTTTGGGTTGATGGGGTTATACGAGTTATTCACGACCGGACACCGTCACTCGACAAGGCCGGCTTACAGGGCCGGATTCTGTCACTCGACAGGCCGGTCCCATTCAAAGAGACCTTTAAATATTTCAAAATATCCCGGGTCGTGCAAGTTTTTTTCAGCAAAAAACGCATAAATCGGAGCGTCCGCGCTGGATTCAGCCCC
>CAZCDO010000039.1:0-24510 GCA_964497135.1 uncultured Verrucomicrobiota bacterium
TGCCCGACTTACTTGGATTCACGCGGTCACTGCACCGAATCGCAGATGCGCGTGCCGTGATCCGAACCGACAAGAGCGCTGTTTACCTTCCCCGTGATTTTGATAGTATGCCGAAATAATTCCAAGAGTAATAAGACAGCGGGGCGTTATCCGGGGGATTAACAGGGGAGGGGACAATGCGCATCGGGGCATGGGTGGGGGGTGGAGAGGGTGGGATTTGGGAATGGCGCAAGATTCGGCCGGCGGGTGTGGCCGAAGAACATGAAAGGGTTGATGAGGGACCGTTTCAGGAACGGCATTTACGGTGTGTCTGGTTTGATCCCGCCTATCGTCCGGTGGAACTTAAGACCGTCGACGGTGAACCGGTGACGGTGGATCAGCCGGGCCGATGGAATCTCGAGGCCGGTCCGGATTTTCTGGATGCTCGCATCCGTATCGGAACTCCCGGCCGCTGTTTGAACGGCGATGTGGAATTGCACATTCATCCCGAGGATTGGATCCGGCATGAACACGGCGCGGATCCCCGCTATCGGCGGGTGGTGGCGCATGTGACCTATTACGATCGACGGTTGGATCCCGCCCGGTTACCGCCGGGAACGGTCCAGATCGCCTTGCGTGAGCCCCTGCTGAAATGTCCCTCCTTTTCATTTGAAACCCTCGATCTGACAGCCTATCCCTATGCCTTGCGAACCGTGCAGGCCCCGTGTGCCCGGCTTTTGTGCGGCTGGCCGGCGGAGCGGGTCACCGGTTTCCTGGAAACGGCCGGACTGGAACGGCTCTCGCAGAAAACCGCGCGGATGCGGCACGCCATCGAGGTGCAGGGTGCCGAACAAGCCTTGTATGAAGAGACCCTGGCGGCGTTGGGTTATAAAGCCAATCGCCGGCCCTTTCGCCTCCTGGCCCAACGGATTACCCGGCGGACCCTGGCTGAGGAGGCTGAAGGGGATCCGGATCGGGCCTATGCCCTGTTGTGCGGCGTGGCGGGACTGTTGCCAGCGGCGATCCGGTCCGAATGGGACGAGGAGACCCGTCGCCAGGTCCGCCGGATTTGGGATCACTGGTGGAAATTTCAGGCCCGGTATGCCGCCGACGTTTTGCCGCGCGAGGTCTGGTGCTTGAGCGGATTGCGTCCGGCCAACCATCCGGTGCGACGATTGGTGTTGGCCGCCTTGATGTTTGGGCGAGCCGGCGGACCGGAAGACGAAGTGGCGGAATTATTTCGGGAGCCGGTAGGAAGGTGGTCGGAAAGCCTGACCGCCGGATGGGATCGAATGGCCTCGTCCTCCTATTGGCAATATCGATATGGATTCGGGGGGAAGCCGGTGGCGAAACCCGTGGCGTTATTGGGGGCTGATCGGCAAGCGGCCTGGATCGTGAATGTGCTGGTGCCGTGGGCCATGGCGGGCGGACGGTGGATTCCCGCCGAGGATGCCGAATTGCGGGATTTGCCGGTTGAGGAGGCCAACACGCTGGTGAAACAGGCGGCGGTCAATCTTCTGGGCGCCGACCACAATCCGGCGATCTATCGATCGAGTCTCTGCCGGCAGGGGCTGATCCAGATTTTTAGCGATTTCTGTTTGAATCAAGCTGCGGATTGCGGGGGGTGCGCGTTGAGGCGAGAGTTGGAGAAAGGATGATGGATGGAATCCCAAACCGCCGGCCCAACCAGCGATGGGAGTACCGCGCCTGATCGGTACCGTTCGGTCTGGAAGATGAAAGGAACCTGAAATACGGTCTACTGACGATATGTCCAAACCGCTGTAGCCCGGCACCGGCACCGGCGATGGCGCCATTGCGTATTCCCGGTCGTCCGGACCATCGGTGGTGGTCAATTTGCTGAAAGGCTGATCAGCGGGGTTTCAGCCACCAGGGATTGGCCCGGGCCCATTCGACCGTTTTTCGGAGACCTTCCGTGTGGGGAATCGAGACTTCCCACCCCAACAGGTCTTTGGCCTTCTTCACCGCGGGGACACGCCGTTCAATGTCTTCATAGACTTTGCCGTACAGTTTCCGGGTGTCCAGATCCTCCCATTCGATCTTCTTGCCCGAATACTGGATAATCAGTTCAACGGCTTCCTTCATCGTTGTTTCGCGGTTGTTCCCGATGTTGAAAATCTGGCCGATTCCCTTTTCGGAACTCGCCGCCAGGATCGTTCCTCGAACCGCGTCATCGACATAGGTGAAACAGCGGGTCATCATGCCGCCGTCATAGAGCAGGGGGCGTTGATCATTCAAGACCTTATGGACGCTTTGCGAGACCACGAAAATCGGACTTTGCCGCGGGCCGTAAACATTGAAAAAGCGGACAACGGTGACCGGAACCTTCTTGATTCGGTAAAGGCCCCAGAGCAGATGCTCGCAACAGGCCTTGCTCGTCGAATAACTCCACCGATCCACCTGGGTACTGCCCAGAACGCGGTCATCCTCTTCGCCCCAGGGAACCTTGGGATTCCGTCCGAACACTTCGCTGGTGGAGGTGAAGAGGACCCGGGTGCCAAATTCCAGAGCGAGGCCGGCCACATTGCGCGTCCCGCCGACGGTGATATCGACCAGGAGGAAGGGATCTTCCATGTATTTGTTGACGCCGACAATCGAGGCCAGATGGAAAATGACTTTAATGTCCTTCGTGAACGCCTGCCGCAGTTGATTGACATCCCGGATGTCACCCCGCACATAGCGGAAATGGGAATGTGCCCGGGCGGACAGCAGATTCGGGGCGGTTTCCAGGTCGGCCACATCGAACCCCACCACTTCGTTGCCCAGGGTCAAGAGTTGATCCACCAGATGGCTGCCGACAAATCCCGCGGCGCCCGTAACCAGCACTTTTTGATTGGTTATCACCTGCCGACTCCTTTGTAGATCAATCCAGCGGCTTTCATCCGACGGATGGTTTCCCGATCAAAGAAATTCCGTCCATCGACAATGATGGCCCCGGGTTTCACTACAGCCATCAACTGGCCCATATCCATCCGCTTAAATTCGTCATGGCCGGTCAAAAAGATCACCACGTCGGCGCCTTGGATGGCCGTCATCGGGTTCGCCTCCAGGCGCGCATGGGTAATCGCGCGAGCTTCTTCGTCCCGAACCCAGGGATCGCAGACAACGAGTTCACAGCCGGATTTTTCGAAAAATTGGATGATCGGCCGCGTGGGGGTATAGCGGCAATCCCCGGTGTTGTTTTTGAACGCCACGCCCAGGATCGCAACCTTGGAATGGTCGAGGCTCCGCCCTGATGTCTCAATCAAGCCCTTGATCATGTCACAGGAATAGTCCGGCATGTGGTCATTGGTTTTTCTCGAGGCGACCGGAATCCGGAGTTCCACCCCGTGCTGTCGTCCCAGGTGATGCACAAACCAAGGGTCCTTGGTCAGGCAATAGCCTCCGACGCCAATACTCGGGTGGAGGATATTGACATGCTGTTGATGGGCGCCTTTGGGCAGGGTGTTGGCGGCGCCAATCACCTGCAGGGCATCCACCCCGAGTTTGTCGCATAAAATGGCGATTTCGTTGGCCAGCGCAACATTGAGATCGATCCAGAGATTGTCGGCCAGTTTGACCAGCTCGGCGGTCCGGGCGTTGTCGACCACAATCGTTTTCAGGCCCAGGGACATCTCCCAGAAGCCGGCGGCCAGCTTGGCGCTGTCTTCGTCAAATCCGCCGACGACCACGGGAATGGTTCCCAGTTCAACGATCGCACAGCCCTCAGCGAGCCGTTCGGGACAGAAGGCGAGATGGTAGCGCTTGCCGGATCGGTCGAGAATCGGCTTGACCACTTTCTCGGTGACCGTTGGGGGAACGGTGCTCTTCAGGATGATGATTTGGCCCTCTTGCACATGGGGCAGAATGGATTCGGTGGCGGCCACAATATCGGTGGTATCCGGCTCATAATTCTTTCCCAGGGGAGTCCCCACCGTGACCACAACGACATCGCACTGCCGAATGGCCGCATAATCGGTTGACGCACTCAATTTCTGCGCTTGGACCGCCTGGCTGACCATCGGGGCCAGACCGGGTTCATTGATGAGAACCTCGCCCTGATTGAGGGCGTTAACCACTTTTTGCCGGACATCGATGCCATGCACCCGAAAACCCCGACTCGCCAAAACCGCCCCGATGCAGGTGCCGATATAGCCAAATCCGACCAAAGCGATCTGGATCGTTTGGTTCTCGATTTTTGTGCGTAAAATTTGCAAGTCCAAAGGATCGACCTTTTTTAGAATTGGGGGGCATAATAGTATGCGGCCCGGCCCTTCGCAAGTCGTTAATTAGGCGTGTGAGAACTGGTAACGGGGTGTTTTTTTTTGCCTTTTCATCAGGATTCAGTACACTGCGGGCATGAATACCCCCTCTATTCCCTTTCACAAGGCTTATGTCAGCGGCAAGGAAATCGATTACATTCGGCAGGCCGTTCTCGATGGACATTTTTCGGCGGAAGGGCCCCTGGCTAAAAAAGCCCAGGATTGGTTCAAACAGTATGCCCAAACGGCGGGCGCGCTTCTGACCACGAGTTGCACAACGGGTCTGGACATGGCCGCCATCCTGTGTGATCTGGAGCCTGGGGATGAGGTGATTCTGCCGTCTTATACCTTCGTCTCGACGGCCAGTGCGGTGGTGCTGCGCGGCGCCACCCCTGTTTTTGTAGACATCAATCCCCGCACCCAGAATATCGATGAAAATCTGATTGAAGCCGCCATCACCCCGAAAACAAAAGCCATCTTCCCGGTTCATTATGCCGCCATGTGCTGCCGCATGGATATCCTGCTGGACATCGCCCGGGCCCATCGCCTTCAGGTGGTTGAAGATGCCGCCCAATGCCTGTATGCCTATTACCGGGGCCAATTGCTGGGGACCTTGGGCGATTATGGGGTGATCAGCTTTCATGCGACGAAAAATATCCACTGCGGCGAGGGGGGCGTGCTTCTCGTCAATCGCCCGGATCGCGTTGTCAAAGCTGAAATTGCGCGGGACCGGGGAACCAATCGCACCCAGTTCATGCGGGGTGAGGTGGATAAATACACCTGGGTGGGCGTGGGAACGGCGTTCGGCCCGAATGAGATGTCCGCCGGTTTTCTGCTGGGCCAGCTCGATTCAGTGGGCGATATTACCCGGCAAAAAATAGCCAATTGGGAGACTTATCAAAAGGCCCTGAAGCCCCTGGCTGATCGGGGTTTGTTTGCGTTGCCGGAAGTTCCCGCAGACTGCCGTCATAACGGCCATATTTTTTATCTCTTGATGCGGGATTCCAGCCAACGCGCCCGATTTTCCGCCTTTCTGAAAGAAAAGGGGATCGGGACGGCGCCCCATTATGTTCCCCTCCATCAGTCGCCGGTTGGTCAGGAGAAAGGCCGGATCAGCGGGTCGATGAAAAACACGGATGCCACGTTTCAAAAACTCATCCGGTTGCCGACCTGGATGGGAATCGAACAGTATCAGGATGTGGTAATCCAGGCTATTTTCGATTGGGCGAAAACCCAATAGGGTGGCTGTCTGGTTGCCCGCGATTCAGATAAAGGCGAAGCCCGTTTGGGGGTAGCCGTCACGCCGGGCGGCGGGCGGCGGAGGCGAGCAATGCTTCGGTCTCCCGGAATTTGTTCTCCGCCGAATGGCGGCGAGCGGTGGCGATTACGGCCGTTCTCATCTCCAGCCGTTTCTGCGGATCCTCCAGAGCGATGAGGTGGTCGGCCATCCGTTCGGTCATCCCGGGATCGGCGATGACCCATCCATTGATCCCTTCGTCAATGATTTCGCACCCCCCGTTCTGGGCCGTCGTCAAAACCGGAATTCCGGCGGACATCGCTTCGATCGTCACAATGGCGAAGGAATCGAAGGTCGTGGGAAAAAGCAGAAGATCGGACGCCGCATAGCAGGCGGAGGGATCCGGAACCGACCCCACAAAGGCGACCGCGTCGGTTATCCCCAACTGGCGGGCGAGCGCTTTGTACGGTTTGGCGTTATCCCGTCCGACCACCAGCAGTTGCCACGGCGAGGCGGGATTTCTACGGCGAACCGCGGCCAGAGCCTCCAGGGCGTACCGCAATCCCTTGCGGCTGAAATCGTGCCCCATGAACAACGCGACGAGTCGCTTTGGATCCAGGCCGAACGAGGGCAGGAGTTTGGGCCGATGAAGGTCCCGCTGGTCCGCCAGCGTGACCGGGATGGGGGTTCCCTGGAAGACGATGCGGATTTTGTCGGCTAAGTGGGGATAATAGTGCAATAACTGCCGGCGAACCAAATCCGATTCAACGACCACCCAGCGCAAGCGGGGATCCCGGTACCCGCGCGCTTCGGCATCCAGGTCGAAATATCGTTTGATATGAAAATAGCGACAGACCGGGGGGAACGGAATGGCGGTTCGAAATTGAACATGGGATTTCCAGAACTCTTCCTCAACGCCGCCCAGGGGGATTAATACCTCACAGCCCCAAAACTTCTGTCCACCCACCCGGACGTCCGCATCGTCGGTCTGTAATCGCCGGGCAATCAGGCGGGCGGTCTCCCAGTCGCGCGCGGCGCGCGGCAAAAAAGGAGGCGTCTTCAAAAGAACCAGCTCGACGCCCGGCTGGGGATCGCCGCGGAAGGCATAGACTCGAACCTGGTGCCCTTGTCCCACGAGATAACGGGCGAAATTGATGAGGAATCGTTCCGCCCCGCCCTGGGGCCAAAAAAAACGGGTGGCCAATGTGATTTTCATTTAGAGATATCCTTTTTCGCGCAGAACGTGATCCAGAGCGAGATTAAGATCGCCCAGAATGGCACTCATTTTTTCCGGCATTTCGGTCCAGGCCAGGATTTCGATGGAGAGATTGGCGGCGGTGACGGAACGGACTTCGACCGTGGGTGCGGGTTCCGCCATGATCAAGGGGTGTTTGCGGACGATGCTGGAGACGAGTTCGGAAATATCGGCGAGATTGGCGGTGCGCAGGAGGACGAGGGGGATATGTAGGCGGGTGCGCCGGGAGGGATTGGTCCAGTTGACGATATTGGCGGTGACAAAAGAGCCGTTGGGCACCAGAACGGTGATGCCGTCATCGGTGCTGATCACGGTATTGCGGAACCCGATTTCGCGGACCGTCCCGCGCTGGCCGCCGACATCGATGTAATCCCCGACGCGGATGGTGCGTCCGAAATGGATGAGGAGACTGCTGACGAAGTTGTTGATGATATTCTGGAGGCCGAAGCCGAGGCCGACGGTGATGGCTCCGGCGAGGAGGGCGAGATTCTGGAGCGAGGATCCGGCGACGTTCAGGCCGACGACGAATCCGAGCAGGATGATGAGATACCCGAGAATGGAGCCGAAGGTGGCGCGGGTGGTGTCATCCATGGGGGTCCGGCTCAGGACTTTTTCCAGGAACAGGGATTTGAGTCGGCGCGAGAGCCAGATGAAGAAGAGGAAGACCAGGATCCCGCGGGTCAGGCTGGCGACGGTCATGCCCCCGAAGATGCCGTGGTGCCAGAGGGCCCGAAGGCCCTGGAGTCCGCCGAGGAGGATACGGACGAGGTGTTGGACGGGGGCGGGGGTATTGGGGGAGAGGAGGAAGCGATTGACCAGTTGCCAACCGAGGAGGCTGATGAGGGTGAGGCCAATGCCGGCGAGGAGGAATTGGGCGGCGCGGAGGAGAAGGGAACGCCAGACCCCGGCGGCCATTTTACGGGTGAGTCCCCAGTGAAGGACGGCATTGCCGACGAGATTGATGACCAGCCAGAGGAACGCGACGCCGGCGAATTGGCTGATCGCCTGGGCAAAGGCGTCCAGGCTGGCGAGACGGGGGAGGATGGCCAGGGTGCAGACGCCGATGCAGATCCACGCGATCGATCCACCGGTGAGACGGAGCAGGATATGGTTGGAGTGCCGGCTCAAAAACCGGCCGAGCAGAGAGGGGTGAAAGATCAGGCGGAAGAGAGCGAAACAAATCCCCAGAATGGCGAAACGGGACAGGAGGGTTTGGAGGTTCCAGGCATTGACGGTCAAGAGGGCGGTGAAATAGAAAGGGGCGATCAGGAATAAAATGGCCCCGGTGGTTTTCAGGGCACAGAATAAGGCGCCGCGCAGGGAGGCGCCTGGAGGCGGCTGGAAATTCGGCGCAAACAGCAGGGCGGCCGACCGGATCAGGGTCCAGGCAAAAAAGGCCGGGCCGGCATATCCCAGGATTTGGAGCCCGGGATTGAAAAAGAAAACGGCGGCGACCGCCAGGCCGATTAAAGCCCACGGCAGGGCTTGGAGAATCTCGGCGGCGAAAAATCGGCCCGGCGCCGAAGCTCCCCGGCGGAGGTGGTTGGCACCACGCCGGGCGAGGAAGAGGAGTCCCAGTCCGGCGAGACCCCCGACCCACAGGAGACTCAGGGGAGGATATCCGGCAACGCGCGCCGCCTGATTCGCATAAATCTGGGCGGCGAAAACGAGATCCGCCCCGGCGCTGCCGATGAACTCTCCGAGCTGGGCAAGCGACATCCATTCCAGCCGGGGGTCCGATTGACGCCACAGGATCAGGGTTGCCTGGCGGTCGAGTTCGGCGAGGGTGGTGCGGCCATGGGAGAGCCAATCCTTGGCGAGTTGCAGGCGGTCCGCGAGCAGAACCCGTTGGAAGGTCAGGTGGAGCACTTCGACCGCGGATGGATCCGAGGAGGGGTCTGGGATGAGATCGGACCCGAGGGCGGATAGATCGGGTTCGAGCTGGTGCGGGAGCGGCAGGGACTCGCCGGTCGAGCGTTGGATACGGGCGGTTAAGGAGTTGAGCAAGCGGGCTGTTTTGGGTGGATCGATGGCCCGGGCAGCCCGCGCGGCTTCGATCTGGCGATCGACTTTTTCAAGCAGGGTTTGCAGGCTGAAGACATATTCATCGGAGGTTTTGAGGCTGTCGCGGAGGAGCCGTTCCTCCTGCGCGATGACCCGGGGCGAACCGGCTTTGGCCGATGCTCCGAGGCGGTCGGCCTGTTCATGGGCGAATGCGGCGATGGCTTTTTGCAGGGCGAGGAATTCATCCCAAGCCGCGGCTTCAGCTTCCCACCGGGCAACGATCCGTTGCTGCCTGGCATATTCGCCCTGAAGCGCCGGTATGTTCTCCGCCGAGGAATCGGCGCTGATCCGATGAAGCAGGGCTTCCGCCGCCTGGGCGGCCTCCTGGGCCGACTGTTTGGCGGGTTTGATCCGGGCTTTGACTTCGGTTCGGAGCACGGCGAGATCGGTGTCGGCCTGTTGGGCGCGAAGTTGGGCGGCTTCGGCCCGTTGCGCCAGATCCTTGATCCGCAGAGCCTCGGCGAAATCGCGGAGGATTTGGAAATCGGATCGAGCGAAGGCGAGGTTACGGCTGGCGTTGCGTTCGAGCGAGTGGTTGAAGACCGCCCATTCGCGTTGAATATCGATGCGCCGGAGGAGAAGTGACTGACGCTTTTCAAGGGCGGTTTTCAGGGCGGGATCGGATGTGCCGCCGGCCGTGGATTTAAGTGCCGAGCGGACTTCGTTCAGGTCGTGTCCGATGCGCTCGGCTTCGGCGAAGGCGTTTTCGCGGCGGGCTCGGTATTTGCGGATTTGGGATCGTTGTTGGTCGATTTCCTTGCGGGCCTCAGCGACTCGCGAATCGCGGTTGGCGATGTTTTCGGGTGTGGCGAGCAGGACTTTTAAATCCAGGCGCAGGGCCAGGTCAAGTGATTCAGCGCGGTGTTGCCAGGCTCCGGCCTCCCGCTCGTATTCCTGAATGCGTTTCTGGAGCAGTCCCAGGTGGTCCTCAGAGGCGTCGATTCCGTCTTGGACCGCGGCGGATTCGGTCCGGATCCGCCGGATGGCGGGGGAATCGTCTCGAACCAACTGGGCGACCCATTCCTTTTGGACGAGCACGAGGTTGGAACGACCGGTTTGGATTTCGGCTTCCAGCCGCTGTATTTCGGACGATTGAGCGGCGCGGATTTGTGCCGCGACCTGCTTGATGTTTTCCGCCATCTGACGGGCCAGATCCCGCTCCGCCGAATAATGCGATTCCTGCGCCGGGGTGAGCGCGGCGCGGGCGGGGGAAAGGAGGAGGCCGGCGGCCAGGATTGAAAGACAGAGCACCAGGTGCTTGGGGATTTCAATAGTAGATTGTTCCGTCACGCGGTGCGACGCTAAGGCATCGCCTCTTTGGGAGGGACGGCATGTTGCAGTCCGCGGCGCGCAACATGCGCGCCCTCCCATGGGTGGCAGGCGACGCCCGCCTCTCGGCAAGCCGTTTTGGTTTCCTGTTTTCATGCCATTATCTCCTGACGCCTGGACCCTCCAAAATCCAACGAATCCCAGCCTTCTGTTTCAAGTTTCGAGTTTCAAGTTTCATAACCCGTCCTTATTTCAACCCAATCATCGATCCGATCGGCGAACGGGCCAGGCCCTGGTAGGTGTTATCCATAACGAGGGTTGTGGTTCGGGCTAAATCCATTTCGTCGGTGCAGAGCACGGCCTCCGGATAGACGGGGATGCGGGCGTTTTTGCGGACGAAGACCGGGATGTGCTCAGGGGTGCTGGCGAGGTTGTTAATCCAGCGCGGACCTTGGAATTGTTCGCCGGTCCAGAAATCGACCCACTCCCCTTTGGGGAGGTAGACCGACCGGATCCCCGAGTCGTTCAGAACGGGGGCAATGAGGAGGTCGTTCCCGCACAGGAACTGGTCGTCGAGGGTCCAGCACAGCGGGTCGGTGGGATCCTGGAAGAAGAGGGCGCGCATGATGGGGAAGCCGGACTGGGTGGACTGGCGGCCGGCTTCGATGAGATAGGGGATGAGGGCATAGCGGAGTCGCCACCATTTGCGGACGAGGTCGGCGATCCGGGGATACTCATAGGGTTCGCGGGGTTGGGCACCGTGATAACGGATGTGGGAGAGGAAGATCGCTGCCTGGGTCCAGCGGAGATAGACGTTATCTGACGGCCAGCTTCGGGAGAAATCCGGCACGCCGTGGAAACCGGGGACATCGCAGGTCCAATGGGCGAAGCCGGAGGCGCCGATGTGGAGCCCGCCGCGCAGGCTGCCGGCGAGGCCATCCCACGAGCAGGCGCAATCGCCGCCCCAATGGAGCGGATAGCGTTGAGAACCGGCCCATCCGGTTCGGGCAAAAATAACGGGCTTGTCGGAAAATTCACGCGAGGCCTCGAAAATGGCTTTCTGATAGAGAAGGCCAAAGAGGTTATGGAGCCGCTTGCCGCTCATGGTGTGGTAATCGAGATTGATATGGATATGTTCGCCAAAATCGGTTTTCAGGGAGGCGACGCCCATCTTGAGCAGAGGGCGCAGGCGGTTTTTGTACCATTCCACGGTGGCGGGATTGGTCATGTCGAGCGTGGCGACAAATTCGAGGCCGCTGAAAATGCTGTCGGAAATTTTGCCGGTGGCCTCATCGAAGCGGGCCAGTCCCTGATCCATCACCTCGCGGTAGAGTTTGCTGACCTTGGCGACGTGGGGCAACTGCCAGAGGCTGATGCGGAATCCTTTCTGGCGGAGGTTGGCGATCCATTTTTTGGGGTTGGGGAAACGGTCGGGAGCGAATTCCCAGTCGCATACCCATTCCTCGGCGAACCAGCCGACATCGACATGCAGGACATCGCAGGGAAATTTTTCCGCGCGGAGTCGGTCGGCGATTTGATTCACCTGGGCTTCCGAGGAATAGGTCATGCGGCTCATCCAGGTGCCGAGCGACCAGACGGGGACTTCGGGGGGGAACCCGGTGATCCGGCGGTAATTGTGTAGGATGCGTTCGGGATTCCCACCGCCGATGAAAAAGAGATCGACGGCCGGGCTTTCGACAACGGCCTGGGCGGCGCGGGTGGAAATATCAGCGAGGGAAAGGCGCTGATGATCGTGGCTATGGATAAACAAGCCGTAGGGGCGGTTGGAGAGGTAGAAAGGGATATTTTTGTAACAGCGCCGGTTATTGACGCCGAGCCCGTCGGCGTTTTCGAGGATCAGGGTGCGGCCCGAGAGATCGAGATGGGCGAAGCGTTCGCCGGTGCCGGCGAAGCGTTCATTGGTGTCGGCGTGGAGTGCGAAGGTATGCCGATCAATTCGGCCCTGGCGTTCGATGAAAGCGAGCGGGAAGGATTCGCTGCACATGGGGAAAAAGGTGTCGGGACATTGGAACGGGATGGCCGTGACACCATCGGGCAGAACGGTAATCGCGAACGGCTCCTGGGGGGGCGCCATCGTATCGTTCTTCTGCCAGGGCTCAAGAACAGGGTTGGCTGTGACGATGCGGACCCGGACCCGGCCGCGTTGGTCGAGGACTTCCCATCCATCCGGGCGAACGACACAGGAGAGCGGGACCGGGCGGAGATCGGGCGCCCAGTCCAGCATGGGGCTGTCGGGGAGGGGAGTTGACTCGGTATCGAAGGCCGAAAAAAAACGGACGATATCATCGCCGTAGGCGCGGAATACGAGGCGTGCGGACCGACGGGGGACCGCGGGATCAGGCAGGGTTTTGAATCCCCGGAGGAGGGCTTCGAAGGGGACGGAGAGGTGGAGATCGCCATCGACGATTTGGGCGGCGGTGGGACAGGCCACGCGCCAGATACGGTCTTCGGCGGCCTGGGGTTGTTCGAGGTCGAGGAGATCGCGGAGGAATTGATTGGATGGTTTCATTTTATTTGGGTGGAGTTGTTTTTGAAATCAGCGGTTGCGATAGGGAGCATTCATCAGGCCGATAAGGCTGTCCGGATGTTCGTGACGATCGATGTGGGCGGGTTGTTTGGCATCGGCCCGCAGGCGGATGGTGCGAACATAGGGCGGCTGAAGGGACACATAGCGAAAGGAATCGGGATGGGTTTTCAGTCGCTGGAGGGCTTGGGCGGCGCCAGCCCGGAGCAGGCGGCAGGCTTCGGCATGGGAGAGATGAATGGCGCTGAGTTTGGCCGCCCGGTACTCATCGGTGGTCAGATGATCCAGCCCGTCCTTTTTAAGGCCGCGCTTGACGGCGACGGTGACGGCGCCGGGTGTGAGCGCTTCGACTTCGGCGGCAAGGGCGGCCTCCCCGCCCGCGAAAATAGAGGGGATTCCCAATTCCCGGGCGCAGAGGGCGACGGCGCCATATTCGCCGATGGAGAGGCCGTTGACGGAATCGTCGATGCAATTGAACCAGCCGGTGTGAGTGATGTGCGAATAATCGGTGCCGGCCTTGGCATGTTGGCCGACCCAGGCGACGGCGTCGAAGGAGGCATCAAGTCCAAGAGGATAGATGCAATCCGGCCAGCCGCGGAGGAGTTCGGCGCGCGGATCGAGCAGGAGGGGATCGATCCCTCCCGCGCCATGACCGTCGACAACGAGGATGCGGGTGGCCCCGGAATCAAAGAAACCGGAGACGGTAGCATTGGTTTCTTCGGTGAGGATCTGGCGGCCTTTTTCGTAATAACGACTGGTCGGAAGAACCCAGTCGTCATGATTCAGCATGCCGGCACAGCCTTCCATGTCGGTCATCAAATAGATATTCATCGCATTCCTCATTTGCTTCGACGGAAAAACGGCATCTTTTGAAAGACATAAGAATAGCCTCCGGAGAGCCGGGTTTCAACGGAAAACAAGGGGTTGCTGATCCACCCGAATCCTTTGGAACACACCTCACGCCTGCGTCCCGGCGGGATCGACTTGCATTTTGGGGCGGAGCGGTTACGATTTGTGGCGATCCCGTCAACTTTAATCCCATTCAGGGGTAATCCCGGAAAGGATTCCAATGATACGCAAGGCATTTGTGATGCAGGTCAACCCGGATCAGTTCGAAGAGTATCGGCGGCGACACAATCCGATCTGGCCCGAATTGGAAGCGGTGTTGAAATCGCACGGAGCGCACAACTATTCCATTTATCTGGATCGCGCCTCAGGGCGATTGTTTGCCTATGTGGAGATCGAGAGCGTCGAACGATGGAACAGCATCGCGCAGACCGAGATCTGCCGCAAATGGTGGCGCCATATGCGGGACATCATGCCCTCCAATCCCGATAACAGTCCGATTTCCCTGGAGTTGGACGAAGTCTTTCATATGGCTTAACGCTCCGGAAGGGATGTGTTCTCGAGGGGAAATTCAAGAGGGTCGGCGAATCCGCGGCGGTCACTCGTAATCCCGGAGAAGAATCCTGGTTTCCCAACGCCACATCTGTGCGATCTGCTGCCCACCCGCCTGCGTGCCGACGTGTCGAGGCTGAATAGTCTTGCCCGCCTTCGTTGCTGCGCAACTCCGGCGCGGCAGCCTTCGCTCTCTGCTGGCGTGCCGAGCCGTAGCTCGTCGCGTCAGCGGCGAGCGAAGGCTGGTCGGGGCGGCGGGATTTGAACCCGCGACTTCCAGCGCCCAAGGCTGGCGCGCTACCAGGCTGCGCTACACCCCGTGTTCCGAGCGGGGATACGGTACACCACACCCGACGAATTTGCAAGGATGGGCCGGTTATTTTTAAGCCTATACGGCTGTTACGGTGTTTGCTAGATTTTGAAAACCATGAAATCGCCCAATATTCTCTTTATTCTATCCGATCAGCATAATGCCAAGGTGTTGGGTTGCAAGGGGCATCCCGACGTTCAAACCCCGCATCTTGATCGCATGGCCGCCGAAGGCGTGCGGTTTGAAAATGCGATTGCCCAGAATCCCATCTGCACCCCGAGCCGGATGTGTTATTTGTCGGGCCAATATTGTCACAACCACGGGTATTACGGTTTGTCGGGCCCGAATCCGGGCGGGTTGCCCACGGTGTTGGGGCATTTTCGGCGGGCCGGGTATCGGACGGCGGCGATGGGGAAAATCCATTGTCCGGAGTATTGGGTGGAAGACGACAGCGATGTCTATCACGAAACGTGTGAAGGATGCAGTGTGGGGGGGATCAGCCCAGCCTATGCGAAGTTCAACCGGGATATCGGGCATGATGACGGGCAGGAACATTATGGTCTGCCCGAATTTGGCAAAGAGCGCGCTTGTCAGAGCATGGAAGGGCGTCCCGGGCCGCGTCCCTTTGCGCACACGATGGAGGGCTGGCTCTCGAAGACGGCCATCGAATTCATGCGGGAATCGGCGACCCATCAAAAATCCTTCTTTTGTCATGTCAGTCTGCCCCGTCCGCACCAGACCACCTCGCCGGCCCCGGAATTCTGGAATTTGTATGACGATTCAAAATTGCATCTCCCCCCGAATGCCGACTATGACATGACCGGGCAGGCCCCGCATTTACGGGCCACCGCGAACGGGTGGCGCGTACGGGACTGGACTTTCTTTGAGCCCAAAACCTTCGAGGCGGGACGGCTGCGCAAACTGCACGGGTACCTGGGCGCGGTCAGTCAGGTGGATCATGCGGTGGGTCAGATGTTGGAGTTTCTACGAACTTCCGGGTTGGGGGAAAATACGCTCGTCATCTATTCCTCCGATCATGGCGACTATGCCTGTGAGCATGGGATCATGGAAAAAGCGCCGGGCATCTGCCATGATGCCATCACCCGGGTTCCCGCCATCTGGTGGTGGCCCAGCCATTTCAAGGCGGGGCATGTGGCGGACGAAATCGTGGAGACGGTGGATTTAGCCCCCACGGTGAGCGCGTTGGCCGGCCTGGATCCGTTGGAGACCAGCGACGGCCGGAATATTTCACACCTATTGAGTGGCGGGCGGGGAGACGTCCATCGCGTGGGTGTCACTGAATTCGCCTGGAGTAAAAGTCTTCGCAAGGGGCCGTACCGCCTGGTTTATTATCCACCGGAAATGTTTGCCGACGAATATCCAGAGGGATTCGGTGAACTTTACAATTTGATGGATGATCCCTGGGAGATGCACAATCTGTATTTTGAGGCCGATCAGGCGGACGTGGTCCGCGATTTGCGAAATGAACTGCTCAACTGGTTGGTGACCACAACCCGCCCGCGGACGGCGCTGGCGGTTAATTCGCGCCGATCATTTTCCAGCACCCAAAGCCGAATGCGCTATGAGGTTCAAGTGAATCTCGATGGGAAGGTGAGTCCGGAAATCATTCGGCAGGCGCCGCATCAGAACTATCTTTGATTTTTTGGAGACCCATTTTCATGTGGCAGCCTTCCCGAAATATCCGTAGTATGCGGGGGGAATGGAGTGTGTATGAATCAACCGGTACGTGTGGCGATCATCGGGATGGGCGGTTTTGCCGGATCCCATCATAACGTCGTTTGGGAATTGGAAAAGGAAGGGTTATGTCGCCTGGTGGCCGCCTGCGATCCCGCTTTGAAAGCGTTTCAGGACCGCCAGCAGGAGTTACATTTTGACGGGCGGGGAGTGCGGTGTTTTGACGATTACCGCGGTCTGATCGAGGCCTGCCGCGGCCAATTGGATGTGATCACCATCCCCACGCCGATTCACCTGCATGCGCCCATGCATCGGGATGCGGTCCGGGCGGGTCTGGCGGTTTATCTCGAAAAACCGCCCACTTTGGATTTTCAGGAACTCCAGGCGATGGAAGCGGTTGATTCCGCCGCGCGCTTTAAAACGAATGTGGCCTTTAATTTTATTGTCGATGCCGATCGACAGGCGCTCAAGACCCGGCTTTTATCCGGTGAATTTGGGCGCCTACTCCGGGTGTGTTACGCCGGGCTTGCCCCGCGCTATACCCCCTATTATGAGCGTGCGGCCTGGGCCGGCCGGTTGAAAGTCGGCGAGGCGCTGGTGCTCGATTCGCCGATCGGCAATGCCATGGCCCATTATGTTCACAATGTCCTGTACTGGGCGGGACTTCGGAGCCTGCAGGACTGGCCTGCCGTGAAAACCGTTTCCGCCGAATGTTACCGGGCGCATGCCATCCAGGGGATGGATACTGTTTTGATTCGGGCTCAGACAGCAGCGGATGTGGAATTGCGTCTGGTGGTTTCGCACGCCTCGGAAACGGGCCGGGTCAAGGAGTGGTTCGAATGCGAAAAAGCCCGGGTGGTTTACGGGGTGGATGGTTCCCTGGAAATTCATTGGGCGGATGGACGGCTAGAGACCGGTGGACCCCATCAGCGTAATTTGTTCCACGATAATTTCCGGGCATTTTTTGACTATGTTCAAGGACGGCGGGACCGGCCGGTGACGACCCTGAAGGATTCGGAACCGTTTGTTCTTTTGAATGACCTGGCCTACATTTCAGCCGGCCAAATTGGGACGGTTCCCCAAGGGCAGGTCATCCGGACCCCGGTGGCAGAGGGGGGGGAAAAGGTGGCGATCGCCGGGTTGGACAAAATGGCGGATGAATTTCTGGCGACCGGTCGATTGTTGGGCGAGCAGGGGGTGGCTTGGGCGAATCGCGCGATTCGACCGGTGGGGCCGGAGGCCGTTGGCGGGTTGAAACGAGTCATTGATCAGATGGTTGGTGGATAAAAAGTGAGATCGGAATCCGGACGGGTATATCCACCTGCCTTGTGTTGTCATCCGGATGAAGCACGGCGCTCTTGCGCGCCTACTACAAACGATTTTTCGATTTGTTGGTAGTAGCGCCGCATGAGGCGCGTTGTTTTGGAACGGGTGCAGGTCGGGCGGGGCGAGGGCACTTTAATACTATTTTTCAAGAACGAAGGGAGAACAACGATGCGTCAAGTAGCTTTAGTGACGGGTGGTGCGCGGGGAATCGGGTATGGAATTGCAGAATGCCTCGCCCAGGGCGGGTGTGATCTGGTGATTGGCGACATCCAGGAGGAGAGCGGGGTCGCCGATGCCCTGGCCGGATTAAAGAAACTGGGTGCCGAAGTGTTGTATTGCCGGGCGGATGTTTCCAATGCCGCGGCCCGGGCGCAGATGCTGGAGGCGATCAAGGCGCGGTTTGGCCGACTGAATGTTCTGATCAACAATGCCGGGGTCGCGCCGAAGGTTCGGGCGGATATTCTGGAGGCGACCGAAGAAAGTTTTGAACGGCTGATCAAGATCAATCTGCAAGGCCCCTATTTTTTGACCCAGGCGGTGGCCAATTGGATGGTGTCCCAGAAAAAGGCCGATGCCGCGTTCGCCGGTTGTATCGTGAATATTTCATCGATTTCGGCTACGGTGGCTTCGGTCGGTCGTGGGGAGTATTGCATTTCCAAGGCCGGGGTCAGCATGGCCACCCAGTTGTGGGCGGCGCGGATGGGAGAGTTTGGCGTGCCGGTTTATGAAATCCGGCCGGGAATCATCAAGACCGATATGACCGCAACGGTGCAAGCCAAATACGATAAAATGATCGCGGAGGGCCTGCTGGTCCAGCCGCGCTGGGGCGTGCCCGAGGATATTGGGCGGGCCGTGGCCATGATGGTCCGGGGCGATATCGGCTATTCAACCGGTCAGGTGATCATGGTGGACGGCGGGTATTCCGTCGCGCGCCTGTGATTGGTTTTTATAGCTTGAATTTACGTCTCATTTGCGGGATAAAGTAAGGCTATTTTCAACACGGAAAGCGAGCGATTCAGTATGGCACACAAGTATAACCTGACCCCGGTGAGCGTGAAACCTGTCGACACGAAGTACCGGAAAATTGTGACGAAAATTCCCGTTCCCGAGTCACTGGCGATTTTTGACCGATTGAACAAGTATGAGCCCGTGAGCATGTCCGGCCAGCCGCCGATCATCTGGCACAAGGCTGAGGGCCTGAATGTTTACGATAAGTGGGGCAATAAGTGGCTGGATTGGTCCAGCGGGGTGTTGATTACGAATTCAGGCCATGCCCATCCCCGGATTTGTTCGGCGGTGCAGGCCATGCTGGATCAGAAACTCCTGGCGACCTATGTTTTTCCGCATGAGGGACGCGCCGAGTTGTGCGAACGGCTGTCGAAGAAATCGCCGGATGGCACTTACAAGGTGTTTTTGCTGACTACCGGCAGTGAAGCGTGCGAAAACGCCATCAAACTGGCCCGGACCTATGGAACCCGCAAGCACGGCAAACGGAAATACGTTTTTGTGTCGTTCGAGACCGGCTTCCACGGACGGACGATGGGCGTGCAGATGGCGGGCGGCAACCCGGCGCTCAAGGAATGGATCACCGAGCCGGCGCCCGGTTTTGTCCAGGTTCCCTTTCCCGACGGATTCCGCACGGAAGACAACCGGTTCGAAGTGTTCGAGAAAACACTGGCGAAACAAGGGGTGACGCCTGATCAGGTGTGCGGCGTCATGTTTGAATCGTATCAGGGTGCGGGGCCGAACTTCATGCCCGTCGAATATGCCCAGGCGTTGGAAGCCTGGTGCCGCAAACACGACGTCGTGTTGATCACCGATGAAGTTCAGTCCGGTTTTGGCCGGACCGGAAAATTCTTCTGCTTCCAGCATTACGGGATCAAGCCCGATCTGATCACGTGCGGTAAAGGGTTGTCCTCCAGTCTGCCGATCGCGGCGGTGATCGGGCGGAGCGATATCATGGATTTGTATCCCCCGGGATCGATGACCAGCACCCATTCGGCGAGTCCATTGCCGGTGGCGTCGGCGATTGCGAATCTCCAGGTTTTGGATGACGAGAAATTGACCGAGAAAGCCGCGGCGTTGGAGCCCATTTTGAAAAAGGCGTTGGAGGGTTTGAAAGCCCGCTATCCGAAGAACATTGGATTTGTCCCCTGCAAGGGATTGGTGGCGGGGATGTTGATGGTCAAGCCGGGAACGAAGGATCCGGATGCCGATACGGCGATGATGATCAACGAGAAATGTTTCCAGAAGGGTTTATTGATGTTTGCGCCCGTGGGAGTGGGGGGCGCCTGTGTTAAAATTGCGCCGCCGCTGACGATTCCTCTGGAAGCCCTGGAAGAAGGCATTGCGGTGTTGGAAGAAGCCTGCGCGGAAGTGTTGGGGAAATAGGCTTGGAGGGGGTTAACGGGATTGCGGTTTTGAAGGGCGGGGTCTGGGCTGTTCCCGGATGATGTAAACCCGGTCGTAGGGCCAGCCATAGGGCGCCCCGCCATACCAGTAATTATTGAAGCGGTTCCAATGGTTCCATTCCTGGTAGGCCCGGTCGCGAGCCACGGCATCCAGATAGGTCTGTTGCATATAGTTGATGTTCGGCAGATCAAAGAGGCCGCCCGGAAGATCGGGGACAAGGCCTGACTGGTAAAAAGCTTAGCCACTCGCATACCTATTATAACCGGATTCAAAACGTTTTACAGAGGGCAGCAAAAACGCCGGCGACACCCGTAATAGGCATCGCCGGCGTTCCAAGTTAATTACGCCGCCAACTTACGGCCTTTGGTTTCGACCGGGGTACTGCTCGCCGGTCGGGCCCGGCCTCTGGCCCAAGCCCTTTGATTCCCGATCTGCTTGGCCATCGTCTCGGACAAAGGCATGGTTTTATCCAGGGCCATAGCCGCTGGTTTGTGGTGTGCTTGACCTTTATCCGCGTGTTTGCCATGATTCCCGCCATGATATCGTACCGGTTCAGGTATGATTTCGCCCTGTGTGTGGGCCGGTGCCGACCGGATCTCGCCGAAAAGCGATTTCTTACGATGGGAATCCAGTGAATCTTCGATGCCATAATCTGGATGCTGCCACAAGACTGAACCGTCCGGATAGTCGCGGGGCGCCAGGTCGTATGGGAAATGTCGGGTCAACAATGCGCGGTGTCGTTTGGTTAGTTGATTGCCTGCCGCGGGCAAAGAGGTTGTTGTCCCGATGCTGGACCCTGGCGGGATTGATCAGCGGCTTGTCGCTCCATCAGGTCCAGGCCGGCGGTGGCCCATTGGACTACCTGATTGTGTATGACCCGAGTGATGCCAACTCGGTCGCCATCGCCAACTGCTACCAGCAACTCCGGGATATACCGGATTGCAACATGGTGCCGTATGTTTTCCCGTCCATTTCTCCGCAAGTGTCGTCGTGTTATATTAAATCCTATACCCTCAGTCCGTTTACGCTCCTCGGCACCCTGCGCGAAGTGATGTCCCGTCAGCAGTTGACCAACCAAATAGACGGCATTTTTTTTGCCGGTGCAACTCCTTCCTCATACTACAATGCCGCCGGGAAGACACTGTCATTTCCGGGACTGTTGTATGACAGTCCCAACTGGGTGACGTCGAGTGATATGCCCTCGGCTTGGGGGGACAGGTTCAACGAGTTGGACCGGGTTGCGAGTGAACCAACCACGGAAATCCGAGGGGATGTGAGCTACAGCGGAAAAAAGCACGTGATGACCGGCACGGTGGGCTATTCGGGGGCGTATGGCAATAATGCAGCGGAAGTCATTGCCGCTTTGAAAAGGTCCAGGACGGCGGATGGCACCAAGCCGGATTTGACTATTTATTGGCCTACTAATTCGGATATACGGAGTACCACTCGGGCGGTGGAAATTTCCGGGGTCACCAACGAATGGAAAGAATTGGGGATGAATTATTGTATTTTTCCGGGTATCGTCCCTGCCAATAAGACAGGTTTGCCGGGATCGTCGCCTGCCACGAACCGGTGCCCGATGGGGGCGATTGTGGGCAGCACGAAGGTCTATCCCTCCGGCTCGACTTACTGGCCGGGCTCGTTTGCCGAGCATCTGACCAGTTGGGGGGCGCAATTTGGTTCGGACCAAAGCTCCATTCGCGAATGGGTTCGGATGGGAGTGGCGGGAACCGGAGGTACGGTGACCGAACCCTTTGCGATCGCGGGTAAATTTCCGCACGCGAGACTTCACTCGCACTATCGCCGGGGCGCATCCCTGGCGGAAGCCTTCTATCAATCGATAGGTTATTACCTGGAGTACTTTCTTGTGGCTGATCCACTGTGCCAGCCGTATGCGGATATTCCCAGCGTGGCGATCATCAGTCCGGAGGCCGGGGCCACCGTCAGCGGCACGACCACCATCACTTATACGGCCAGCAGTCCCGTGGGGTTAGAAAGCAACTTGGATATGGCGGTGGATGGACGGATTGTGCGGATTGGCGATGGGACAGAAACCGTACAGGTCACCCGGGTTACCGGGGGGTTCACAGTGAACACCACCACCTTATCCGATGGGTATCATGACCTTCGGGTGATCGCCTACAACACCAATGCTATCCGCACCCAGGGATATGCGCGGAAGGGTCTCGTGGTCAACAACGCGGGCATGCGATTGGATTTGACGGGGCCGACCGAGGTGGACCGGCGAAGCAATGGAATATTCCAAGTCACCTTGCAGGGGCTGAGCGGAGCGACCAACCTGGGACTGTATGCGGGTGGCCGTTGCCTGACCAATGGCCCGGCGCAGGATGGCGCGTGGACCGTGCCGGGCAATTCCCTGGCTTATTACGGGAGCAATGTGATCCAGGCGGTGGCCGATCTTAGCAACGGCCAGAAGGTTCGAAGTGCGCCCTGGCTGGTCAATCCGACTTGGACGCCGCTGGCGGCGACCATCAGGGTGGCCTTGAATACAAATGCCTTGGCCTATGTCAAAACCTATACCAATGCCTGTAGTCCGTCCTTTTCATGGACCAATGTGCCAGCCTACACCAGTTACCTGACCAATGAGATGTTCTCGTTGACACAATATACCGATTTTCCGTACATGGTTGGTCCTGACACAAATTATGCGCATGAATTCTTGATGTATGTCACCGTGCCCAGCAATTCCGTGTATGATTTCCAGTGCGTGGGATATGCCTATATGTCCTTCTTTCTGGATGGGCAGAAGGCTTTTACCAACGTCATGACCGGCGGCGGGATGGTGACGTTTACCGAAAAGCTGGCGGCGGGGTTGCATGAACTGAAGGTGAGAACCACTCAGAGGTCTTCCGGTGGCAACACGGCGTGTGTTTACGTGAGGGGTGACGGATTCCAGATTGAGAGAAATAATGGGCAAGGAGACATCCTTTCCAAGTTGAGCCGGACCGCCAACTGGTATGTCGATGGGGCGAACACGTATGCCCCAGATATGGACACGCCCGCCATCCGAGGCACGGTCTTCCATCTGGAGTGAGGCGGCGGCGCGGATGGAGTATGATGAACCGATTCGTATCCGATCAACCCGTCTCGGCGCCAGACTCCATCCCTTATCCCCTGTAATTGAGCTGTTTTTCCAGATGTTGTTTTAAGACTTTTCCAGAGTTCTTTCCTTCCTTCAAACAGGTGAATAAGGTCAGATGGGATTCTGATTCTGAGGTAAAAAACATTGCCTCGTTTGAAAACTCCGATCATCTGCCCACCGCAAATTTCGTGTATCAGTGGGGTAAGGGAGTGATGGAGGAGAAACCTCTATCATCGCGTAAGACTGGAATCCAGATAGGTCCTCTCCGGTTTCACATCCGTGGATGCGGCTCGCAGGGACGCTCGCCCTCCAAAAGACAACATCGAGACAGTCGAGAGGATTCCCCTGGAGGGCGAGCGTCCCTGCGAGCCGCGGGGGCAAGGGGTGAAGTATGAAGTTGCCATTCGCCGCAGTGTTCTTAGGCGAGGATTTGGGGAGGGATGAAACCCCTTGTATGGGAAGGGGTTAAGAAGAAAATGGTGGAGGCGGGGGGAATTGAACCTCCCGTAAAGCCCTCGATTTTATTGCCTGAAACGGCGGCACACTCACTACCAGCCTCACTTCCTGACGGGTTGACACCCGATCTCTGCGAAATTATCAACACTTGGCCGGTGCTTAACCGTTCCTTGCGCGATGCTGTTTTGGCCATTGTTCGGACTGCCAGCGGCGGCGGTGCGTCGTGACAGCGCAAGACCTGGGCGAGACGGTTGGCACGGCGGAAGACCTCTTAACATTCAAAGCCTCTGCCTCTGAAAGCCAGGACGGCGAGACCTCGCAAACCCCCTTAGACTCTCGGGAGGGGGCGAGCGCACCCGCGCAAGCGGGTGCGCCGCCCCTTCCTCGTCTAAAAGATCATAAGTGGGACAGGGCGACAGCCCCAAATGATAATCAAATCTCTGGAAGCGAAAAGCGGACCGTATTTGCACTTGTCGCTAATGTGGCGTGGCTGGTAGAAAACCTCGGCCTGGAGCGGGTTGGATTTCTCACTTTGACGACAGCGGATACCCTTAATTATTGGACCCGGGAAGGATGGCGAGAGGCGTTGAGTCGGTTCGCTAATTTTCGGCGGCGGGCTGTGCCGACTATTTTCGGGAGTGCGGCGCGGTGGGTCTGTGTCGCCGAACCTCAGCGGCGCGGGGCCATTCATTGGCACCTGGTGATAGAATGTCCGGGGGATATCCGAACGGGCGTTGACTTCGCAGCCTTTAAGCGGGAGGACTATTCATCTGCGCCGAAAGTGTTGCGTTCGCTTTGGTCCCAACTGCGTGATTTCTGTCCACGCTACGACCTGGGGCGGCATGAGTTGATGCCGATCCGGGAAACGGGAAAGACTCTGGCGAACTATGTCGGCAAGTACATCACAAAAAGCGTGCAGCGGGAATGGGTGGAAGGAAAATTTGAAGGGTTAAGGCGTCCACCGAAAACTCGGAGAGTTCGCTATAGTCAAGGGTGGCGCGTGGCCACAACGCGGATAGCCTGGGTGAATGGGGGCGGGCGCATTTGGCGGCAAGGCTTGGCACGGTTGGCCAAGGAACTTAATATCAAAGAGATGTCAGGCTTCAAAATCCTATTCGGGTCGCGGTGGGCGTATTTTCTTGGTGAAAGCATCATGGCTGCGGGGCAACCTGTCGAACTGGTCACCGGTTAAAACGACTATG
>CAZCDO010000040.1:0-24284 GCA_964497135.1 uncultured Verrucomicrobiota bacterium
CATCAACCTTCAACCCGTATCCAATCGACTTCCGCCCAGGCATCATGCGTCGAAAACCCCACGTGCAGCGGATGCCGGGCGAGGATGCGCATCAACTTGGCGCTCGACTGCGTCTGGCCGACCGGCTGGCCATCCACGGTCAGGCCGACCGCGCTTCCCTCGACGCGAACAGTCCACTCATGCCAGCCCTCGTCTATAATCGGCGCGTGGCCGACCGACCGCGGCAGACTGACCAGCCCTTCCAGGCATTCCTGGTAATAAATCGTGCCGGAGTCGTGCGCCCACAGCCGCGCGAAGGTGCGCGGATCGGCATATCGCAGGACCAGCGAGATTCGGTGAGTCGGACCGCCATAACAGCGGAAGCGGGCGCTCAACGTATAGCAATCGCCCGCGCCGTTGATTCGCGCAACGAGCGGGTTGCTGTCGCTGCCGTTATCCGCCAACTTCAGCGCACCGCCTTCGACCATGCCGTAGGGAGATGGTTCCCAGCGCGCCAACGGCGGGTTCGTCCAGCGTGCAGCCAGGTCGGCCAGCGTGCCGTTGAACGTGGCGATCCCCAGCGGAGACTGCGCGCCTTGATACATCAGGAAGACCCGACCGCCAGTCTCACAGATGCTGGCATCCGTGAGGTGCCCGCACCACGAATCAACGGAACCGCCGTCTTCGGGCGCGACGCCACGCTCCCACACCTGAGTGTAATTGACATCGACATGGCCTGATGTCCGCTCCCAGTGGATCATATCGCGGCTGCGGCGGCAGACTATGCGCAGCGAACCGTCCATCGCCTCGCTGTGCCATGCGGCATACCATTCGCCGATCTTCACGAGATACGGATCGCCGCCATACAGGTCGCGAATCACCGGGTTGGCCGCATGCTTGGTCCACGTCAGGCCGTCATCCGACCACGCATAGCCGAAATTTCCACCGATCCCCTTGTCGGCGGTGTACAACATGTGCCAGCGGTCGTTCTCGTCCACAATGACGGCCATGTTGCACTGACCCTTGTTCTCCCATGGCTGTGAGGCGGTCATGATCAGCCGCTCATCACCCCAGGCAATTCCGTCGGTCGAGGTCCAGCGTCGCATGGTCGCCGGCCCCCGCTTTCCATCCTCGTCGTCCACAGCGAACAAGTGGTACCTGCCGGCGTGTCGCATGACCGATGGGCGATGGGTTTCAATGTGATCCAACGCCAGTACGGGGTTTTGGGGATGCTTGGTCCAGGTGAATCCGTCGCGGGAGGTGGCATATCCCAGCGCCGTCTTGCCGTTGGCCGGAAACATCTGCGAAAACCACATCCGAAACAGGCCGTCCCTATGCAGGAGATTGGGCTCGCAGAGGTAGTGCGACTCGGCCCACGGCTGATCACGCCGCACGACGGGATTCCCAGGGTATTTGGTCCAGATGCCGTCGCTAAAATCGTCGTGAAAGAATACACCCATGGTCGGCTCTCTTTCGTGCTAGTCGATACGTATATCCCGGATCGGTTTACGGTCTGTCCATTGGGTCGGGTTCGAGGTCATTGAGTTTCTCTATCTTCCTTTTGTAGCCGCGCTCTGCGAGCGCTTTCTTCCATAAATTCCGCTCATAGAGCGGGGCTACATCTACTTGTTGTAACCGCGTGCCTGCCCTGAGCCCGTCGAAGGGCTATGAACGCCTCTTTCCGTTACCCCTTCGCATCAATGAACCGGCTCAACAAGGTTTTGCAGGTCCGGCCTTGCGCGTCCGGATATTTGAACTCGGAATAGACCAACAGGGCGCGTGTGTCGGACAACGCGATCAGGCCGGAATAGGCGCATTGTCAGCTCCCCCATTGCCATCCTCTGAGCGCAGGAGGGCGAAGAGGGAACCGTCCGGCATTTCCGTGATCTGGGGTTCGGAAAAACCGTCCCGGGCATACACCAGCAGGTTGGTGTCGACGGCGATCACGAGCCGTGTCCCTCATAGGCGGCATCAAGGATCGCACCCCAGCCGGCCTGCTTGAATTCCGGCGCCAGGCCCTTGCCCTTGAAGGTAATCGCCTTGACGCGGGTTGCGGGGGTGGCAGAACGCTTCTCAAGGACATACACAAGGCCCTCTGACAGCAGTTCCCGCAAGGTTACACCCCGTTCTCTGGATACCTGCTTTGAGCGGAGCAATAAGTCATCAGCAATATCTATGGTTGTCTTCATATCATATGGTCAACAATATTGCATGCAGTCTGGTCTGTCAAGCCCGGCGGCAGCTAGGAGCGTCCGTTATGGCAGAGCACTTGGGCCATGAAAAACTGAAAATCTACCCGATCAGAGCACTCTCAAAGGCGGTTAGCGATGACACCTAGTCCCCGCACTTCGTCCCACGCGTTGTCGTCTACGCTTCGTCGAACCGCTTTGTCGACTTTCGACAGGGTGACACTGAAAACGACGCTGGTTAAGAATGGGGAAGGCAAATCTGTTCCAGCCAACCGAGCTTCTCGATTTCAGCCAGATAGAAATGCATGTCATCGCCCCCCCACGGAAAACCTCCCGGCTTCTCCATCAAGGTTTCCAGAAACGGCAGATTATCCTTCAACACTTTTTCCTCGCCGGTCAACTGGTAAAGCGCCCAGGAGGGGAAAAAGTCATTGCACCCCCACCCGCCGGGAAGGTATGCCCGCTTGGCCGGGAAATGATAGACCTGCCGCAAGGCGCGGACGAGGAAGTCTTTGACCGGCTTCAATCCGGTCATTTCATAATAAAAATAACAGGCCCGCCAGGTGATGAACTCGCCATACCCCTGCTTGAAAGTCCCCATGCCGTGGGGAATCTCATAGAGAATTTCGCCCTTGGACGTCATGTGATCGCGATAGAATTCGAAGACTTCATGGGCATATTTCAACCATTTTCGGTCCAGGGTATGCTCGTACAGTTGGAGATAGGCCAACATGGGCCACCCGCATTCCCGGCTGTCACAGTAAAAGATCGTCTTCTGCTCCTGCCAGCGACGCATGTTGGCGCCCACCGCCAGGGCCGCTTCCCGGAAATCCGTTTCGCCCGTCAGACAATAGGCCGCCAACAGTCCGCCCACCCACATATGCGAGGGATAGGTGGCCCCATCCGTATGTTCCGGACAATGGGCCGGCATGGTCCCTTGGCGCAAGGGATGCGGATCGCAGGCGATGAAATCCACATGGGCGCTATGCCGGGCCTTCGCGATGGCGGAGGCCAACTGGGTCGGTTCGGCCCGGCGGAAATATTCCTTCACATGCCACAACAAAAGGTCATTCTCGTTATTGTGACACCAACTCCGGTCGGGATTGGATCCGTCGGCATGGTCGAACATGCCGCGGGCGGGAGCACCGGCCGGCCCCACGCTTCCCAATTTGGCCTCCACCTTCAAATAACGATCCTCGTCGTACCGCAGCCATTGATGCAGGCGCAGTACCTGGCAAGCCCGGACATAGGCCGGGTCCAGGGTGACCGCCACCGGCGCAACCCCGCAGCCCATGATTCCAAAGCCCAGAACTTCATGATCCAAGTACCGGGATTCAATCGCCTTGAAGGAGCGGCGGGCGGGCGATAAATCGATATATAAATCGTGCTCTTTCGATTGCCCCCGGCGGATATGCAGTTCGCCATAGGACGCCGGCCAGATATCATAGGTCAGAATGTGGCGATCCATTTGAAGGGCCTTGGGGAAATGGCTCTCCATATCGCAAAACCAACCCACCACGGATCCGCCCGTCCCGTTGGCCCCGAGATAGGGATACATCTGCCGCAAGCCGCCGGTCATGTCGGTCCGGGCATTGCCGGGCCGCAAATAATAGGGATAGGCGGACAGCGATTCCTTCAGGCTATCCATATTGCGAATCAACACCTTCCCATCCGCCGACGTCCCGTACCGGGTCCGAGCCGCCTCGTTGACCGCCTTGCCCGCGATTAATTCAACCGTCTCCCGAATTTCCACCGGACGGGGAAACCAATCCTGTCCATGCGCGCATTGCCGGACCTGCTTGACCGTTCGTTCGCCCAACGCGGTTGGAAAAACCAATCGGATCGAAGCCAGCTTGACACCGGTTTCGGGCGTCTGGCAATTGGTGAACTTGTAGGACAGCCGGCAACTGGAATCCTTCGCGCACAGAGTGTAGCGGAGACGGAAGGCGAGCATCTGCGAATCATCCTCCGCCGTGTGGTGGCCCGAAACTTCCACCACGGTCCGCCAAGGGCCCTGGGTGACCAGCCGAACCGTGAGACGGCGCGACAGTGAAGCGTAATACCGTTTGCCGGTCAAATCCTCCACCACGATGTCAGAGCCCGGCAGCATCAGATTCTGGCCGTCCACGTCATATCGATCGAACACCGAAAAGCGCCGTGTATTACCCCGGATATGAAACAGCCCATTGCCCACTTCAAAGGAGTCCTTTGTTTTCCGCCAGGTCATCGGCTTGAGAGCCGGCACGCGGGATTCCCGGATCAATTCGAGATTCAGGGTTTGGTTGGGACGAAAATTCACGCCGAAATCCAGAACCACCCACTTGATTGAACCCCCGGGCCAGCGTTCCGTCACCTCCGCCTGGATGGGCAGCAAACCGCCATCGGGGTGTTTCAAGGCCAGTCCCGCGGTTGAGCGGAGAATTCCCTCTCCAAAGGGAACCGCATAGGTTTGATGATAATCCCTCAAGGTCCGATTCGAGGTGTTTTTACAACAGATCGTAAGAAACGATTTGTCTTTTTTCATATGAGATTCCCGTTGGTCAATCAGGCGTTTCAAGGAAAATATACTACCCCGGGTCCGGATGAAATGGAAGGCCTGAAAAGAAAATCTCTATTGCAAGGTGAAGATCGTGCCCTGCCCTTGGCCAAAGCCGTGTACCCACCGGACGGAACCCGCCTCGCCGGGAGGTTCGGTCGATTGACTTCCCTGCTGACCCACCGCCACCTGAGTCTGTCCCTCGAAGGCCACAAAGGGCGTCGTAACCTGCGCCTTGGGCGATTCGCCCAAGGCGGCTAATTCCGCCATGATGGCTTCGCTCATGCCCTGAGCCAGAGCGATGCGGCCACCCCCTCCGCCGCCGACCTGGTACCAAGTCGTGTTGCCGGCGTTTCCACCGTTGGCGAGCACCCGCCCCGTGGTGCCCCCCGTGAAGCGCGCCGAACTCACCCAGATGCTCCCGCCCGCGCTGCCGCCACCGTAGATTCCGCCGGTCGCCCCATTCGCCGTCAATGTGCCATCCAAGCGTACGTTCCGGGCCACGATCAGAATCGCGCCGCCGCCCGGTCCCGCCGGCCCCGAATAATGCCCATACCCGCCCGGCGCGCCGGGCAGAAGCGGGGCCAGCGCATACCCATTCGTACCGCCGCCCGCCGAAGTGGGCGAAGTCGTTCCATTCCCGCCACGTCCGCCGTGCCCGCTGCCACCGGCCTGCTCGGATCCCGTCTTCCCCACGGTCCCCGTCGGCGCATAGGTTAACGTGCTCGAAAACCACACGTATCCCTTGCTGTTCGCATCAATCCCGCTCCCGTCGGCCACGGTCAGGTCGGCCAGATCGAATCGCACGGTGGACCCGCAGATCTGATGCGCATAGGGCCAGATCCACGAGTTCCCCGCCAGCGTGGTGACACCCTGTACCCGCACCTGGCTCCCGCCGTTCAGTAAGCCGCGCGTCTCGTTCGTCGGCCCGGCAAACACGATCAGCCGCGCCCCGTTCGTCAGCGCGAAGGCGCCGCCCACAGTCAGGAACACGGGCCGGTTGTGGTTCAGCCCCCCCAGCGTAACGGTCCCTTCGTTCTGCAATGCACCGCCGACCTCCATCCGTATCTCGCTCGTTCCTCCGGTGCCACCGGGGAATACCGGCTCCGTATCGAACCCCGTGGACCCGATCCACACCTTCGCACCCTTGGCCACAGACACATCGCCCGCCGCGTCAAACAGGAAATTCGATTCCGACAACACCACCACGGTGTTCGACGGAATGCTCAAGGGTGATGGTGTGATCCAATGATTCGTGATGCTCGGCAGCACCAACCGCACCCCCGAGCAGAGCCCCAGACTCACGTTGAGCAGGCTCACGTCGGACAGATAAAGCGTCCCCATCTGCCCATAGTTACCCTGTTCCGTACCCGGCAAGCCCGTCCCAATGCCCGGATACGCATAGCAGCGCAACTGCAGGTTCGAAGCCGGATTCGCGCAGTGAATCGCGATCCGCCCGCCTCCGCCATGACCGGAGCTGGTGTCGTTCGGACGCCCCCCGTTCGCCTGTATCACGCCGCCTGTTGCCGCCAACGAGCCGCAGGTCAACCACACACTCCCGCCGGAACCGCCGCCGCCGTAATCCCGGCCGAGCGCCCCGTTGGCCGACACCGTTCCGTTCAACACTGCCTGGCCCGCCTCAATCCGTATGGCGCCGCCCCCCGCCCCGCCTCCATAAACAAAGTCATAGTGCCCATACGTGCCCGCACTGCCGAGATCGAGGGGTTCGCTCGCGCTTCCGTAATTCGTCCCCGAAACCCCCGCAGAGGAGCTACCGCTATTGCCGCCTTTGCCGCCGTACGAGCCTCCCGCACCCCGGGCGTTATCCGGTATTCCCGCCCCCGGTCCGTACGAAATCTGGTTGGTCACGTTGTAGCCGCGACCGTCCGCATCCAGCTTGCCCGTGCTGGCCAGGAAGAAGTTCGTTGCCACCAGCCAGATGCGGCTCAGGTTCGCCGTGTTTGTCACCGGACCCGCCGGCCGTACCGTGCCGGATATCGTCATGACCGTGGCCGCCAGGCGGGGACCGGCATTGCTCTGGATCAACACGGCTGACGAGCCCAGTTCCAGCGTATCCACGCGCGCCTCTTCGTCCAGCACGCAGGTGCCGGAGTTGATCACCGCCTGATCCGCCGGGCCGGGCACCCCTGCCGGATTCCAGTTGTTGTCGTTGAACCAGTCGCCATCCCCCCCCCCATTCGTCCAGGTTCTCACTTGGGGCGTTGTACTGTTGAAAATCGCCTTGACGGTACGGGGCTGATCCACCAGTAGATCGATCGTCGCGTCATATCGATTCGCCAGGGGTACGTCGCCATTCCACAAACGAAACGCATACCCTCCCGACGCCGTGGCCAGGATTCCCGTCAACGACCCGCCCGCGTCGTTCCAAACCGCGTAATCCCCCGTGTTCACCGTGCCGCCCAGCCCCGCCTGCAAAATGAACTGATGCTGTAACACCCAGTGCCACTTCAGCCTCAGATCTTGCGTCATCGTAATCGGCACCGAGAGGTCGGGGCCTTGCGCCAACGTCACGGCATCGGTCGTCGTCAGCGTGTAGCCCGTACAGTGCCAACGCGTTCCCGGCGTCAGGGTACTCACAGATTCCGGCGCCGTGGCGGTCACTACCGAACCCCCGGCGATCAACGCCGTCACTCCATAAGCCGGTGACGGCGTTCCCGGTTGCGCGGGTTCTCCCGAAACGGTCAGCGAATAGGTGCTGCCGGGTTGAATCACGTACCACACGGTACCCGTCTCCGCATTGTAGGGCGGCGCGTTATAGGGGGCGACCACAGTCGCATTGCACAGCCCTGGATTAACCGTGTTGGACCCCGTCCAACCGGCATACGTCAGGGTTTTGGTCAACCCGCCCGGGTCGGTTCCCGCCAGCAAGGCCGCCCGATCGCTCGCGGTGAGCCCAATTCCCACCGCGATGCGCCCACCTCCCCCTCCCCCTGTGCCGCGTGGACCGACTCCACCGGTGCCGCCCGCGCTTCCGTTCGCCCCCAAAAAGCCAGAGCCCGAAAACTCCGTACAAGTGAGCCAAATCGAGCCGCCTGCGCTTCCCCCTCCGTAGGTTATGGTTGGTCCACCGCCATGGGCTGTCAACCATCCGTCCAACCGTACTACCGCCGCGTGAATCCGCAAGGCCCCACCCCCCGGCCGCGCCGGACTGTCGGAGTGCCCGTACCCTCCCGGCGTGCCCGGCAGCAGCGGTGCCAACGCAAAATCGTTCGTGGTTCCCCCGGCTGCAACGGTCGAAGGAGACTGATATCCCGCCCCCCCCTTGCCGCCATGCCCGGCCCCGCTCACCGCATTCCCCGAGGTGATCCCCGCCACGTTGGTCGGGCCGTACTGAACCGAGCTCGACACCCAGGCATAGCCCTTTTCGTTGGCGTCAAATCCCGACCCCGCCGCGACCGTCAAATTCGTCAAATCGAACACGACGGTCGCCCCGCTCGCCTGATGCGTATAGACCCAGACCCACGAGTTCGAAGTCAGGAGCGTGTTGCCCCGCACCGTAATCCTGCCACCCCCGTCCGCCAACGACCTCCAGGCATTCGTCGGCCCGGCGAACACGATCAGCCGCGCGCCGTTCGTCAGCGTCAAGGCTCCGTCAACCTCCAGGAAAACCGGACGGGCATTGGTCAATCCGGCCAGTGTCACGGTCCCTTCGTTCCAGAACGAACCGCGGACGATCATCCGGATTTCGTTCGTCACCCCGGGGTTGCCGGCAGAGACCGGCGCGGTAGCGTACCCGGTGGAACCGATCCACACCTTCGCGCCCTTGGCCACGGACACATCGCCGGCCGCTTCAAATATGAAGTTCGATTCCGACAACACCACCACGGTGTTCGATGGAATGCTCAAGGGCGAAGGCGTAATCCAGTGATTCGTGATGCTCGGCAGCACCAACCGCACCCCCGAGCAGAGACCCAGACTCACGTTGAGCAGGCTCACGTCGGACAGATACAGTGTCCCCATCTGCCCATAGACGCCTTGCTCCGAACCCGGCAAGCCCGCCCCAATCCCCGGATAGGCGTAGCAGCGCAACTGCAAGTTCGAAGCTGGACTCGCGCAATAAATCGCGATCCGCCCGCCTCCGCCATGACCGGAGCTGGTGTCGTTCGGACGCCCCCCGTTCGCCTGTATCACGCCGCCTGTTGCCGCCAACGAACCGCAGGTCAACCACACACTCCCGCCGGAACCGCCGCCGCCGTAATCCCGGCCCAGCGCCCCGTTGGCCGACACCGTTCCATTCAACACCGCCTGGCCCGCCTCAATCCGTATGGCACCGCCCCCCGCCCCGCCTCCATACACCGCGGAACTATGCCCATAGGTGCCCGCACTTCCTGGATCGAGGGGTTCATTCGCGCTTCCGTAATTCGTCCCCGAAACCCCCGAGAAGTAGCTGTTACCGCCTTTGCCGCCGTACGAGCCTCCTGCGCCCCGGGCGTTATCCGCTATTCCCGCCCCAGGACCGTACGCAATCAGGTTGGTCACATTGTAGCCGCGGCCGTCCGCGTCCAGCTTGCCCGTGCCGGCCAAAAAGAAGTTCGTCGCCGCCAGCCAGATGCGGCTCATGCCCGACATATTGGTCGCCGGTCCCATCGGCCGCACGGTGCCCGCGATCGTCATCGTGTTAGCCGTCAGCTTCGTGTTCCAGTTCGAAACCGTCAGCGTGCGATTCGTGAGAGTCAGTTGCCCGAGCGCAAACGTGGAATTCGTCAGGAGAACGTTGGTCGAAGAAGAAATGGAGTCAATGACAACCGTGTCCCCGACAAACGGCACACCTTGCGGATTCCAGTTGGTCGCCGTAAACCAATTCATGTCGGAACTGCCAACCCAGGTGCGTGTCACCGGCGTGTAGGCAATCGCCGTGAAGTTGCTGACGGTGGACCACGAGACACCCGCCAGGTTCGAGGCAAAAATGCTGTAGCGATAACTGCCCGCAGGAAGCAGAATGAGGTCGGTTGAGAACACCACCCCTGTGGCCTGCAGACTCATCGCGACGCTGGACGTGGGCGCCCCGGCCTCGGGCCAGTAATAGAACCAGCAGGTGGGCGTATCGCCGCCGGTGGTCATCCCCCGCAGGGTATTGATGCCGGAAACGTCAATGGAACCCAGATTCGTCACCGTTGGCGCCACGAGCGTCGTGACACTCTGCGTGTCCGACCAGGCAAACCCGGTCGTGTTCGACGCATAACAGCGATAGACGTAGGTACTGCCGGAGAGCAGTCCCACGAGGTTCGTCGCGAAACTCTGTCCTCTCATCCAGGTGGTTCCCAAATCGATTACACTGGCCCACGCCGAGGTCCCGCTGTTTGTACCACCATCGATGTAACCCCAGCAGAAAGCGACGGTCGTGTTCGTGTCGCCCCCATCGCCACGTAAACTGCCGTTCACAGTTGCCTGAGTCAATCCAATGGCCGTTGCGCTGGACGCCTTGACCTCCAGGGGAAGCACATATCTGACGATCACGATGCCGGAGCCGCCGGAGGCGCCAATATCAGAAGACCCATATCCATAACTACCGCCACCGCCGCCCCCCCCGGTGTTCGCAACGCCATTTGAAGCCACCAGCGCCGCCGATCCGTTTCCGCCACCGCCATTTCCGCCCAGAGCACCCGTCGCAGGACTTCGAGCGCCGCCTCCGCCGCCGCCCGCATAGTAGGTCGACGTCCCGGAAATACTACAGGCCAAGCCCACGCCCCCATGTCCCGCAGCCGTACTCGTCCCATTGGTCCCCGGACTGCCGGCGCCGCCCCCGCCCGAACCCCCATTTCGATTATTCGTCACGCTCCCCCCCGCATAACCCTGACCGTTGGTTCCCTCAGTTGCGGGAGGAGAGCTACTGGCCGCGTGACCACCGCCAGACCCCCCATTTTGTCCTTGAGTGGATTCCCAAGTGCCCCCTCGCCCACCCCCGTACGCAGTCAGCGCACCGAATACGGAATTGGCTCCGTTCGCTTGCCCTGCACCGCCCAATCCTACGCTCACAACGCTGGTTCCCACGCCAAGCGAATAGACGTTTGAATAAATAAAACCGCCGGCCCCGCCACCGCCTCCAATGGTGTTGCCCCCGCCGCCCCCACCCGCCACGACCAGCACCTCGACCGTGCCGTTGGCCGTGACGACAAAGTTGCTGGCGGTGGCGCTGTTGGTGAAGATGTGAATGCGGTAGCCGGGGATGCTGTTGTTCGTGACATTGCCACCCGTCGCCATCATGGCGCCAACGGAACCGGGTTGCGCCAGCATCAGCAGGAGCGGCAACAGGCTCGCGGCCAAGACTCGTCGAACACCGCGAAAAATCATAGGGCTATTCATGATCATGTCCACCTCGCCTTATTCTGTAGCTGATGTGACGTAATGTTCACTCGGATCACTCCTGAAGATTTCAGAATTTTACATGACGACGGACAAAAAGGAAGCCATATCTGGCATGCGGCGTCAGCAAACGACCCAGACCCGACCGGCATGGGGAGGCAGTGGCGGCAAAACCGCCATCGTTCCAAACCCGGTGATCACCTCGCCGCTCAGCCATTCTTTCAGCCGCCACCGGCCCGGCAATCCCAACTTGGCCGCCGGGATGGCCAGCGTCTCTGTCTGATCCCCCAGATTGAAAACGCCGAAAACGGCGGGCGATGCAGATTTTAAGACGTAAACCAGGGGACGCTCGAACCAATCCACCAGGTGCGCCGGATGTTCGGTGAGCGACAAGGCCGGCCCTAGCAACTGGCGTCGATTTTCGGGTAACAGATCCAGCTTTTCACTGAGAATGGCCATGGTGCCTGTCAACCAGACCAGGCGCACCCAGAAGGCGGCTTCCTCATCGCTCAGTCCCTGCGGAACGCCCTTCAGGAAGGAGGTGTCAGAAAAGCCATTGAGCAACGCTTTTTCGGGCTCTGATGAGAAATCGCGAACGACCAAACAATCCGGATCATTCTGCCACCAGATCTGGTGCATCCATTGGCGCCAAAGCGTGTCATTCGCTGCCGCCTTGATGCACAGTGCCCCCAAAGGATTCCGGGGCAGATCCAGCGGCAACATCCAATAACTGGAAACATCCGATCCGATCCGCATGCCGTCGCAGAGTCCGACGGCCGGCCCCATCGGTGCGCCGCATCCCAACACAAAACGGTCCCGTGCCGCGGCGCGAATCCGTTCGAGACCCAGCCGCAGGGCTTGCGCAGAGGTGATATCCGGATTATGCCGCTTGCCCTTCCATGCGGCGCGGGCAAGGAAATCGATTTTTACGTAATCAAATCCCCACTCGTCAAAGACCCGCGCAAAGGTCTCGCTGACAAAATCCAGCGCGGCAGGATGCGTCAAATCCAATTCGGGGAGCGGTCCGGTATCGCCCTGGATCAACCAGTCCGGGTGTTGCTGGTAGAGGGTACTGGCCGGTTCTGCGGAAAACGGGGCGAGCCACAAACCGGGCAGGAAACCGGCCGCGCGGATGTCGTCGGCGACGGCTTTCATGCCCCGCGGAAATTTCGGACCGGGCTGCCAATCGCCCCACACGATGGGATGCCCGGGCTTGGGCAGATTCCAGCCATCATCGATTTGAATCACGCGAATCCGGTCGCGCCAGGGGCTGTCGGCAAGCAGGCGAACATTGTCGAGGATATCCTGTTCGGTCTCGGTACCGTAATAGTAATACCAACTGCACCAACCTGTTTCCACAGGTCGTATGCGGCTGCCCATGCGGTGCGCTACCTGCCGGGCATACTGCTGAAGCAATTCCGACAGGCTCTCGCCTGCGCCTACCAGCAAGGTGGGGACGACCAGCGTCTTACCCGGTGCCAGCGTAATCCCCTCATATTGACACGAGGCCTTGAACTGCGTGACGACCCCGCCCTCGACAACGCCTTCAAATCCGCAAAACGCATGACCCAGGTTCTCGAATCCGATCACCAAAGCCCGGCAGCCACTGGCATCGGTGAAGGCGATGCAGGCATCGGACTTCAGTTGTACCGCGAGAGGGAACAGACCGGTGATTTCACCGGACTCACGCCCATTCCCGTTCTTGAAGCTGTGCGTGAAGGGAATTGAACTGTGAATTTCCGAGGCGACCAGGGGAAGGCAGGTGCCCAGTTGCAAAGGGTGGTCGGTCCGGTTGATCAGCTTCATCCCGATGCCAATCCAGTTTTCAGTCGCACCGCTCTCATTTGAAAGAGGGGCGACCGTCAATTGGATGAGGAGTTCTGGTGTTTCGTAGTTTTGGAGGGTTGTGCTCTGTCGCGACCGGCCTATGCGGGATGTTTGAAGGATCGGGCGGACCTCATCCAGACCGGGTCGGATGTCCTCGATGCGAATTCCCAACGCATGGGAGAGCAGCAGGGCTTCGTTGGTGTCGGTGGTGATTGACCAGGGGTTCATATTTAACTTCGTCCTATACAGGGCCTTCGACCGAAGTGCTTGACAATCTGCTTCTCTTTGTGCCGTTTGACTTTTGGCGGGTTTCCCACCCCCCCCTTCCCCAGGGGAGGGCGGGCATTCCTGCCCGCCGCCTCTCTCCTATCGGACGGCGACACGCCGTCCCTCCCGGGATTCCTCTTCTGGGGAGGGCACGCATGTTGCGCGCCGCGGACGGCAACATGCCGTCCCTCCCAAAGACACGCAAAACCGTGTGTCTTGATCGAAAAGGGTTTAACAGCCTAACGCCTAAACCCCTATAGCCTTGGTGTCACGCCCGGAGATCCGCCGCGCACCAGTTTCCAAATATCGTGTTCCATATCGCGGTCATGCCAGTGCTTCCAGCAATGCCTTGCGCGCCGGGCGGAACTTCCGGACGGTCTTGACGTAGCGATCAAAACCGCGGATCGCCTTGGCCAGAACCGCGGCGGCCTTCTTGGGATCCCGCGCTTTGAGCAATTGCAGAAGTTCATAATCTTCGAAGCCCTCCCGGTGGGCTTCCAGACGGAGGCTGGACCAGGGACCCTCCTTGCCGGGGTACACGATATGCGTGTCGCCGGGGGGCAGCGAGTTGAGACCGCCCCCAAAGTTGGTTTGAGTCGTTTGAGTGAACGGATTTTGGTCCTCACGGTATTGGTTGAGACCCCAGTGGAGAAATCCGTCGAGATTGAACAGCGCACCGCCCCAACCGAGCAGCGCCGGACGCAATAGTTCCTGATCGAGCAGGCGATTGAGCCATGGGCCACCGGGGAAGCAGCAGGTGTAGTACCAGATTTTATCCCCGAGTCGCCGCTGGCTTTCATACTCAGCCCGGTCGCGCTGGTATTCCTGAACCTGCGGGCACCAGATATCCACGGACCCGACCAGTTTCGGATCCTGCGTGGCATCTAGAATAGGGATTCCGGGCATGTACTTATGCACCATGCCCACCAGAATCCGGTAATCGATAGCGTTGGCGGGGATGGGTTCATCGGTCACATGCTGAAGCCAGCGTGAACGCCAGCCGTGCTTCTCAATGGCTTCCATGAGTTGACGGCAAAGTTGAACCAGGATGTCATGCCCTGCGGGCGAATTGGCGAGTTGTTTACCGAACGTGACGTCGAAGGTGGGCGCGGTCCACTCCCCGCCGGTCCGCGCGGCGAGATGACCGCCCTCGATATTCCAGAGGCCGGCAGATGTAAAAAGACGGATGAGCCGCTGAAGCCGTTCGGAATTGAGGGTAACGCGCTTGCCTTTTTTCTCGAAGACGGTTTCGAGAGGGACCCAGAAGGTGTTTTGGCGGCCATGCGCCATGAGGTCGGCATAGCGGCCCAGCATTTGCCAGTAGGGCTCGCTCCAGGGACGGAGTCCATGGCGAGTGGCAATATTCTCATAGCTGAACCAATTGGTCACAGGAAAAGACGCGGCCCCGACCGGTGGGATGCGGGCTTTGTAAACCTGGATGGAGAGTTGCAGTTCCAAACAGAATTGATCGTGGGTGAGTTTCACCGTGCCCTGATAGAGGCGCGGTCGGCAATCGAGAGGGATGGGGATGTCTACGCGCAAGGCAACCGTCTCGGCATCGACAGCGATGGCGTTCCGGACGGGAGCCATGGCATCGTAGGCGCGGAACGGAGCCTTGCGAACCACGTACGGGTTGGGAGCGTTGCCGGGCGCGCCGCCCAAGCTCTTTTCCGAGAAACCGATGAGCCCGGTGTTTTCCTCGACCGGCACATCGACCAGCCGCGTCCAAGCCGCCCCGGAAAACGGCAAGCAGTCCCCCGTGGCGGCAAAGCGCACCGTTCCGCCGATGCGCAGCCCCTTCAGAAGAATGTGGGCCGATGCGGTCCCCCCCCGCGCAACGTCCAAATCCAGGCGTTGGACGGGGTGAGTGCCGATCGTTGAGTCGGGATATAAATTTTCCAAGCTGTCACGAAGTTCGCATTGCATATTCATCGCTTCCTTTTTTGGGTTTCTCTTTCCCGATCATCGCTATCGTTCCTTTGGCGGGCCGCCGCTCGCCGTTGATCCGGATCCACTTCAAGCCCGGCGCCGGCGGCGCGTGCAGGATCGCCTTTTTCGGCGGGAACCGGAAAGCGGGCTTGAACGTGACGTCCAGCGTCTTGCCGTCGGCGCTCATCGCCGTCAACAGGGTCGCGGGGCCGAATTCGGTGGGAATCTTCTCGAACCGGCACCGCGCACCGGGCTTGAGCCAGGCGAGCGGGACCAGCCGCAGCAGGTGCAACTCGTCTTCGCGCAACTGATCGTCAATCACCGCGAGGCGGGCCATGTAGATTGCCAGCGGGGCCGAGAAGACGTTCCCCGTGATTCCGCCGCGGGTCTCACAGGAGATGCGCGTCTGCCGCGAGCACGAGCCGGCGAAGAGACTGTACATCCCCTCCAGGAAATGCTGCCGATCGCCCGCTTGCCAGGTGTGGAAGACGTTCCACGAATAGCAGGGCTCGCAACTCGACATCTCGTGGTCCAACACCGGCACCTGCCAGAAATTGGAATCGCGGCGATAGTACTTGCGCTGGGGTCCTTCGCGGAACCAGGCGAGGGTGTCCGCCATGAGAGGATCGCGCGCATCCATCAGGCCGGAAAACACGAGAAAGAGCGGACCGACGTCCAGGTAAAAAGGGTGGCGGCTCTCCGCCTTTTCGTCCCCGGCCAGCGACGTGGGCACGAAGCGGCGGGCGCGCCCCCTGGCATCGCGCCAGACGGGCATCTTCCGGCACTTGTCGCGCAGCGCCTTGATGAAAGCATCGCGGTATTCCTCCGCCTCCTTCGCGAACGCCTCCGCGCGCGGGTGCCCGAGGCGGCGCAGAAGCCGGACCGCGGCGCACAGGCCCTTGTAGTTCCAACCGATGGACCAGACCGCCTGGATCTTCGTCTGCGCGTCAGTCGCCACGGCCGGCGGGAGCACCCCCTCGTAGCCGCCGTGCCCTGTCTTGGCGCACGCGGTTTGGATCCATTCGCAGGACTTGACGATGCAGTCGGAGAACCGCTCGGCGAAGGCGCGGTCGCCCGAGAGCAGCGCGTGCATGCAAATCGTGTAGAGCACGGCGCCGTTGTCGGAAAGCCAGTCGATCGACTTGTAGAGGGCCGGCGTGCTCAGGAAGCCGGGGTGCAGTTCGTAAGAGGGACCCGGCGGGACCACCGTGCCCTGCTCCTCGCGGAATATCTCCAGATAGCGCGAAATCGTGTCGTGGTGCCCCAGCGTGTCCATCAGCATGACCATGTCCATGGCGCCGGGGGTCGTCCAGAGCGCAGCGTAGGTCCACGCGCCGTTGATCTTGCAGTACTTGCCGGTGGCCGGATTCTTCTCCGTCAGGATGTTGCTGAAGTGGACGGTGTGGCGGATGACTTCGTTCACGTCCGCTTCGGGCGTCTCGAAGCGGGCCGGGCAGGCGGTGACGCGTTTCCAGTAGCGGCGCGATTCGCGCAACGCGGCCTCGCGGCCGAGTGCCAGTTCGGCGTCGAAGACCACGCGTTCTGCGGGCAGCATCGGCACGAGCAGGTCGGCATAGGCGCCCTTGCGGACCGGCAATCGCACTTGCAGGCGGGTCAGCGGCCGATCCTGGGCGGGCGGGGTGAAAACTGCGGTCGAGGCGCCGCCTCCGGGCGCGATGGCGAGCCGCACCTTGCCGTCCTCCTCCAGGATGCGGTAGGCCTGCGCGGGATCGAAGGTTTCGCTGTCCGGTTTGAGCGGGCTCGGATATCTCCCCTGTTCGGGGGAGGGCAAGGATATGTTGTGCCTTAGGTCCATACTGGTCCCGACTTGCGGGGTCTGGAGCAGAAGGTCGAAGACGTGCGATTCTTCGAGCGGCAGGGCCGGGCACAGATCGTGGATCAGCAGCCGCACCCAGGCGAAGAGCGGCTCGATTCCGCTTTGCGTGTCGCCACCGCCGGGAATGTGGGCGAAGACCTCCGAGCGCAGCGTCACGCCCTGCGTGGACCACTCAGTCCAAAGCGCCGGCGCGTCGCCCGTCTGCCACCCCTGGCGCGTCATGCCGTCGTCATTCGCGGTGCAGTGCGGGCTGACGGACAGGAGCAGGCCCTGCCCGGCCCATTGCCCCGTGCGGGTGTTCAGGTCCGGCTTGGCCAGGATCGTTCCGTTCCAGAGAACGTTGAAACGGAACATGTGGTCCTTCCAGCCGATGGGGGTCCAGATGCTGGGAAGGTCCGCCCACCACTCGCAGGCTTGGCGGAAGTCAGGTTCTTTGCTATCGATCGTGCGTTTTAGCCTAGTTTCCATCGCCTTGGTTTTCATGTCGATATGATCCGGCTTAGCAGGGGCTTACAGGGCCGGCCTTGTGCATCCGGATGCTTGAAATAAGAATAATGGAATATGGGTTCATGTTAGTCACGGATCGATTCTTCACCGCAAGAGACGGCGTTCAAGGAACGATTGGAGGTCTCGCCGACCATCCAGCACGGCATAAACAAAGACCTCCCTACCAGCGACCTCGTAAATAACGCGATATGGTTTGTAGTGGATCTCCCGATAGGCCTCAATGCCCAACCGCTCCATCTCAGGCGGAATATGCCCTCGATCCGGCATATGGGCCAAGTCCCGGCAGGTTTGCTCCAGGTGATGCAGTAGACTATCGGCTTTGTCTCCATCATCGTTCGTAGCGACATACGCCCACAAATCGAGCAGATCCTTTTCTGCCTCTTCGGTGACGTGAACCAAGCGCTTCATCGGGAGCGGAGGAGCGGAAGGTGGTTTCGGATATCCGCAAACGCCTGGGACACGGACTTGAACTTCCCGTCACGAGCATTCTGTCGCCCAATCGCGAGGACCTTGAGCATCGCCAGCGATTCCTGCGTCTCCTCATAGGTGCGGAGATCCTCAACGACGACCCGCGCCCGGCCGTTCTGGGTGATGATCACCGGCCTTCGATTCTCCGCCACGCCATTCACAAGTCTGGCTGTATGGCTCTTCATCTCGCTGATCGGAATGATCGCTTCACTTAAGCGCATGGTACCCCCTTCGTATGGATCCAAATTCAGCCTTAATTTGGCATGTCAAGGGTTCGATGTCGAGCGTGAAGTTGATGATCGCGATTGGGTGCTTGGCTGAGGATTCCGATCCCCCAGATTGAAGACGCCTATCACAATTGGGTGTTTATCGACGGGCGTCCATAGACATGACGTGTGGATAATCAAGAATACGTTCGTCGGCAGTGACGATGGTGTAGCCATGATATATGGCGGTTGCCACCAGAATGCGGTCGGCAGGGTCTTTGTGGAACGTACCGGGCAACGCATAGGCCAGGAGAGCGATCGGATGCGAAAGTTCCGCAGTCCGCAGGTCCAGAGATTCAGTGCCGCGTCGGACCCAAGACTCCAGTGTCCCCTTGAACGAAATCTTTTCAACCGACTGGAGCTGCCCGAACTCCACCGTCGAAATGGTCGCCACAACCAGAGTATTGTCAGCCGATTCAAGCACTGCGCGACAGTCCTTCCCTATCGTGTCCGGTGATTCCAGAGCCCAGAACCACACATGCGTATCGAGGAGCAAGATCATTTCCGACTCTCCCACTCATGCTCGAAACTCGTGTGCACGATGTCGCCGTTTGCAACGGCTTCACCTGCCAAGGCTCCAAGTTTTCGGGAACCTGCGGGGCGTTCGGTTGCCGGCATCACACGGACCAGCGGTTTGCCGCGACGTGTCACCAGCACCGATTCTCCGTCGCTATGCACTTTTTCAATGATTGCCAAGCATCGTGCCTTGAAATCGGATATCAGTAATGTGGTCATAAGATTGCCTCTAAGTTCGATTTAGACTAACATGGCCACTATTAATAGTCAATATGGTCGATTATTTAATCCGTTGCGCAGGGGATCTGGTGCCAGTGAATCCCATCGGACGAATGCCAGACATCATTCAAATTCTTTGTATTCCCCCGTTCAGTGATGTTTTCTCAAGAGTTGTCATAATCTTAATCTTAATCGTAATCACAATCTTAATCCTAATCTTTTTTCGCCCTGTCCCCCGTGTTCAAGAAGAAAGAGGAGGCGAGATAGGGGATTACGATCAAGATTACGATTAAGATGAGGACCAGGATTCTTCATTTACAAAACCCGACAATATCCTCCATCGAGATCTCCACATCCGGATGGAATGCCGGACCATCCATGTAGGCCAGCAGGCTTTGGCGGAGCTGGCGTGCCACGGGGCGCGAGTCCAGATTATTGACGATGTCCGTAGCGCAGACCAGCACCTTTCCTGGTCCGACCTTCACCTCGAAAATCAGCGCGAGCTGCCGATTCTCGGTAAAGGAGTCAATGACCCGCACGATGGGCCGCATCGCCGGAGAGAGCGCGTCGATGGGGATGGCGCACCCGCGCATGATGGGATCCCACCACTGCCAGTTGGAATGAAATTCCGTCGGGAACCCGGCCAGCGCCGGATGTGCCGGATCACACAGAATCCCCATGGTCTTGGAGACTTGGTGATGTTTCATCTGCACATTCCAGAAAACGGAGGTAAACGTTCCCGGCACCGCGTTTGGGGCCGTTTTCGAAGTGAGCATCAGCAGGACGTTACCTCCCTGGCGTAGGATATTTTCGGTGGCCTCATCCCAGCCGCGCGCGAGTGTGATCCCTTCGCACGGAATGGCGATGGGCTCATTCGGATACACCCAAGCGTCCCAGTCATTGGCGGTGACGCCCTGGAATTCCACCCGCAAAACGAGCTTGGTCGGGACCTCTACGTTACCCAAGGGAACCGAAACCGTGCCCAGCGGGGACAGGGTGCCTTGTCCGACGATCTGAGCCGGCAGCCGCCCTTGTGCGACGATGTGGTCGCTTTGATCCGTGATCGTCCATGTGGCTTGTCCTTGCAGTTCGATCGGACCATAATTAGCCAATTCAATGACAGCCTCGAAGGAGTCCGCATTCGTCCACACACGCCGGGCCATGCGGGCCAGTAAAACGCAAGGGGCATTGAATCGGCGGAAATCCTGGGGGGTGATCAGGCCCTTGGACTCCCACAGCGCATTGAGAATTCCCACCGGGGAAGTGCCTTGCCCGGGAAAATCATGAATATCCAGCAACATGAACCCCGCCAGGCCCGGGGTTCGCAAAGCCGACTCGATTTCCTCCCGGTACAGGGCCAGCGCGAGCATCCCGGACGCGCGCGTGAAATCGGTTGCCCAGTCCAGCAGTCCTTTGTCAGCCAAACGCTGACGAATGATCTCGAAATTGAAAGCCCGCTGTGCGCCGTGATAACGCGAGATCTCCCGCAGATCCGGGTAGACCGCCCATTGGCCCACCTCATGCGTAATCAACGGCCGATCAATCCCTTCAATCCCGGCCCGATAGTCGAAAGTCGTATCCGGCGGCCGGGTGTTGAAACGAGAGCAATCGATGACATATCCCCCACCCCATTCGATGCCGCACAGGGGCTCGCCTTGGGGCCCCTGGACCGGCCAGGCACTGACGAAATAGTCGTCGATGCGCCCGGCCGAGTAGGGATGCGACGTTGAGGTGTAAAAGTGGCGGGGATCGGTCTGTTGCCCCAGCGCCACCTTTTTTGCGAGCACGGCTTGATGTCGCCGCAGGAATTCCGGCTTGCCGGTGGCGATCAACTGTTCATTCCCCATCGACACCAACAGGAGTGAGGGGTGATTCCCATACCAGCGCAGGATTTGTTTCAACTCGGCGGTGAGAAACTCATCGATCCGGGGATCCTCATCGGTTTCCGGACAGGAGGTACCGGGTAATTCGACCTGGAAATAAAAACCCAATTCATCGGCCGCCTGAAAAGCTGCTTCCGGGGGACAACAACTATGAAAGCGAAACAGGTTCAAGCCGTATAGCTTGGCGATGGAGATCACTTTACGCCAGGACTCGACATCAACCGGAGGATGACCGGTCAGGGGGAAAATAAAATCCTCCAGCGTACCGCGTAAAAAAGTGGTTTTTCCGTTGATCGTAAATTGTGTTCCGCACCGGCCCAGTTCCCGCATGCCAAAGACAACGTGCCGGTTATCGACCGAATCACCGGATTGCAATCCAACCGTAAGCTCATACAAACAGGGATTGAATTCATCCCACAAACGGATTGGGCTCTCCAACTTTAGGGTACCTTCGTACACCTGCTCAGGTTCGCCAGTGAGATCGAACGTCCAACTCCGCCATCGGCCAGATCTTTGTTGGGTGTTGGAAGTTGGTTGTTGATAGTTGGATGTTGATTCTGGTTTCTCAGGCGAGGCATCCCCCGCGTCCGGTGACGCGACGTTCACCGTCACGACCACCTTCCCGCGCGACTGGGCCGGGTTAGCCACAACCCATCGCAGGCGCACAGCGCCCTGTCGAATATCTGGATACAGGTCGACGGTTGAAAGTGACACGCGGGGGTGGGCCTGCAGTTCAAGCCGACCGAGGAGACCGATCCAGTTATGCGCCCAGAGGTGGTGTCCCCCGCAGTTGAGTTTAGCGGCCTTTTTGACTTCGGTCGTGAGGTCCGTGCGGCGGATCGGGGCGTCCGCCACGAGAGCAACCGGTGTAACGCAGAGCGGCTCGCGGGACGCTCGCCCTCCAGTTTCATCGGCAACCGGGGATTGGCAAATGGAGGGCGAGACTCTGGCGAGCCGTTCCGGCCCCCGCAACTGACCTTCCATCTCCTGGTTGTCCTTGCAGTTGGCATTATCGACCCGCACAGTCAGCCGGTGGATGCCTGGTGCGAGAACTTGCGACAGGTCATATTCATGTGGACCGACCAGACTATTCCGCGTGCCGCAAAAAACGCCGTCAACCCACACGGCTGTTTCCCACTGACATCGTTCCAGGAAAAGACTGATCGGCAGGCCACGCCAGGATTCGGTAATGGTTAGGTCGCGTTGAAACCACAATACACCGATATATCCATGAACGGCGGTGAACCCCTGGAGGGTGCCGGTGGTCGCCGGCGGACCCAGTCGAAGTGAATCGGCAGTGCCCGGCAGGAGAACGATTTCGGTCGAGAATTCTTGGGTAAACCACTTTTGCCGGATGCCCAGCCTGTCCGGATCCATCCGGATCTGCCAGGGACCGGTCAGGGATTGGATGCTGTCTGTTTCGGTGGTAGTATCGAGTGGCTCATCATTTGATTGCATCATCTTGATCCTCGCGATCACACACCGGTCAAGCCGCTCGTAGAGCGGTGCTACATCCAGACCCGTTGTAGCCGCGTTCTATGAACGCCTCCGCCTGGTCATCACGTCCTGAGCACCGGGACTGGGTAGCGAAAAATCGTCTCGTCATGAGTTACAATCGTCAGGTTCTCGGCGATGGCCTGCGCCAGAAGCAATCGATCAAAGGGATCCCGATGTAAGTCCGGTAATTGCCCGACTCCAATGGTATGCGCCCACGTCACCGAAAGCTGAAGAAAAGGTTCATCTGCAAGAACCTCAGTCCAATTATCCGGAATCTCCAACTTGCCCAAGCTATGTTTGAGGACGGTTTCCCAAACGGAGACCGCACTGACATAAACCATGTTAGCAGGTGCCGCGATGGCATCCCTGGCTGTTTGACCGAGTTGGGGCGAGTCGTTGAGCCACCACAAAACAACATGCGTGTCGAGTAGTAGCCTCACTGGGGCACCATGCCAAAGGCTTCTGCCAAGTCAGACGGAAGTTCGTTGAAATCTGAGGCCATGCGGATTTGCCCCCGAAGACGACCGGGAGTCCGTTTCCGATTATCGCGTCGATACGGTTCAAGAATGGCAATCGGCTTACCAGCCCGGGCGATAATCACCTCTTCTCCCTGAATGACCCGTTCAAGAAGTGCCGACAGATTGGCCTTAGCCTCTGTGACCGTGCTGACAACCATGATGAACCTCCTAACCATTTCCAGCGATATCAAACCTGGCCAGACCAGACCTTCTTGATATTACATCGATTACGGGCCCTTATCAAAGCTTAAAAGAGTTCCTTCAACTCCCACACCACACTGCCCATGTGATAGCGGGCGTGATAGGCGGTTCCGCCGCAATAATAGGCGGTTACCATCTTGCCATCCGCCAACTGCACGGTACTGGGATAACCCAAATCGTGCGATTTCACGTCGACGAGTTGGCAGGGCGCGTACCAGGTTTTGCCCTCATTGTCGCTGATCCGCACATCGATCCCATAATGACCCTTACAGCGATTGCCGTAAGTCAACAGGATGCGTCCATCGGCCAATCGGAGCAGACTGGCCGGATGTTGGGCGGCCAGGGAGATAGGGTGTGAAAAAGACCACGTGCGACCATCGTCCTGCGACGTGAAGAGGTGTAATTGGCCTTGCTGATCAACCGTTCGGGCGGCCGCCAACCAGCGTCCGTTCCCCAGATGCAACGGCGTGGTTTCGTTGTAGTTGCCTTTGCCAATGAAGACACCTTCCCCCCAGGTCCGTCCATCGTCGCGACTACGGAAAAAATAGGCGGAGTTGTAGTTCGCATCGCGTTTTCCCAATCCTCCGGCATAACCCGAGGTACAGAGCGAACCGTCAGACGCGAGGAGAATATCGCCAAAGGGAATCACCTCGGTCATATCCGCTTCGGGTGCGACCGGGAACGACTTGGTAACCTCCCAAGTTCGTCCACCATCCGATGACCGACTGGCCCACGGCTGTAAACAGACGGCCCCCTCATGGTTGTGTGGCTGCCCTATCGGCAAGCGTTTCGACCAGCCAGAAGCGAGTACGATAAAGTCACCGTTACGATTCAAACCGGCCGACACATTCATACGATTGGTCGTGGGCGCGTGCAACGCCGGTGTGCCGCGAAGCTTCCAAGTCCGCCCCTGATCTTCACTGCCCCAACATTCGACGTCACCTTCCCAGAAACCGTGGCAGGGTTGATTAAAGATGGTGGCGATGATAGAGCCGTCGCGCAACAGCGTCAGGTTCGGCCAGGCACAGACATTGTCGATAGCGATATAGCGGTCCATGGTAGTGATTTCCTTTTTAAATGAGGGGCCGGCAACCGGCCCCTCCTTTTAATTATTTCCCGATTACCCACGCTCATGATGCCCGATCCTGAGGAAGAGTTCCTCATTACTCTGCGAAGTGGCCTTCGCTACGAAGCACGAGTCATAGCGCGGCACATACTCCGGTTTGAACCATGCCGTCAGTTGCGACCCGATTCATCCTTCTGCAGAATCTCGATCTGGTCGAAGTCGATCCGCCCGGTGGGCAGATTGGTGACCTGGACG
>CAZCDO010000041.1:0-17514 GCA_964497135.1 uncultured Verrucomicrobiota bacterium
GGAACGGGGGGTTTTGATTGGGTCGTTCGCGTTCTCAGCGAAGCGGTTCACGTCAAACGTTCCCGATTCGGGGGAGGCGGGAACGAGAACGGGGAGATGGAGACGGGAACGAGAACGGGAGACGGGAACGAGAACGAACGTGAACGGGGGGACGAGAACGGGAACGGCGGAATTTGATTGGGTCGTTCGCGTTCTCAGCGAAGCGGTTCACGTCAGACGTTCGCGATTTGGGGGAGACGGGAACGAGCACGGGAGAACGTGAACGGGGAGACGGGAACGAGAACGGGGAGACGGGGAATGGAGCGCGAACGGGAACGTGAACGGGGGGCGGGAGAATGGATCGGGGGCTTTTGATCGGGTCGTTCACGTTCTCAGCGAAGCGGTACGCGTCAAACGTTCCCGATTCGGGGGAGACGGGAACGAGCACGGGAGAACGCCAACGGGGGACGAGAACGTGAACGGGAACGGGAGAAAGCTGATTATTTTATCGAATTCCCTTTCTCGACTTTCTTAAAATGAGGCATATACTGATACCGAATTCTGAACCTAATCAAATTCAACTGGAGGATCGTTCATGTCGATTACGCGTATTATTGTCTTGGCAACTTCAGTTCTTGTCACCTCGACCCCGATTTGGGCTCAAAACGGCGGAATTTCGTTGCCGGATGCCGCGCCTGCCGCCACAATGGAGCCAACCAATGCCCTTGGCGCGCCTCAGCCCCCCCCGATCCCTATGGCGGTGGATACCAACACCCCCCAGGCTGTCGGTGTCGTTCCTGGGGCCTCTGAGCGGCTGGCTGACGCATTGGGTCTTGAGAAAGGGGATAAATTATTGGAAGCGCGGGCCTTGGGGCTTGAACTTCTGAATCCGGTGAATGAGGCATTGAATCCGCAAATTGAAGAAATGTTAGGGCGGGTTAACATCCGTTTGGTCGCGACGCCCCGGGCGATGCCCGAAAAAATTGAATACACCGTGAAACCCGGCGATTTCTTGGGCCGTATTGCCAAAATGTTTGGGACGACCGAGGATCTTGCACAGGAGTCGAACCTGATCAAGGATCCCGCATTGATCCGGGGCGGCGATCATTTCCGGATCTTTAGTGGGAAGTTTTCGGTTCAGGTCAATAAAGCCCGCAATGATTTGGTCCTCTCGATGAACGACCGGTTCTTTAAAAGGTATCCGATTGGGACTGGGAAATTCGGGAAAACACCAGCCGGTACGTTTGTCATTCAGGAGCGCATCAAGGAGCCGGTCTGGTATCGTCCGGATGGCAAGGCGGTGCTGTATGGGGACAAGGAGAATATTCTGGGGACCCGTTGGCTGGCGCTGAAGCCGACCGGGAGTACTCCGGATGTCAAAGGCTACGGATTGCACGGTACCTGGGATGAAACGAGCATTGGAAAACAGGAAAGCTCCGGTTGTGTCCGATTGCGCAATGGCGACATTGAAGAGCTGTATCTGGTGTGGCCCCTGGGATCGCCCGTGGTCAGCAGCGAGGAAAACGCTCCCTTCCGTTGATCTCGGAGGCCGGCAATACGAGGTTCCGGATGCCTGATAAGAAATGTGGGCTGGCCGTTATCGGAACGGATACGGGGGTGGGGAAGACTCTGGTAACGGCCTTGTTATGTCTTGCTGCGCGTCAGGCGGGGGCCGATTGGGTTCCGATGAAACCCGTCCAGACCGGAGGGTTTCGGCTGCCGGATGGACGGTTGACTGCGCCGGACTTGGATTGGATTCTGGCCGTGTTGGGGATGGACCCGTCCCGGGAAAATCGGGATCGGATGAATCCCTATGTGCTGGAATACCCGGCGTCACCCCATTTGGCGGCTGAACTCGAAGGGGTGACGATTGAGCGCCGCCGGATATTGCGGGCGTATGCCGAACTAACGGCCCGCCATGACGGGGTTGTGGTGGAGGGGGCTGGGGGCTTGATGGTTCCCTTTGGCCGGGATTGGCTGTTAGCCGACTTGCTGATGGATTTTAATTTGCCCGTGGTCGTGGTGGCGCGTGCCGGGTTGGGAACTTTGAACCATACCCTGTTGACCCTGGAAGCTTTGCGGATGCGCGGCCTGACCGTCGCGGGGATCGTGTTGAACCAACTCACGCCGCAAACTCCCGGTGTGATTGAGGCGGATAATGCGCGGGTTTTGACCGAGTTGGGGGGGATTCCGGTCTGGAATACAATCCCGTATTGGTCAGGGTTGGATCATCAAACAAAACCCCAAGAGTGGGGTTGTCGGTTGATGGAACAAATTCCGGAAGTAGCTCGCCACATGCGCCTTTACTGGTAACCGAATCGGTCCTTTTTTTAAGGCATCGTGATGATGGCTTTGACCACGCCATCCCGGTAATGCTCGACGAGATCGAAAGCTTCTGGCGTCCGGCTGAAGGGGAAGTGGTGGGTGATCATGAAGTCGGCATTGATCTTTCCGGAGGTCAGGAGGTCGAGTGCCGGTTGGACGCAATGATTCTGTCGTCGAATGTTTTGAATACACAGTTCCTTGCGTCGGGTTTTATCGATGATGAACCCGATCCGGTCGACCGTGGGAATGCCGATCATTATTAATTTACCGCCCGGCTTGAGCAGATCGACGGCCTGGTCAATGGCGGATTGTTCGCCGCAACATTCGAAGACCACATCGAGCAAGAGCGGTTCGGTTTTGGTGATTTCTTCGACAATATCCTGCCGGTCCGGGTTGCCGGTCCAATCGGCGCCCGCCTTTTGGGCGGTGGCCAATCGGGAATCGATCTTATCGGTGACGTAGATTCTTCGGGCGCCCTGGGCGCGGGCAGGCAGGAGGACGCTGAGTCCGATGGGGCCGGCACCCAGGATGCCGATTGCGGCTCCCGGCATGGGCAGGGATTGCTTGACCCCGTAATAGCCGATGGAAAGGGGTTCGACCAAGGCTGCGCGGTCAAAGGACATGGAGGCGGGGACCGGGAAACAGCATTCCTCGGGCATGACGATATATTCAGACAAACATCCCTCGGCCTGGCCGGGACAGCCGAGAAAGCGCAATTTTCGACAGGTATGTGGTCGTCCGGCCTTGCACTGATCGCACTCCCAGCAGGACATGGCGGGTTCAACGGCAACCCGGTCGCCGGTTTTAATTTTTGTTACAGCGGGTCCGGTTTTAACGACCACGGCAGAACATTCATGTCCGACCGTAAAGGGATATTTAACGACCTGGCTGCCGATGCGGCCGGTGACGTAATAATGGACATCGGAACCACAGACGCCGACCGTGGCGAGTTTGAGCAGAACCTCGTTCGGCTTCTGAAGGACGGGGTCAGGAACCTCACGGAGTTCCATTTGACGAATACCGGTTAATACCATGGCTTTCATTGTCTCTTCATCCTATTGGGTTACCATTGTTCATCTGTTTGCGGGCCGGCGGGGGTTGCAATCGCCGGGGGGAGATCCTCGGCCTCATCGGCCGACTTGGGGACTGGGGTGGGAGAGGCAGTTGGGGTTCCGGCCTCTGGGGCAGATGTGGCGACCGCCGCTTGATTCGAGGAGCTTGCGGGTTCGATGGGAGTCGTCGGAGCGGGAGCCGTGCGGATGGGAATTTTGCTTTTATCGAAGAGACGGGCATTGATTCGATCCAGCGCACCGATCCGGGCGACGAACGGATCCTGCCGGGAGGGGAGCAACCGATTGGCCAGGTTGTCCTTGCGCGTCTCGTCGGCGGTATATTCCCGGGTTGCCAGGGCGAGAACCTGAGCCATCTGGACCGGTGACACTTCGTTGGGGGCCAACTCGGGTCCCTGTCCGAATTTCAAAATCAGGCCGGTGAGTTGGCCTTCGGGGCCATAGAGGCCGGTGAGTTTATCGGGCGTGACGGTTTTTAAATCCTTGAGAAGCGGACTGGTTGCGGGGATGGGTTTGATTTTTGCGCCGGGCAGGAGTTGGGGCCATTGGGTGGCGAAATCATAGGTGACCCCGGCGCGTTGCCCGACGACGATGAACCCGGTGCCGGAAACATAGCGTTTGATGACTTCCCGGCCGATGGCGTCAAACCCGCTGTTATCGGGTTCCACGTAGAGGACGGGGATCCGATTGATGAAGGCGGCGGGAGTTTGGAGGCTGACCTTGATCAGGGTTGCGGGATTATCGGATTTGAGGGACTTGTTAAAGAGCTGGAGGGCTTGGGCGGTGACGGTGGGACTGGTTTCCGATTCACCCAAGGCCAGATAGCCGAGGACGGGTTCACGGAGGCCGCCGAACAGGAACAGCATGGAATAGGCGGTACTGAGCGAGCGGCCTTCCAGGGAGGTCGCCCGGCCTGCGAGCTGGGCCTGGAATTGGGTCCGGAACTTGGCGATATCGAACGGGGTCCGTTTATCCTCGGCCAATTGAGCCATCTGTTCTTCATGGGCCTTGCGCGCCGCCTGCGCCCGGTATTCGAGATAGGACGAGGAGTAGGCGACGGGGGCGGGAGTGTTCCATCCGCCGTCATCTTTTTGCATCAGAACGACCCGGTGAGCCAACTGGGCCCAAAGTTCGCGGCGTTCCTCCTGGAGCGTTCCCGGCAGGCGGTGAATGAAAGCCATCTGTAAAAAGAAATCGAAGGGATCGCCTTGTCGTCCAACCGCCAGCGTTGAATTAGAGGCGGTGATGTAAGTCTCAGCGATTTTGAGTTCGGCTTCGCGCCCCTTTTTGACCTGGGCGCCGAACTTGTTCATCAAGGTGGGCATGCCGACGATCTGACCGGCGCAGAGCAGGGCATTGATGCCCTGGAGGGTATTGACGGGATAGGCTTCGGATTCGAGGGCCATGGTTTGCTCGGCGGTGATGGGAACGAACCCGAAGGGTTGGAAGGAGTTGATGGGTTGGTGGATATTACAGGCATCCCAGGTGCCGTCGGCTTTTTGGCGGGCCGCGATGGCATTGGCGGCGCGGGCCAGGATGGCGCTGGGGGTTTCGGAGGCCAGAACCGGGGCCTTGGTGGCACCGAGGGGCCGCCAGGTTGTTTTAGGCAGGCAATTATTCAGCGCGGCCTCGCGCAGGGCAAACAAGACCAGGGCGGTGGTTTCAAGGTCACCCATATTCTGGGTATACAAATAAAAGGGGAGTCCGGGAATGGTAATCGTATCTTCCTTGGATAACCCGATCACCAGCGGGGTGGTCACCGCTTCGAACCGGGTCCCCTGCATAGTGACCATTTTATATTGCTCGATGAACGATTTGAAGGCGATTTCAGCTTCCTCGACGGATTTAATCCGCGATTTCTGGGTGGGTGCTTCTTTGAGTTTCGCTTTGGCCTTATCCCAACGATCCGACAGATTGCGCTCATGTGCGATCATGGCTGCGAATAAATCGGTTCTCAAACAAATGGGGCCCCAAAGCCCGCGGCCCGGGCCTTCGACGATCTGGCCGTCGATCAACTTACTGAGCATCACATCGCGCAGGGGGTGGAATTCGGGGTCTTTGATATTGCAGAAGGCAGCGACCAACCAGGCGAGATCGAACGTGGTGTCGGGAATGCCGCGGAGGGTGAGATCGCTCTTGAGCGTCCGGATGGCGGTTTTAACCAAACCGGTTTGTCCCACCGCATCGCATTTCAGGATGGCATAGAGCGCGATCCCGTTCATGCCGAGGAAGTGGGTGGGCCAGGTGGTCTTGGTGTCGTACACGGCATTGCTCTGTCCGACAACGACTTTTTCCAATTTAACGATGGGGCCATTGGTGTCGCGAATCTCTCCTTCGTCTTTAATAATGGTTCCCGTGGGGTCGCGCACTTCGCGTTCGACCTGGTTGGAGCCGGTGATTTTATAGCCGATAATTCGTTGCTTGGTGACTTTCTGGATTTTGCGGGTGGCCTCGGTCGAGGCGCCTTCCCCGACAGCGGCCATGGTTTCATAGGATTCGTAGATCGGTTCCTGAATGGGAATCGAGACCATGACTTTCTTGTAATGGACCATGTTTTTCTTGTAGCGGACTTCCACTTCCTTGGTCTCGACATCTTTGTACCCAACGACAAATCGCTGGATGATGGGTTCGACCAGGTACCCGGTTTCATTGGTGGCGATATCCGAGAGCAGATACTCGGTTCCGCAGACGATGGCGGCGCGGGTGGCCAGGTTGAGGGTGTCCGCATCGAGTTGGGTGGTGGGCGGAATGGCGGGAAGCGGGACGGGGGCGACAGCGGCGGTGACGAGGCGGATCAGGGCGAGAAAAGACAGGGTTGCCAGGCATCCTGCGGGCAAGGATTTGCGAGTCATCATCGTGTTTTCCTTCATGAGATATTTCAAAAACCGACCCGTCCACACCGTCGCAGTTTGTTGGGTCCGCCCAAACGCGTCAAGGATAAAGTCCAATTCAATTCTTTTAAACGTTCGGACTCTGGACCTGCCCCTGAGGGGCATTGGCGGGCGCCTGCTCGAGAACCAGGGGGTCGAGAATCCAGCGTTTATTATACCAGAACCATTGACCCGGATCGTTCCGGATGGCGGATTCGATGATGTCGAAAATGGCCTGGGTGATGCGCAGCGCATCGGCCTCCTTATCCAGGGCCGGGTCGGGTCGAATGGGCGGATAGGCGCGACTGTGGATGCGGGTCCACCCGTCACGGGTATTGATAATCGGGACGATGGGGACCCCGGCCAGACGGGAGAAGAGGGCGATCCCAGGGCCGATATTGGCGGTTTGCCCGAGAAAGTGGATCGGCAATCCCGGAGTCGGCATACGGATATCCGGAAGGACGGCCAGAATCTGGCCGGCTTTGAGGCGTTTGATGATGGCGCGGAGGATGTGATCGCCCCGCATCAGGATCTCATTGCCGCCTCGCTCGCGCAGTTGATTCAGAAACTGGTCGAACAGGGGATTGTGCTGTTTGCCGGCGACGGAAAACATTTTCATGCCGCTATGGCCGACAATGGCGGCGGCCAGTTCCCAGGAGCCCATGTGGGGGCAGGCGATGATCGCGCCGGAGCCCGATTCCACGGCGTTTTTCAGCACCGCCATGGTGTCGGAATAAGTCCGGAGCTGGTCGGGCCTCAGGCGGTCGACCCGCACGACATCGACGGCGGTGAAGACAATATTGCGGATCGACTGCCAGGCGATATGGCGGATTTCGCGGTCGGAATAGCGGTCGCCGAAAACCGCCCGGATCCGGCGCTGGGTTTCGCGGCGGCGCCAGCGCACGAGATGGAAGGCGATGCCGGCGAGAAACCAGGCGAAGGCCAGGCTGCAGCGGTAAGGCAGGCGACGCAGGAGCCCGGCCCAGAGGCGCAAGAGGCCATATTCGATCACATGCTTGACACGGTATTTCATGCGTGGGTCATCCTTTTAATCAGCATGACAAAACGGAGGAAGGGGCTGGCCTGCATGGCGATGGCGCGTTCCGGGCAAACCTCATGACAACAACAACAGGCGATGCACCGTTTCGGGGCGAGCACGGGGAATTGGCGGGAGACCTGGGTGAGGGCGCCATTGGGACAGGCTCGGACGCAGAGCCCACAAAATTTACAGCGATCGGAGAAGATCGGGCGATTCCAGATGAAGGGGGCGACGGATTGGGTGATCCAGCGGGGAAGCCGTCCCAGGGGGATGGTCTGGGGCGCCTGGAAGGGCGGGCTGAGCTCGGGGATTGGCCCCGTGTGGATAACCTCGATGTGGTCGGCACGGGTTTCGCCCCGGTTTTGCGCCTGGATTTCGCGGAGATAGCCGATGGCCGGAAGGTTGAGCCCGAGCCGGCGGGCGAGTGTGGCATCCAGCGCAGCGGCATCGCACGAGGCGGCGAGAAAGCCCAGGGAGCGGGGGCGACCGGCGGTGGGGCCATCGCCATCCATGCCGATGATGCCGTCGGCGACCGCAAGAGTGGGGGGCACGCACGAATAGATCGCTGCCAGGAGCGCATGAAAATCAGTGGGATGCGGATACGCTTTATGCAGGGCGGTTTTCTGGAGACCGGGCACACAGCCATACATGTTTTTGACCGCGCCGGTCAAAAGGGTGAGGACATGGGTTTTGACTTTGGGAACCGAAACGATCATTTCAGACTCGAGCACCGGGCGGGCGATGTTGAAGGAAAAACCGCGGACCGTAAAGGGTTGGGATCCGGCTTTTTCGAAATTCACCAATTCGACCCGTTCCTCGGCACAGACCGCGGCGATGCCGGTTTTCTCCCAGACTTGGGCGAGGTCGCAGACATTTGCCGGACTGTCGCCGACCCGGACTTCGGCGCCGCGCCGACGCAGGTAGCGGATGAGGGCCCGGATGACTTCCGGGTGGGTGGTTTTGGCTTCTTCGGGGCGGCCATCCGTAATGAGATTGGGTTTGAGCAGGACGCGCAGTCCGGCGCGCCACGGCGGAAGCCGTTGTTCCAGCGGAGCCAGGACGGCGGCGAGTGCCGGTTCGACCGCGCCATAGTCGGTACAGGGTGATAGGATGACGGGAATGGACATGCGGGGTAGGTTATCCGGCGAGGCCGCTGGAGACAACTATTTTCGTGACTGAAATCCCTCAGGGCCGGGTGATTTCGGACGCCGTTGGCGAACGGCTTCGTAAAGGAGGAGGGTGGTGGCGGACGATACGTTGAGCGAGTCGGCTTGTCCGAGCATGGGAATTCGAACCTTCAGGTCGGCTTCGCGCAACCAGAGATCACTCAAGCCGTATTGTTCGGCACCGACGACCAGGGCCACGGGACCGGTCAGGTCGACATCGAAGTAGTCGGCTTCGGCATGGGGGGTTGCGGCGAGGATGCGAATATTGCGGGCCCGAAGCCAGGCGAGGGTTTCGGGCGAGGAGGCTTCGGCGATCGGGACGGAGAAGAGGGTGCCAATGCTGGCGCGGACGACATTGGGATTGTTAAGATCGGTGCACCGATCGCAGACGATGAGGGCGTGAACGCCGGCGGCATCGGCGGAGCGGAGGATGGTTCCGAGATTTCCGGGTTTTTCAATGGCCTCGGCCACGATCAGCAGGGGATTGGGGGGGAGTGTCAGGTCGTCCAACGTGCGGCGGATTTGGGGACCGAGGGCGAGAAGCCCCTCGGGGCGGTCGCGGTAGCCGATCTTTTCGAAGACGGGCCGGGAGCACTCGAACAAAGCGACTCCCTCGGAACGGCATTGCTCGATCAGGCCGGGTTCATTGGTGCCCTGGAACAATTCGGGGCAAAAATACAGCTCGACGGGGCGATACCGATTGTCGAGCGCCCGTTTGAGTTCCCGGAAACCCTCGATGATCATCAGCCCGTCGGCGTCCCGGTGGGACCGGTGGCGAAGGTGGACGATATTTTTGATCCGCGGGTTCTGGGCGCTGGTGATGAGGGTGGGGGGTGTCATGGGGTTCAGTCGAGATCGACTTCGACATCGAAGAGTTGAAAGGGTTGGAGCGGATCCGGACGGTCGGTGAAAACCAATCGGCGCCCATCGGCGGTGAAATTACATTCCACCTTCTGGCCGCGGAATGGAATGTAGGGCGTATGGATGGTGGCGAGGCGGACCATGTCGAGTCGCGGCGAGTTCCAATCGAACCGGGCGGCGTGGGCGAAACTATTGTCATGCGTGCCTTCTCCCGAGACGAAACGACCATCGTTGGAGCGGTACAGATGGACATGATAGGAATTCAGGGGATCGGACCGATAGACTTCGCGTCCAGCGAGGTCGGCGATGCCGAGATGGGTCGTGGCGGGGGAATATTCGGCCCAATGATGGGTTTCGAGATTCGGGTCTTGACGACGGTCTTGATAGGTATAGCCGATATGGCGACCCCCGGCCCACCAGAACTCATGGGTGGTCATTTCGCCGTAGTCCTGAAGGCGGATGGGGTGATGGTCGGACCCGTCGATGCGCACGGTCCAGATCCGCTGGCCCAGGGCGTCCGGCATGTCGCGACAATACCGGATGAGGCCTGGATCGGCCGGGCTGGTATCGACATGAAGGGGACATAAGCCGTGAGTGGTGAAGAGGAGGGTTTGGCGTCCGGAGGCCAGGTGATAGGCAACCAGGGAACCATGGCGGGGCCGGCTGAAATAATGATTGACGACGTCCGGATTTTTGACCGTAGGGATGGGATACTTATCCAGGTCCTGGTGCGCATCCCGCAGGATGAGGTGGGCGCCATCGATCGTGATGTCATCGATTCGCAAGGGCTGAAAATCGGGCAGATCGGCATCCTTGACCGGCGACCCGTTCGGTAGATCGATATGCCAGAGTTCGCGGTGGGAGAGCGGTTTGCCATCCGGACCGGAATTCCCCGGGTTCCGTAAAAACCAAACCCGTCCATCGGATTCACGCATTTTGAGGGGGTAAAAAGACCAGGGAAGCAATTCCAATTCACCGGAAACCGGGTCGAGCAGAATGATATTGCCGCGATCGTGATTGCCGCGAATCAGCATGCGCCCATCCGGGCATTGCTTAAAGAGACGGAAGTAGTCGAGCAGGACCCCGTTGGGGAGCGCGGTCAGTTGGCGGATTTGACGGCCGGTATTTTCGTCCTTAAAAGAACGGGTGTGGTTGACGAATTGAGAGGGGGCATCCGGATCGGGGGTTTGCGCCCGGTCGGTGACGGGGCTGGGTACGGACGTCGGGGTGGTGGTCATAAGCGCAGGATATTTAACCGGACCGGCGGCGAAGTCAAGCCCCCCTTACAAAAACCGGATCGTTTTTGCTTTACTCACACGGGTATTCTGGGGCACGATAGACACCTTACCGTCAGGAGTTAACGACGATTGGGCGACGCCTTTGAACGGCGCGGTTTGGTAAAAGGATGAGGTCTTTCATGATGCGGCTTTTATGCTTGGGATTCTTGGTGTGCGGATTGTTGACCGGTTGCCGCACCTCGTTTCAATATCTGAATGTGCCGTCCGATGAAGGGCGGGTCAAGGTCGACGAATGGGGGAAAACGGTACGGATCAAACCGCTTCGCGAAACGAGTTATTTTAATTTTGAGACCTTCCAGAATGCCGGCATGATTGAAAATGTTCAGATGGACGGCAATTTTATTTATTATTCAATCGTCAAACGGGTTCCGCTGAACAAGACCGTTTCGCTGGCTCCCGGCGAAGGCGAGTATCTGACCATCATCGAGCGCTACCGGGTGAATGTGGACGAGCGACTGCGGACCCGTTAACCGGCGTTTATTCAAGGAGACGGGATCATGTTGATCGTAATGAGTCCAACCGCCTCAGCGGCGGATGTCGAGCGGGTGATGTCGGCCGTCCGGGGGCGTGGCTACGATCCCAAGCCGGTTCCGGGGGCTGAACGCACCGCGGTTTGTGTGTTGGGCAACAAGGGGCCGGTGGATCCCTCTTTTTTCGAAGACCTGCCCGGCGTCAGTCAGTGCATCCGGGTCACGCGCCCCTATAAACTGGTCAGTCGGGAAACCCATCCTGACGATACCCGGGTGGACGTCAAGGGAACGCAGGTCGGCGGCGGCCAGTGGACCGTGATCGCCGGCCCCTGCGGGGTGGAATCGCGCGACCAGATTTTTCGTTGCGCCGAGGGGTTGGCCCGGCGGGGCATCCGATTGATGCGGGCGGGGGCTTTTAAGCCGCGGACCTCGCCCTATAGTTTTCAGGGGATGGGCGAAGAGGGATTGGCCCTGTTAAGCGAGGTTCGCGCCCAATTCGGGGTGGGCTTGGTGACGGAGGCGATCGATCACGAAAACTTCGACCTCGTGGAACAGGTGGCGGATATGGTTCAGATCGGCGCCCGGAACATGCAAAATTTTTCGTTGTTGCGCCGGGCCGGCCGAAGCCGCAAGCCGATCCTATTGAAACGCGGGTTGGCGGCGACCCTCGATGAATTACTGATGGCGGCCGAATATATCCTGGCCGGCGGCAACAACCATCTGATCCTGTGCGAGCGGGGCGTTCGAACGTTTGACGATTATACGCGCAATACACTGGATTTGAGCGCCATTCCCGCCGTGAAAAAACTCAGCCATCTGCCGATCCTGGTCGACCCCAGTCATGCGGCGGGCAAGTCGGAATATGTGATTCCCCTGGCGCTCGGCGCCCAGGCGGTGGGTGCGGACGGCGTGTTGGTTGAAGTGCATCCCGATCCGGAGCATGCCTTAAGCGATGGTCGGCAATCCCTGAATTTCGAGCAATTTGACGAATTGCTCAACCGATTGAAGCGGTGACGGGCCCGGCCTAGCTAGGAGAGGATCGTCTCCATGCGGATCCGCATGATCTTTTTTGGGTTTGGCGGGTTTGCCCTGTTGGCCCAGATCTTGTTGTTTCGTGAGTTTCACGTCATCTCCGCCGGGAACGAACTGAATTTCGCGGTGTTCATGGGCGCCTGGTTTGTTTCGATCGCAGTGGGGGCCGGCATAGCCCGCCCCGGACTCGAACAGCGCCCGCCGGCTTCTCTGCACACCACCCTGACCTTCTGTGCATGGAGTCTGGCGTTGCTGCTGCCCGTGCAACTGGGGATGGTCCGATATTGGCGGATCGGGATCGGCGCGACGTCCGGGGTGGCGATGAGTTTTGAGGCGACCGCGCTGGCGATGGCCGTGGTTGTGATGCCGACCGGCCTGGCGATCGGCGGGGCGTTTCCGCTGGGCGCCCGCTGGGCACTTTTTACCGATCCGCAGGGGGTGGGGCGGATTTATGTGGCTGAGGCGCTTGGCGCCATGGGGGCGGGACTTCTGCTCACGTTCGTGCTGGTGGGTCGCTTTCCGGCTTTGCAGATCGCGTTACTGGCCTCCGGCCTATTATTGGCGGTATCGGCTCTGATTCCGGCACGGAAGTCATGGGGGACGTTCCGGTTCATGACGGCCCTGCTGGTTATCCTGGTGGCGGCCAACCCGGAGGGGTGGGAACTGTTGGATCGTCTGTCCATTCGGGCCCGCTGGGTGGGAGCGGGCCTGTTGCCGGAGGATGCCGGCAATCCCGTTGACCGATCCCGGTGGGTGGCCGGCCGGGATACGCCTTACCAGAATTTGACATTGACCGAGCGGGATGGGCAGTTCGCCCTTTGGGCGAATGGAACTCCGGCTTTTGTTTTTCCGGATCCGGTGGAGGCGGAACACGCCGTGCATCTGATGATGGCACAAAAACCGGAAGCCCGCCAAATCCTGATGATCGGGGGCAATCCGGTGGACGAACTGCCCGAACTTCTCCGCTACCCGGTTCAGCGGGTGATCTATCTGGAGCCGGATCCCGGGGTGATGGGTTTGCTCCGGGATTCGATTCCGCATCGGATCGCACCGATTATGAAAGACCCGCGGATTGAATGGGTGAATCGGGACGCATTACCCTGGTTGCGGGACCGGACGGAACGGGTTGATGTGATCTGGTTGCACGGCGACGAGCCCATTACCTTGTCGGCCAACCGGTATTACACCCTGGAATTTTTTGAATTAGTGCGTTCGCGGTTGGGGCCGGGTGGAGTGGTGATCCTCGCCGTGGAATCCTCCGAACAATTAACCGGAATGGGGGCCCGCCGATTGGCCTCCATCGGAGCCGCTCTGCGGTCGGTTTTTGGCGAGGTTATTTTTCTGCCGGGCAGTCCGACCCGGATCTGGGCGGCGGTCCATCCCGGAAGCCTGACGCTCGACCGGGAAACATTGGCCCTGCGATCTGAATCGGCGGGATTGCACACGCCTTATTTTCATCCTGATTTCATCCGGTTTACCGATGTGTTGGATGGCGATAAAATTCGGGAAGTGGCGGATCGATTGGCGGGGATGGCAGTTCCCATGAATACGGCACTGAGACCTCAGTCGTGTTTCGAGAGCTTGCGGATTCGGTTGCACTGGGAGGGTGCCGAGGCGGGTCTCGCGCGGGAAGCCCTGCGATGGGAGCGGGGGGTGACGGGGTTGAAACGGATTCTGCGACATCCCTTGGGGTGGGGCGCCGGGTTACTGGCGTGGGTTGTCATGATTTTCGCCGTGCGGCGTAGTTCGGAACTGCGGCGAGGGGTGGCGCGAGTCGCGGCCGGCTATGCGGTCCTGATGATCGGCGCCATCGGGATGACCTTGGATCTGATGATTTTGGTCGGATATCAGAATCAGGAGGGCATCCTGTATTCCCGATTGGGTTTGTTGGCCGCCCTTTTCATGGTGGGCTTGGTGTTGGGTGCCGAGACCGTAAATGTGATTTCTCGGGTTCGCGGGTATCGTCCGGAATGGGGGATTCTCACGATTTGGGTGGTCCTGGGGCTATTCAGTCTCGGTTTTCCGATCCTGATGACACAGGGAATGGGATCGGATGCGGGTTGGACCATTTACGGGGGAGGCGGTGTCTTGTTTTTTGGATTGGCGGTATTGACGGGGTGGTGCGTGGGCGGGGTTTTCCCTGCGGCCTGGCAGATGGGGGTTGCGGCGGGGCTCAGAAAATCGGGCAGTACCGCGGTGTGGGATGCATTGGATCATGTGGGGGCGGCCGGCGGAAGTTTATTGACCGGAGTGATTTTGATCCCGGTTCTGGGAATCGAGGGGACGGCCCTGATATTACAGGCATTGGTTGGACTGGGGCTTTTGCTCGTCGTGCCCTTGTTGGGCGGATGCGCCCCCGCCCGGGGGAGCATCTGAAATTAATTGCACAGAAACCGCCTACCCTAAAGGGGTACCCCAATAAATCAATTTTTTGAATTGCATTTGGGGTGGGCCATGCCAGTATTTTGGGGTTTTATTGAAACATGACCCCATTTCAGGGAGGAGACCTATCCATGAATCGGAAGTTGACAAGCTGGTTGGGCGTGACGGTCATTTCGTGTGGATTGTTGGGTGCTATGGACGGTGAATTGCGGGCGGAAGTTAAGATGCCCGCGATATTTGGCGATCATATGGTGCTTCAGGCTGATCAGCCGATTCCCGTCTGGGGCTGGGCGGAGCCGGGCGAAAAAATTACGGTTCGGCTGGGCAACACGGAAGTGCCGGCCACCGCCGATTCGCAGGGGAATTGGCAGGTGCGACTTCCGGCGCGCGCCGTGGCCGTTGACCAGATCCTGACGGTTCGGGGGGCCAACACACTTGAATTCAAGGATGTTTTGGTGGGTGAAGTATGGGTCGGGTCCGGCCAATCCAATATGCAATGGCCGGTGGCTCTGACCCGGTTTACCTCCCAGGATGTGGCCCAGGCGGCCAATTCCCGGATTCGGCTATATACGGTACCCCAAACGACGGCTATTCTTCCGAATCATAATCTCAAAGGGATCTGGAAGGTCTGTGATCCGGAAACCGTGTCCGGCTTTTCGGCCGTCGCGTATTTCTTTGGACGCAAACTGGAACGGGATCTGGATCGGCCCGTGGGCCTGATCAATTCCTCCTGGGGCGGGACCCGGATCGAGCCCTGGACCCCGTTCGAGGCGTTGGGGAAAATTCCCGGGTTCGAAAAGCAGATCCATTCCCTGGTGACATTGCGCGATGGGATGGATGAGCAATTGCGGGGTTATGCGCGGCAGGTGGCGGAAGCGAAATCCCTACGAATGCGGGCGCTGGCGCTGGAGGCCGACGAGACCCAGGGCGCCGAGTACCGGCGCGCGGATTATGACGATCGCAACTGGCCGGAGATCGAGGTTCAGGGGGTGCAATGGGAGACAACCGTATTGACCAATTTTGACGGCGTCGTCTGGTATCGGCGCACGGTTGAGATTCCGGCCGACTGGGCGGGACGCGATTTGGAGATGCGCTTGGGCCCGGTGGATGAGATGGACGTCACCTGGTTTAACGATACGCGAGTGGGCGGCCAGGGCTTAATGCGGAAAGATGAGATCCAATATTGGAACGTGCCGCGGGTTTACCCCGTGCCGGGTTCGGCGGTGAAGGCCGGACGGAACACGATCACGGTCCGGGTGATCGACACGGGCTATGCGGGTGGCCTATGGGGGGCTAAACCGGGGGACATGAAACTGGTGCGTTCAGGCGTGGCCGATGAACGGAGTGTCGCATTGGCTGGCACTTGGAAATATCTGGTGGTCCTGAAATTCATTCCCGAGCCGAAGGCGCCGGTCTCGGTGGGAACTCCGACCGCGTTATATAATGCGATGATCCACCCGATTGTGCCCTATGGGTTCCGCGGGGCGATCTGGTACCAGGGCGAAGCGAATGTGTCGGAAGGCGATTGGTATACCCACAAGATGCGCGCGTTGATCGAGGGATGGCGGACGGCGTGGGGGCAGGGGGACTTCCCCTTTTATTATGTGCAACTGGCCCCGTATGCCTATAGCGCCACCAATACGCTTTTTTTGCCGCAACTGTGGGAAGCGCAACGGCAGGCTTTGGCCATCACGAATACCGGCATGGCTGTCACGACCGATTTGGGGAATTTGCGCAATATCCATCCCCGCCGGAAGGTGGAGGTGGGCGAACGGTTAGCTCTCTGGGCGCTGGCCAAAACCTATGGGCGGACGAATGTGGTGTTTAGCGGTCCGTTGTTGAAGGCGGTGGAGCGGGACGAAGGAAAACTTCGGTTGACCTTCGACGGCATTGGGGGTGGGTTGGTCGGACGCGAAGGAGATTCGTTGAGTTGGTTCGATATTGCGGGGGCTGACGGTCAGTTTGTCCATGCGCAGGCGATGATTGCGGGTTCAACCGTGCGCGTTTGGAGCGATCAGGTGACGGTTCCGACCCGGGTTCGCTATGGTTTTGCGATCGACGCGGAACCCGAATTGTTCAATGTGGAAGGGTTGCCGGCCTCGCCGTTTGAGGCGGAGGTGTCGCCCTACCCGAGAGACGGCGGCATGAGGTAGGGCGAACTCTCCGAGTGAGCCGGGGGAGGAGACGACGGCTCCCCCGGAGGTGTCGCCCTACCAGAGAGACGGCGGCATGCGGTAGGGCGAACTCTCCGAGTGAGCCGGGGAGAAGACGACGGCTCCCCCGGAGGTGTCGCCCTACCCGAGAGACGCTGGCATGAGGTAGGGCGAACTCTCCGAGTGAGCCGAGGATGTTTGGGCTTTAGAGATTGTGGGAAAGGGAGGGGTGGATATGGGAGACCTTCAAAAAATGCCGCATTCATTTTTGGTTCGGAAAAAACTATGTCATGATATTCCCGCTTGGGTTGGATCCGGTTCGCGCCATTTCGTTACGATCAACTGCCGCCACCGCGGTTGTTCTGCCTTAACGATACCCTCCGTTGCGCAGGCCCTGCTGAAAAGTTTGCAGTTTTATGAAAACCAAGGACATTGGTATCCCTGGTTGGCCGTGGTGATGCCCGACCATCTGCATGTGATCGTCACGTTTAACTTGAGCATTGGGATTCGGCGGACGATTGCCGCATGGAAACGATTTCATGCCCGTTCGCAAGGGATTGAATGGCAGTCCGATTTTTTTGAGCATCGCCTGCGTAATGATGCTGAATTTATCGCTAAATCGGCCTATGTTCGGCAGAATCCTGTACGGAAACAGTTGGTGAACAAGGTCGATGAGTGGCCGTTCTTATGGGAACGGGAGAAAGCCGGGGATGGAGGGGGACCGGCATGAGGTAGGGCGAACTCTCCGAGTGAGCCGGGGAGAAGACGACGGCTCCCCCGGAGGTGTCGCCCTACCCGAGAGACGGCGGCATGCGGTAGGGCGAACTCTCCGAGTGAGCCGGGGAGAAGACGACGGCTCCCCCGGAGGT
>CAZCDO010000041.1:17614-24061 GCA_964497135.1 uncultured Verrucomicrobiota bacterium
TCGCCCTACCCGAGAGACGCTGGCATGAGGTAGGGCGAACTCTCCGAGTGAGCCGGGGAGAAGACGACGGCTCCCCCGGAGGTGTCGCCCTACCCGAGAGACGCTGGCATGAGGTAGGGCGAACTCTCCGAGTGAGCCGGGGAGAAGACGACGGCTCCCCCGGAGGTGTCGCCCTACCCGAGAGACGCTGGCATGCGGTAGGGCGAACTCTCCGATTGCGTCTTTTTAAAAAAACAAATTTTGGACTATTGACGTTGTGAAAAAAAAGTGCCAATATTCTCACATAAGGCAAGTGCCGGTTAGATTAACAATCAATCAGGAGAGGTAACGATGAGCAAAATGTTGCGAAAAAACGGGCGGGGCTTTACGTTGGTTGAATTGTTGGTCGTGATCGGAATCATCGCCATTCTGGCGGCCTTGTTGTTCCCGGCCATCAATGGAGCCATGTTAAACGGGAAAGTTACCAACGTTGCCAGTAACGGGCGTCAATTTGCCATCGCTTTGTATGCGTTGAACGCGGACCTTGAAGCGGCGTATAAGCCCTTGATATTCCCTGTCGCCGGCGATGCCACGTCGAGTAAGGCGTTCGCGCGGATTTGTGAGCAAATTCCCGCAATCACACCGGCCATGTTTGCCGGGCCTGGATTTGCGACTCTGGCCTCGACCAACTGGGCGGCGTTTACCGGGTCCAATAATGTTTGGGTCACCTCTGTTCTGACCGATAACAGTCCGTCGGCTTCGCCTCTGCTGATCACCCGGAATGTGACCTTTTCCGGAACTGTTTTGTCCGGGATGACGGGCGTTGATTCGACCTTGTTCAAGGGGTTGTATTTCATCACCGTCGCTCGTGACGGCGCCATTCGTAAAATTCCCGTTGGTAAGGGCGCCACCGCCGCCACCACGGATGCCATGGCGGACTTCTATGCTCAAGGGGATAGCGCCACGCTGACCGAGACTGTTTTGCTGCCTTGATCAGTAGTTGTCGTGTAAAGGAAGGAGCGGATTGTATCCGCTCCTTTTTTTTGTCGTTTGAGCGGATCATTTCATGAATCCATAGGACTTATTCACAGAAGACACCCCTCTAATCTCAACAGGTATCAGGCGCGCTTTATTTATTGCCAACGTTAAGAGCGTTGAGTATGTTAACTTCCAGAACGTTGACCATGCAAATTCCATTTGACCACCCTGTTGGTCAGTACCGCGTGGTATCCCCGGCACATTCCACACCCGAGGTACGGAATCATTCGAATTGAGCCCAATCTATGCCGTCGATCGCCAAAGTTGTGGTTGAAATCGCGCTAAATCGCGAATTCGATTATGCGATTCCCGCGCATTTGCAGGGACAGGTGGTGCCTGGTTCCATGGTGACGGTGCCCTTCGGTCACCGTCACGCCACACGGGGCTACGTTGTTGGGTTGGTCGATTTCTCTCCCTACAAGGACTTGAAGGAGATCCAAGCGTTGGTGGGGGATGGGCCGATGGTCCAGCCGGAATTGCTCGAGTTGGCCAAGTGGATCAGCCGCTATTATTGCGCGCCCGTCGAATCCGCCATTCGCGCGGTGCTTCCGGCGGTCATTCGCAAGCGCGGTCAGGCATTTAAGTCGCCTCTGTTTTTGGCCCTCATCGAACCTTCGCCGTCGGTCGATGCCGATACCTTCAAAAAAAAATCGCCCCAGCAGGCGGTCCTCCTCGATCTGCTTAAGAAAACACCGGAAGGCGTTTTCTTACAGGATGCGTTGCGGCAATGCGGCGCCTCGCCGGAAGCGGCGAAAGCCCTGGTTCGTAAAGGCTTTGCCACCCTGGCGCCCCGGACCCAGGAGCGCGATCCACTATTGCCCAAAGATCGGGACATTCTGCCAACGGATCCCTTGCCGCTGATGGAGTCTCAAGCGGAGGCGTTGAAAGCGATTCTGGCGGCCATGAACGAGTCCAAGCCTCCGGTCATTCTGCTTCACGGGGTTACGGGGAGCGGAAAAACCGAAGTTTATATGCAGGCCATCGACCATGTTTTGACCCTGGGTAAAACCGCCTTGGTTTTAGTGCCTGAAATTGCGCTGACACCCCAGATGATCGAACGGTTTCTCGGCCGGTTCCGCGTGCCGTTGGCTATTCAACACAGTCATTTGTCGGACGGCGAGCGGCATGACATGTGGCATCGGGTTCGGGAGGGCCGGGCGCGGATCATGATCGGAGCCCGGTCGGCGGTTTTTGCGCCCCTGCGCAATTTGGGATTGATCGTGGTGGACGAGGAGCACGAGCCCAGTTACAAGCAGGATGAAACGCCCCGTTACCATGCGCGGGATGTGGCGGTGATGCGTGGACATCTCGAAAAATGCGTCGTGGTTTTGGGCTCGGCAACGCCGGCGCTGGAAAGTTATCGCAATGCCCGTCAGGGGAAATACCGGCTGATTTCCCTGCCGCACCGGGTCGATCATCGTCAGATGCCGGGCATCCGCGTGGTCGATATGCGTCAGGAGGCGATGAAAACCGGCAAAGTGAACGCATTCTCGACAGATCTGGTCGAAGCGATGCGTTTGCGCCTGTCCCGGGCGGAACAGACGATTCTTTTTTTGAATCGGCGCGGCTATGCCACGTCCCTGTTATGTCCGAAATGCGGCTACATCGCCCAATGTACGGACTGTAACCTGGCGTTCACCTATCATCGCCAGAGCGAGCAATTGCGCTGTCATATCTGCGGCGCATTCAAAGGCGTGCCGGGAGTCTGCCCCACCTGCCAGGATCCCGCGTTTCGATATGCGGGACTCGGCACTCAAAAAGTGGAGGAGTTTTTGAGGAAATTATTTCCCAAGGCCAAAATTCAGCGGATGGATGCGGATATGACCTCGGGCAAGGATGCCCATGCGCGGATATTGAACGATTTCAGGGTGGGCCGGATCGATATCCTCATTGGCACTCAAATGGTGGCAAAGGGCTTGGATTTTCCGAATGTGACGCTGATCGGTGTCGTCAACGCCGATCTCAGCCTGCATATGCCGGATTTCAGGGCAGGCGAACGAACGGTTCAGTTACTGATCCAGGTGGCGGGCCGTGCGGGGCGGGGTGATTTGCCGGGCGAGGTTTTGATTCAGACGTATACACCGTTTCATCCGGCAATTCAGATGGCACGGCGCCTGGATTTTGACGGTTTTTGTGATCAAGAATTGGAGTTTCGCAAGGAACTGAACTATCCGCCGTTTACCCATTTGGTCTGTCTGCAAGTCCAGGGGCGGGATGAAACCCGGGTTCGAACGGCGCTGGACGATTTCTACAAACGGCTTCACCCCCATTTGTCGCCCGAGGTAACGATCACGGAACCCGCTCCAGCCGCATTGGCAAAGGCCAAGGGGTTTTACCGGTTCCAGATGTTGCTGCGCACGACGCGGATCATGGGGATGACGGAGACCTTGCGACGGACCCTGGATGAATTCAAATGGCCGTCCGGGGTGGACTGCGCGACGGACGTCGATGCGATGTCGGTTTAAAAATGAACCGATAAACCGGCGCCGAGTGAAAGCTCGTCAAAAAACTGGGCTTCTAATTTGATCGTCATGAATTCATCGGGCATGAACGATAAACCCAACACCGCGCCCATATTCTGGTCTTCATGGAAGTCGGAAGATCCGAATGCGTCAGACCATTCCCCATCGATCAGGGATAACGCCGGACCGCCATACAGTGAGACCACGCGGACATCATCGCCGAAGTGAATCAGCGGATGAGAGGACAAACTGAAAAGCAGGGCGGAATACCACTCATTCCACTCCAACTCACTGTCCCAGTTTTCGGATTGAGAGGCCCGGTAGAAGGATTCCGCTTCAATCCCAAAGAAATACGGGTCATCGGCTGGAAGCCGGTAGTCGAGGAGGCGAACGCGCCCGCCCACCCGCCATTCCCAGTCTTGATCGCGGTCGCTGTCTTCTCCATCCAAATCGACATCGGTCATCCCGGCGCCGGCTTCGAGCGTCACCCAAGGCAAGACATCAAAACCGATCAGGCCGGTCAGTCGCTGGACGCTCATCTCGGGCAGGGTTCCCTGGGCGCCGCTGGGGACGATGGCCCGGGTTTGATCCTGGAATTCCAGGCCGAAGGACAGGAATCGTTGTCCGCCCTGATACAGGCGGGATGGCCGATTGGAGGCGGTGCCCACAGATAGGAAACTTTGGGAATGATCATCTTCCCGAAAGGCGGCGGCTTGACTGTGGGTACTGCCGGCGAGGATGGTTGCCAGGATGGCACCAACGGTGAAAGAAGGGAGAAGACGGCCATTCATAATGCGACCTCCTAAGGGTTGAACGAACGAAAGCAAAACTGTCGCTGTTGGCGCATATTTTGCGATGGACACAGAGGGATGTCAAGTCCCCGATACGCCCCTATAACACGGATTTATTAAACGATCTTTAGACGATGGCCGCCACGCGTTCGGCGGCGCGCAGGCCGTCCAAAGCGGAACTGACAATTCCACCGGCGTATCCGGCGCCTTCGCCGACTGGGAAAAGACCCCGGGTATTTAAGGATTCTCCCTCGGGATTGCGGGCGATCCAGAGTGGGCTGGAACTTCGGGTTTCCGGTGCATACAATATGGCATCCTCGAGCTTGACGCCGTTCAACTCTTTCAACATGGCCGGGAGGGCAATCTCCAAGGTGTGGGTGATGAATCCAGGGAGAATCTCCCGGAATTCAACCGGTGCCGATTGTGGGCAGGAGCGCCCCTCAGGCAGTGGGGCTTGGATTTTCCGGTCCAAAAAATCAACCAGACGGATGGCTGGGACTTGGTAGGCGCCGCCGGTCGCGGCATAGGCCAGGCCTTCTAATTGGCGTTGGAATTCCATGCCGGCCAGAGCGGGAACCGGATGATCCGGGTAATCGGTGGGGCCCACTGGAACCAGAAAGGCGGCATTGCCGAGGGGAAGGGATCGTTTGGAATAACTCATGCCGTTGGTGGTCAGGAATCCCGGCTCCGAAGCGCAACTGATCACCTTACCGCCGGGACACATGCAAAAGCTATAACAGGCGCGGATGCCGTTTTCGGCCCGGCGGGTCAGGCGAAAACTGGCGGCGCCTAGGAGGGGATTTCCGTTGAAACGGCCGTATTGGGCGCTATCGATGGCGGCTTGCGGGATTTCAAGGCGGACCCCCACGGCAAATGGTTTGGGTTGAAGGGCGACACCTTGGCCGGCCAGCATGGCATACACATCCCGGGCGCTGTGTCCCACCGCCAGCACACAATGCCGGCAGGGGATTTCCTGTCCGTTCACCACGACGGCCTGGAGTTGTCCGGCGTTGATGACCAGTGAATCGAGCCGGGCATTGAATCGCACTTCCCCACCGGCGGCGATGATCCGTTCGCGAATGCGGGGTACGATTTCAAGCAGGACATCACTTCCGACATGGGGTTCGGCATCGATCAGGACACTCGCGTCGGCGCCACACGCATGCAGCAGTTCCATGAAAGTCCGGATCCGGTCGCGCTCCTTACTCCGGGCGGTCAGTTTGCCGTCGGAGAAAAGCCCGGCTCCCCCTTCGCCGAAGAGGACATTGCTTTCAGGGTCCAGGGTCCCGGTATTCCAGAATCCGGCCACTTTCGAAGCGCGGGCAGGGGCGGTCTCACCCCGCTCGATGAGGAGGGGTCGTGCTCCGGCGAGGGCCAGTTGGTGCGCGGCGAGCAGGCCGGCCGGACCGGCGCCAACAACGATGGGCCGGAGTTCCGGGGACCTGATGGTCGGGGGGGGGTGGGGGGCGGGGGGGGATTCGACAATAACAATGGAGGAGAGCGGAGCTGATTTCGGGAGGGACTTGGCGGTGAGATTAACTTCGACATTCAGCGCATAGACCGGCTCGGGATTCCGGGGGCGCGCATCCAGCGAGCGTCGGATGATGGTCGGGTGTGACAAGAGACCGACGGCGCAACCAATCTTGCGGGCGACCCGCTGAAGGAGGATGGCCTCATCATAGTCGAGCGGGACATTGACCTGTTGAATTTGGATTCGCAATGGAATGTGGGTGCGGAGCACCGGAGGGTTGGGCTGACATTTATTTTTCGTCGGGCTTCAATCGGGACAGTAATATATCCAGATCGAGCGGGGAATTCAAGGGGACAGATTCCGAAGTACAGCGGGACCTGCTTCGGACCCGCTGATTTCCCGAAGTACAGCCGGGCGTCTCGCACGGCTCAAGCCGTCCCGGAGAAGGTGTGAATTAATTAATGGACGACACGGCTCGTGCTTCGTAGCGAAGGCAGCCTCCCTGCTCTGCGAAGCCGCTACGCAGGGCGAAGGAGAGTCGCTGACTTCGCAGCGACTCCACCGCCGGCGGCCGGCGGATCAATCAGTCAAGAAACTTGAGGCCGTTATGGAGATATTTATTTCTGTGTCCGACATTGTGGGTGGCTTTTCGCACCTCCCTCCCCCCGGCGAGGGGGAGGGCTGGGGAGAGGGGGATCCGCCCAAA
>CAZCDO010000042.1:0-23930 GCA_964497135.1 uncultured Verrucomicrobiota bacterium
GATGGCGGCCCGGGTTATTCCTTCCGGGGCATCCCACGACAGGTTGAGGGCGCCCTGTGCCATCGGCGCGCACCGCAGCTCTTTCCATTGATCATATCCTCTGCCCTTCAGCGGCGGAGATTTCGATAAAGCGCTCCATCCCACAGGAGTACCGATGACATGCATGGCCCAATCAAACGTGTGCACAGCGGATGAATGGCAACGAAAAACATCCAGCGCCAAGTGGGGCGTGACGATGACCGTCCGGTCCAGAACGACCCCAGGATTGACCCGGCTATTCCGGACGCGCACGGCTTTGAATCCCGCACCTTCCGGCTCGAACCAGATCCGTTCCCCGTCTGAAATCCGGTCGCGCCAGATATCGGCCTCCCAGATGGAATCGGTTTCGACATCATACGGGAACGCGGGGGTCTGATCGACGGTTACGGTATTGTGCGCCACCGTCGTTCGTTTCCAGTTGGGATATAAGGGATCGGATTCATTCCAGTCGGCGGAACGCGGCGCCGGGGCTCGGGTGCTGTTGCCGCCATAGAGCTCGAGATGCAACGGACAGGGATTCTGGTGTCCGGCAGAATGCGGTCCCCAAAACACATAGGCGGCCGGCGCCTGGAGATCGTCCCCGCGGGACCGCAGAAGCGTGGCCCCAATGGCATTGAAGCAGGAACAGCCGTGGCGATGTTCGCCGGCGAAGGAGATGCGAACCTCCCGATTCAGGTCGAAATTTCCGCGCGGCGTTTTTTTTCGTTCGATCCGAAACAGATTCAGTCCATCCGACAATAAAAGGGCCCGGGGTACCCCGGGAAGGATGTTCCGCAGCGCCGGCGGCGCCTCGGCTTCCATCCGGCGGATCAGCCAGGCAAAGCGGGGATCGCGATAGACTTGCCAGGCGCGTTCAAATAATGTGCCGCAAGCCTGCGCGACCCCTTGAATGGCGCCGAAGTTCGAGTCCCCGATCATGGATAATTGGCCGTTCGGAAAAGCCAGATACAACAGGATCTCGAAGGTCGCTTTAAAAGATCGGGTTTCGTCGGCGTGCAGTCCATAGTCGCGATGTTCGTCGAAACCGTCATTTTGCCAGAGGGGGGGAAGTTTCGCATTCCATAGATCGATACCGACATTTAACAGCAGATCGAGCATTTCAACAAAAGCGGTCAAGGTGTAGGCGTGATACGAGATGGCCCGTTCCCATTGCAATCCGTCCGCGAGAAATTCGTGGCGAAGCTGGTGAATCAATCCATAGTTCCACCCCCCCCCGGGGTTGTGCCCATAGAGCGTATCGTGGATGGCTTGGCGGTCCTGCAGGGCCAGGGCGGCGGCCAACCGACCGGCGAGACCGCCGGTATGATGATTATTGCAATACCGATGCCCCCCAGCATCGCTCCCGGCCAGCGTGGCTTTCAGGAAATCCCGAAACAAAACGTCATCGGTGCGTGACAGACCATCCGCCGCCAGGAAATCATACGCCTTCGCCACGTGGGAGATGAACGCGGCCTCGTCAAAATCACATCCGCCCGGCAACCGCCCACTCCCCGGCCGGATCGGCAATCCGGGATACATCCGGGCCAGAATCCGGAGAACGCGAAGCGCTTTTTGGCGACTGACTCCATCGCCATCGACATGGGCGACCATCGCATTCCGCAACACGTACCCAGCCATTGCCAGCAGGGGCTTTACCCGGAGGTCCCGACTATCCAACTCCGGTAGAGATCCGGTTGCCTGTTCGCGGATATGCGCAAAGGCCTGGCGGTGCCAGGCTCCTTCGCGCATGCGGGCGCGGACCATCCGCACCTGCGCCTTTGTCGCCTGCAGGTAAGGGCGTCCGGGAAAACGGGCGGGGATCACGGCGTAAGGATCGTGATCCAGCGACACCAGCCGTTCCGGATAGGATTTCGGGGTGATGATTTCAGGAAAAGCGGATGTTGTTTTCAAGGATGTGAACTTCCCTGCCGTGTTTAATGGATTGTGAGTTACAAAAAACTTGGTTAGTAGCCTGGCGGATCTTTGGCGGAGCCAAAGTCCGCAGGCTGCTCGGCGCGGGACTTTTTTATCCGGCGGGTCCGAATTTCGGGATCCGGTTTCGATGGTCGCGGGGATCCTTTTTTCAAAACATAAAACCGGCAGGTTGCCCGGTCGCACTCGCTCATATCCAGGTAAACGTCGTAGCCCAACGGCTCCAGAACCCGACGGTACAGTACATCGCAATGGCCGCAGTAATCCGGGTACGCCTTGAAATGCTTCAATTTGAGCAGGCGCCCCTTGGAAGGACAGTGTCGCAGGGTTCCCTTGAAAATGCCCTTCTTCGTGTCCAGCTCCATCTTGAAATCGGCGGCTTCCTCGCTGAGCGTCCGCGACCAATAGGTCCAACAACCCTGGATGCCCTCTTTTTCGACAGCCGCCTTCAGGTTCCCCAGGAAATGATCGGACAGGTGATGCCAGAATCGGATCACGGCCTCTTTCCCGTCCCGCTTTTCCAGAAACCGGAACAAATCGCTGTAGGCGGGAATGAATTCGGTGCAGGATATCATCGGGACCTCCTGAAAAAGCGTTGCACACTACGCCCGGTTTCCGGGTCATATTCCGCCAGTTCAGCCTGGAACGGCGACCCTTCGCACAGCGCCTCGTTGACCGTCCGGGTCGTCTCGTGAAACAATCGCGCCACCGGATACCCGTTTTGTTTCATATGGGTCACGGCCGGACAGGCCGCCACGGTGACCACCAGTTCGTCGCGGGTCAGGCGCACCGTGAACCGGGCCCGTTCCCGGGTATACATTTTTTCAAAATGCGCCTTGAGTGCCGACAGGCCGCGTTTTCGGATCGCCTGTTTCAACGGCGCATAATACCGGCCGGTGAATTCCCGCAGGTAATCCCGAACCGCCTCCTCGCCGTAATTCGTGTGAAGGTATTCGATCCCCGCGCTCAATGCGCCGTGGAAATCCTTATGCAGGTATTCATTGTCCGCAGCCTTGCAACTCATCGTTTTAGGAGACATGTTGCACCTCCGTCAGCGGGCGGTCCAAGGCATTAACAACACCCGGTCCTGCTTCAACACCCCGTCAATAGCCCGACGACAGGCCGCGGTCAGGGGATAGCGCAAGAGAGCCGTCGGGGTCTTGAACAGGCCCATCCGGACCAGCAAATGTTTTTCCCCGGCCAGCCAGCAGGTGATTTTCTTGCCGCCATAGACCTTCCACATCAACTGATTCATCCGGTCTTGCATCCACTGGGCACCCTCGGGATCCCCCTGGCCTGCCGCCTCGAAAATCAGGCGGGCCATGTATCCGTTGAAGACCGCCCCCCCCAGCAGCAACCCGTCATACCCCGCCTTCAGATACCCCGCGCAATCGAATTCATTCCCGGTCAGCAACACCAATCCCGGGCGCCGGGCGCGGACTCCGATCGCCATGTCGCGCCGGGCCGGGTCGCAGGAACTATCCTTGATCATCATCACGTTTTTTTCGGTGTAGATCGCCTTCAAGACCGGCAGGGGCACTTTGACGGAACTGTAGTCGCCCCGGTCATAGATTCCAACCGGAAGCGGGCTGTGCCGAATAGCCTCCTGGTAGAGCGCCAGCACATTGTCCGGGTTCGCGTTCATTAAAAAGAAAGGCGGCGCAATGATGGCCAGGTCGGCCCCCTCCGCCTTCACCCAGGCCATGTTATCCAGTATCCGCCCGGCCGAATTATCGCTGACCTGAACGGAAATCACCAGCCGCCCGCGCCCCGCATGCACCACGGCTCGAACCATATCCCGCCGTTGGGTATCCGTCATCCAAGGGCCTTCCCCATTGGTGCCCAGCAAAAACAACCCCTTCACGCCCAGGCGGCAATGGTGGTCCACCATCCGCTTGACGGAGCCGGCATCCACCCGTCCGTTATTCAAAAAAGGGGTAGGCGCCGCTGACCAGACCCCGACCAGACTGTTTCGATTCAACTTTTTCATCGATTTATTCCTTTCCGCTCCAGCAATAGGTGCACAATTTTTCCCCCGGCAAACCGATCGCCTCCACCAGATCATCCAGCCGTTGATATTGCAGGGTGGTCAGATTCAGGCGCTTGCGGATTTTCTCGACCATGGCGCAATAGCGGTCGGAACAGGGATTGGCGTAGTCCTCCAGGTTTTTCTCGTGATGGCCTTCCAAATCCTGGATCGCCTTGCGTCCCGCCAGGTCCAACTCGGACCGGGATCGCGAGAAATTCAGATATTTGCAGCCAAAGACAAGGGGGGGACAGGCCGGTCGCATGTGGATTTCGCGGGCATTCATCGCGTACAAACGCTGGATGATGTCTTTCAACTGGGTTCCCCGAACAATCGAATCCTCGCAGAACAACAAGCGTTGTCCTTCGATGAAATCCCGGATGGGAATCAGCTTCATGCGGGCCACCAAATCCCGGATCGATTGATCCTGGGGCATGAAACTGCGCGGCCAGGTGGGCGTATATTTGACGAATGGGCGCTTGAGGGGAATCCGGGCCTCATTCGCATAACCCACGGCATGCGCGGTCCCGGAATCGGGAATGCCCGCCACCAGGTCCACCTTGGAGGTGTCCCGCCGGGCCAGGGCCGCGCCACACCGGTTACGGGCCAGTTCAACATTAATTCCCTCGTAGGTCGACGAGGGATACCCATAATAGACCCACAAAAAGGCGCACATCCGCATGCCTTCCATCGGATCCATCTTGAGATGAACCCCTTCATCGTCGATCAGGACAATTTCGCCCGGCCCCAGATCGCGAACCACCTCGAAGTCCAAATTGGGAAAGGCCGTTGTTTCCAGGGTCACCGCATAGGCTCCCTCCTTGCGGCCCAAGATCACCGGCGTCCGACCCCATCGATCCCGGGCCGCATATAATCCGTGATCGGTCAGAACCAGAATCGAACAGGATCCCTCCACCGACATCTGCACCCGGCGCAATCCATCCTCAAAAGTCGATTCCTGGTTGATCAGGTTCGCCACCACTTCGGTCGGATTGATTTCGTTTCCGCTCATCTCCGAAAAATGGGTTGCACTCTTGCTGAAGGCCTGGCTAACCAGCTCCTCCATATTTTTGATCACCCCTACCGTGACAATCGCGTAGGTGCCCAGATGCGAGCCAATGATCAAGGGCTGGTCTTCAAAATCGCTGATGACCCCAATCCCCCAGGGTCCGTTCATCCGGCGCAGATCGTCTTCGAATTTGGAACGAAACTGACTGTTGGTGATGTCATGAATCACCCGCTTGATCCCCGCCGGCGAGCGTACGGCCAACCCGCCCCGCCGGGTCCCCAGGTGGGAATGATAATCGGTTCCGAAAAACAGGTCGCTCACGCAATCTTTCGTCGACACAATTCCAAAAAAACCGCTCATATGCACTCCTTTTCCGAATGGCACCCAACTCTTATTCCCGTCCAAATTTCCGTCGAAATTCCTGAAATGACATAAAAATCAAGGTCGGCCGGCCATGCGGACAGGTATATGGCATTTCCGCAGTGGCGAGATCGACCACCAGTTGTTCGATTTCGCCCACCGTCAGTCGGTCCCGAGCCTTCACCGCCGCCTTGCAGGCCGCCTGTGCAATCACTTCCGCCCGCGCATTTTCACGCCCCCCCCGATCCCCCGCCGACTCCAATAGTCCCGCCATGTCCGCCAGGAAAGTCCGCACCGATAAACCCGCCAAGCCGGACGGCAAGCCGTCCACCAGAAAGGCATCCCCGCCGAATTCCGCGATGCCAAATCCCATTTTTTTCAGCAAATTCAGATTATCCCGCACCGTTTGCGCGTCCTGGGGTGGTAATTCGACTGTTTCCGGGAGGAGCAGGGACTGCGAAGCCAGGTCGCCTTTGATAAACCGGCGCATGAACTTTTCGAATAAAACCCGCTCATGCGCCGCATGGGGATCCATGACCACCAAACCGTCTTCCGTCTCCAACAGCACGTATAATCCCCCCACCTGCCCGACGATCCGGCACCAACTCCAGGGAGTGGAGGCGCCGTTCCCCCCGCCATCAAGCGAGGTCCCTTCCGGCGCGCGAGGCCCCGCACCCGACCCGGCACCGGTTTCCGGATTCGGCGGCGCGCTCTCTGGCGCCGGCATGCGCGGATACCGAAACACCCCGGTGGTCGGTAGATTTTCAATGTGCAATTGCCGTTCCGGCTCGGCCCGGATCACCGGGGGGGTTCCCAGGGCCGAAAAGGGTTGTGCCGGATCTCCCGCGGCCCGAACCCCGCCGGCCAACGCCCCGCGCAAAGCGGCCATGACCCCATCCCGCACTTCGCCCGCATGGCGAAAGCGCACCTCCTTTTTGGTCGGGTGAACATTGACATCCACGGCGCCCGGATCCAAGGTCAAAAAAAGAAACAGGCTGGGATAGCGTCCTGTCGAAAGCAGCGTTTGAACCGATTCCCGAATGGCCCGATGGATCAAGGGCGCCCCGGCGGGACGGCCATTGACAAAAACGAATTGTTCACTGCTATCCGCCCGGGCCAGGTTGGGGGTTCCCACATACCCCTCGATTTTCAACTCGCCGCCAGCCCAGTGAATCGGCTTTAAATCGCCCAGATAGGAAACACCAAAAAGTTCGCGAATCCGCTCTTCCAACGACGATCCGCCCGGCAGGCGCCAGACTTCCCGGTTGTCGACCACCAGTCGCAGGGCCGTTTCCGGATGGGCCAGAGCATGCACCAGAAAGACTTGGCGGATATGGGACAATTCCGTGGCGGGCGACCGTAAAAACTTGCGGCGGGCCGGCACATTAAAAAACAAATCGCGCACCTCAAGGGTTGTTCCCGGCGGGCACCCGCAATCCCGGACATCCTGAAGCTTGCCGCCGGCCATCAGGATCTCCGTCCCGCCCGGGGTCTCCCTCACTCCGGTTTGCATCCGGAATCGGCTGACCGACCCGATCGCCGCCAGCGCCTCGCCCCTGAAACCCAGCGTGGCGATCCGCTCGATATCCCCCACATCCCGGATTTTACTGGTCGCGTGGCGCTCCAGAGCCATCAGGGCATTGTCGCGATCCATGCCCCACCCGTCATCGGTGATCGAGATCAGCCGCATCCCGCCGGCCACCACCTGAACCTCAATGGCCCCCGCCCCGGCATCCTGCGAGTTTTCGATCAATTCCTTGACGACCGACGCCGGCCGTTCCACCACTTCGCCGGCGGCGATTTTATTGGCGACTTCAGGCGGCAACAATCGAATCTGAGGGGTCTGGGTCATGGTCTCTTTTATAAAAAAAACGCGCCTGGATTTTACATCCGGGCGCGGCACAAGGAAATAAAAATAACAGGGGGTTACAGAATACTGATGGAGATGTCGTCGGACTTCAGGGCATCAGCCTCCCCGCCGCCTTCGTCTTCGACATGCTTGTAACTGGGGAGATACCGGTAGTAAACCTGCAACATCAGGGCACAGAGCGTGGTCGTGTAAACGTGCGAACCCGGATCGTGATCGCCCCTTTCCCAGTGGCCATCTTCCTCCTGGTTTTGCACCAGCTCCCGCGAGAATTGCTTATTCCAGTTATTCCAAGTCGAGCCGCCTTCCTGGAATTTGGCCTGGGTCAGATAATACCAGCCATAGACCGCAGCCGTGCCTTTGGCCGCCGCGCCTTTGGCGTCCTTCTCCGGCCATTTACACACCTGGGGTTCCAAATATTTAATTCCATTGCGGACCTGCTTCGATTTCGCCTGTCCCAGCAACTGCATACACAACGTCCCCGCCGAAGTCATCGTCCAGGACACTCCCCCCCCGGGTTTATCGTATCCCCCCGAATACCCCCAGCCGCCCGCTTCGCCCACGTTGGAATACGACCATTCCTTCATCAAATTGATCGAGCGCTTAATCGCCTGTTCCAAATCCGGATTGGTCGCCCCCGCCATCTTGGCCGCCTTGAACGCCTGAAACTGCCAGCCGCAACAGGACATGTCCCACGTCGGCGCATTGTAAACGTAATGGAAGCCGCCCTTCTCATGCTGCCCCTTGATGATGAATTCAATCCCCTTCTCCATCGCCTCCCGGATCGCCATGATCTTGGTCATCGCGAACGCTTCACTCATCGCATAGCAGGCAATCCCGTTTTGATAGGTATTGGGCGACCACGATCCATTGCTCCCTTGCTTGGAAAGCAGGTATTTAATGGCTTTTTCAACCGTCTGCCCAAATTCTTCGGACGCCGGCGTCTCCCCGTGCGCCAGGTAGGTCAATAACGCCAATCCGGTCATTGCAATCGGCGGCGCATCCCATGAACCATCCGGCTTCTGATGCTCCTTCAACCAACGCAACGCCTTCAGCACGGCCGCTTCCGTCACACTGCTACCCCCATACGAGGCCAGAGCCGTATTGCGCCCCCCCTTGGTCCGGTTTCCGTAGAGGCTCTTCATCACCAGCGGACTTTTGGTCATCACCGGCGCAAACGCCACCATCGGCGTGTCCTGGTCGCCATCCACCCCTACTCCCGGGGTTTCTGAGGGAGCCGAATATTCCGAGGGAGGGGCCACCACATCCACATTGACATCGACCTCTTCCATCTCTTCCGGCTTGATTTCTTCGATCTTGATATCGTCCAATTTGACGGTCTCCATCTCCACCACCGTCACCTCCACCTCCGAATCGGCCGAAAGCTGTTGTCCCACCGCGAAAATCAACAGTCCCACCGTCACTCCCACACCGATCAGGAGCGAAATGGTGCTCGGCCCGAAAAGCCGGATCAACTCGAAACGGGCATGCCGAAATTCACCGGAATCCCGGGGCGCCTTCAAGCCGTTAAAAATTATTTTCAGGCGCTCTTTAAAGGGTTTTTCTTCCAATAAGGCCATCAATTCCGTGCTCATATCGCCATCCTCCAACTATTAAGCCATCATCGCCGCTTAAATCGTATTCCCGCACCGCCCGCCATTCATTACACCGGTCGGACTTTTCCCCGCGCTCCCTATCGCGAAACGAGCGCGATCTTGTTCAACCCAACCGCATGACAAAGATCCAATACGCGAACGAGTCCGTCATGTTCGGCGTTCGCGTCACACGCGACAATCACCGTCTGATCTTTGCCGAAATGGGCGATCCGACCCAAAATAACGGCCAAAGATTGAACGGATACGGACCGATCGTTGATCCGAAACCCGTCTTTCACCACAGAAACCTGAAACTGATCGATTCCCGGCGGATTAGGATTCGTTCCCATCGGCCGGATCACATCCAAATGCGCCACAATATCCAACGGTTTCAGCGCCAAAACGAAGAAAATGAGCAACTGAAACACCACATCGATCATCGGGGTCATGTCAATTTTTTCGGATTCGGGGGACTTGCTCATCAGCCACCTCCCTTTGACATCCGATCAGGACGTCAACCCGTATTCCCGAAAAAATCGAGCCCATTACAATTATTTTCAGGCGTCCTCGCCTGTCCATAATCACATACTCATCACCGACAGATTTTTCAGACCCACCAGACTGCACAAATCCAATACTTGAACCAGTTTTTCATGGGGGGAATCGGAGGCGCATTTAATCAGAATGGTCTGGGTGGTACTCATGGATGCCAACTTCGCCAAAACGCCCTGCAAGGTGTTGAGCGACACCGCCCGGTTGTTGATCGTCAACCCATCGCGAAAAATCATCACCTGGATCAAATCTTCCGGTGTTTCATCCTGCTTCGCCTTGGCATCCGGCGCGGGCCGGTTGACGTCCAAATGCGCAATGATGTCCTCGGGCTTCAGGGTGACGATAAAGAAAATCAACAGCTGGAAGACGCAATCGATCATCGGCGTCATATCCAATTTGGGGTCTTCGCCTTTAGCCATAAATCACCTCGCTTATACGCCTTTTTTCTTCATGGCCGCAAACTGGATTTTCCAGATCCCTTTATCCGTGCAAATATCCATCACCCGCCGCACATAGTAATGCTTGGTTTTGGCATCGGCTCGAATCAGAATATTCACCTGGCTGGCGCCGATCCGATTGACGGCATAGCCGACAATCCCCCGCAAGGCCGCTTCGTTGCACACGGCCTGACCCATTAGAATATTCCCCTTTTCATCCAACTGAATGATCATCGTCCCGGGCGCTTTTTTCTCGATCGCCGGTCCATTCGGAGATTGTGCCAGCTTGATTTTTTCGCTGATCTGATCGTTATCCATCTGAATGGTCACGATAAAAAAGATCATCAACTGGAAGACGCAATCGATCATCGGCGTCATATCGATGGCGGATTCGTAATTCTTTTTAACTTTCGCCATGTTTTCCTCCAGTCCGGATTAAGTCCCCGGCCGGGGTGCGCATCCTGCACCCGCCCGCCGGGGTCGATCGCATCGATCCATTATTCCGGGACGACTTCGACGTTGCGCAGATCCTTGATGAGATCCATGGTGATGGCCTGCATGCGCAAGGTCACCTTGTTGGCAAAGTTACGGAAGACAGTGAAGGCGGTGATGGCCGGAATGGCCACCGTTAAACCGGCGGCCGTGGTCCACAGGGCCTGGGAAATACTCAAGGCCAGCAACGCGGTCTGCGCGGCGCCGCCGGTGGCCAGATTTTCGAAGGCCATGATCATTCCCTGCACGGTTCCGAGCAGTCCGAGCATGGGGGCCAGCGCGGCCGTCACGGACAGCCAGGAGATGTGCTGCATCAGCTTTTCGCTTTCGAACTCCGCAGCCACGGTCACCGCTTCCTGGATCACTTCATACCCGTCCTCCACATGGCTGAGGCCGGCCGCCAGGATGTTGGCCATCGGACTGGGCTCGTCCTTACAGGACTGCAGGGCCTTGAACACATCGCCCTGTTGCATGCATTCATTGACCTTCTGAATCAAGGCCGGCGGAATGATTTTGACAGTCCGCACGGTCAGGGAACAATCGAGCGTAAAATAGATCATGGAAATCAAGGCGCCGAGCAAACACAGCCAGAGCATCACCCCCAACACCCCGCTACTGGTCACCATGGTCATGAAGCTGGTGTCGACCTTGGGTTTTTCCTCCGCGTCTTTCTTTAACTCGGTCCCCGCCCCGGCGGGAGCATCCGCGGCCGCCGCCACGGCGGGTTTAGCCGCGGCCGGAGCCGCCGCATCTTGAGCCATCACCTGTGCGCACAGAATGCCCAGGAATCCCACGACCACCATGCCCGCCAGCCAACTCATTCGAATTTTCATCGCGTATCCTCTCCGTAATTAGCCGCCTATTATAGTCTTTTACACATGCCGTCATCAAGCGCGAAAACAACCGGTCGTTATTTGACATCCTTTTTGGCCCAGGTGCTTCCGGGATACTGGGCCTTGAGCTTTTTCCGTAGTTCCGCGGCCCGCGGATCGCGCATCTCGTCCAGCACTTCCGCCGCTTTGTAAAGAGCCTCGGGATGCGTCGCCGGAATGTCCTCGAACAAAACCGCCACCTTCAGGTAATCGACCAGCGCATCCTCTTTCTGTCCCTGGCTGCGCGCCAGCTCAGCCCGCATCAGGATGGCCGCCGCCGCCAAGTCACGCGGACCGCCGGAGATCGTGGCCTCCAAGTCTTTTTTCAGGGAACTCTGGCGCTCCGGGATCAACATCAGGGTTTCCCAATAAAACCGGCGTAATTCGGCCGTGATCTGACCCGGCAGCGCATTTTTAAACAACTCTTCGAGAATGGTTCCGGCTTTCTTATAGTCGCGTTTCTGAAAATAGGCCTTGCCCAGCAATTCGCGAGCCCGGTTGTCCCAGACCAGCATTTTGTAATCTTCCATCATTTTCTGCAGAATCGGTATCGCGGCTTCCGCCTGCCCCCCGTCCACCATTCCCTTGACCCGCTCGAAATCGGCCGGTTTGTCGATATCCAGCCGCTGAACCTGGGCCAGCGCAATGGGGATGATCGACCCGGTCTTGACATCCTCCACCCGGTATTCCTGGGCCCCTTCGCGCCATTGGATCGTTTTGGCCTGGATTGTCTGTCCATTTTTCAAATACATTACGTTGGCCGCCATCCCCGTACTGACGCCGGCGAGGATCCATCCGATCCCCACCACCAAAACCCATCGTTGCATGGTTTTCATACGCCGTATCCTCTCATTAGGTCCTCGTTAAATCCTGGCCCCGGCGCGCACTTCAAGGCGTTGCCGGCACGACCGGGGCGCCCGCCGCGCCCTCGACGGACGGCGGGGGAGCCGGTGTCTCTTCGGCTGCGGCTCCAGCCGCTTTGAAGCCCTTCATCTGCATCTGACTCCGCCACTCGCGGGCCTGCTTCAGCCAGGTCCCCTGCGGGAAATTGATCAAATACATCTCGCAATTGTCGATGACGTCCTGGAAGGATTGCTTGTCAATCAAGAGCGGCTGAACCTTGATAAACGCCTCCTCCACAAACGGGCGCACTGCGGGACTATTCAGATCGGTGGTCAGCAATAACCGCATGTAGGAGGCAATCGCATCGTCGGTCTTGCCCTGCAACATCTGGATGGCGGCGACCTTCAGATCCGCTTGGGGGCGCATATCCTTATCCATCAGGCGGCGCGCTTTATTCAGATAACCGATCCCCTTATTGAATAACTCGCGCTTCTTCTCGGCATCCGCTTCCTGCCCAGCCTTCTCGGCATAGGCCTCGGACAAAATGAAATAGGCATTCAAAATGGCGCGGGATTTCGGGAACTTGGTCAACAAATCTTCCAGGGGCGGAATCGCCGCGAGGTGATTCGAAATCGCCGCATAGGATTCGCCCATGCCCAGGGTCGCCACCTGCCAGATATTCGAATCGGGTCCCTGCCGGGCCAACTCGTAGGCCTTGATCGCCGCCAGGTGTTCCTTCGCTTCGACCATCGTCGCACCCACCTTCATAAATTGCTGGGGAGTATAGGCCTTGGCATTGTCGAACATCTCGTTGAAGACCTTGACCGCCTCATCCGTCCGCCCCAACTTCAACAGGCTGTCGCCCCGCGCAAAAACAATATTCGAAGCCTGATCGGAGGTGGGAAATTCCCGTTTCAACCGCTCGTAGGCCGCATTCGCCTCGTTTGGCTTGTTCTGGATGTACAGCAACGTGCCCATCACGCTCAAGGCCTGGGGCGCCAGATCCGACTTCGGATAGTCCTTGACCAACTGCTCGAACCCTTCGATCGCCCGAAGTTGGAACATCGGCACCCGGTCTTCGGGTTTTTTCAGCCGGGTGTAACAAACCGATTTAAAATACAGCGCCATCTCCACCAATTTGCGGTTCCGGGCCACATCCTCCGGGGTCCGCGAAAACAGATTGGCTTCCTCGGTGACATACTTCACCACCCGGGCATATTCATTGATCGCCAGGACATTCTGATCGTTGGCGCGATAGGCCTCGCCCAGCCGCAAGGTCGCGGCCACTTTGTCGGCGCCCGGCGAAAGCTCGACCAGGTACTTGGTCAAATACTCGCTCGCATTCGAATAACTGCCCAGGGCCGTCGCACATTGCGCCGCCCGGCTCAAGGCGTCGGGATATTGGCGCGCCTTGGGATAGTCCGCGATCAGGCGGTTGTAATAGACCAAGGCTTCCGAATATTTTTTCTCCTGGAACTTAAAGTCGCCAAATCGGTAGATCACCAGCGGCACCTTTTCATGCTCGCGGAAGCGATCGATATAATCCTGGTAAATCTCGGCCACCCGCGCCTGGTTGCCCTGTCCTTCGTAAATTCCGGCGATATTCAGCAGGGCATTCCCCGCTTCCGTCGAAACCCGCTTGTTCGCCGCAAACCGCTGAGCCAGATATTGCGTAATCGCTTTCGCGAAAAACTCCGCCCCGCCCTCCTGAATGTAACAGCTCGCCAGATCCTGCAGCGCGCCGACGGACATCGGTTGCTCGGGAAACATGCCCAGCACTTCCAGATATTTCTCGGCGGCGGCATTGAAATTGTTTTCGGCAAAGAGGGCCTTCGCCTCCTTGAACTGGGCATCCATCAACTGGGTCATGTCCAGGTTCGGCTTTCCGACCTTGAAGCCCTTCGATTCCAGGAGCGCCACGATGCTTTCCGCCTTTTTCCCCGCTTCTGGCGCCCAGGAACTGGCAAAATATTTCATGAAAATGGTGTAATAATGCTTCAGCGCCTCCGCCAGCTTCTTCTTTCCGGCATCCACCTGGGCCGGATTCTCCAACATTTTACGCCCCTCCTCCTCGGCGACCGTCGCCAGTAAAAACCGGCATTCCGCCATGGGGCTGAATTTCAACGAAATTTTTTCGTCTTTTAAAAATTGATCGATCTGCGCCAGCATCGGCAGGTAATCGGTGATGACCTTGACCGCCCCGGTGGAGTCCCCTTGAACCAGCCGCATGTGCGCCATGATCACCACGGTTTTGCCGAAAAAGAGGTCCGTTCCCTTCCATTGGATGTCGGTGCACAACTTGGTCGCTTCCTCGAAGAGCGCCTTGCGTTCCGCCGGGGGCGAGTCCTGGCCGACCTTGAACAGGAATTCCGCCATCTCCGCCTTGATCTGACGCTCGGTGTCCGCATCCGGCTGACCCAGCAACACATAGCGGTAGGCTTCCAACGTGCCCTTGTTGTCCCCTTTTAAGGCCAGCATCTGTGCAAATTTATAGGCCGATTCACTGTAGAGTTTCGCCAATTCTTTGGGGGGGCCGTTCGGATATTTCTTAAAAAACGATTCGTAACACTGCTTGGCATTGCCCAGTTTACTCCAGACGTAATAGGCATCGCCCAGGGCCAGGGTCATACTCAAGGCCTCAATGCTGTCCGGGGGCATCTCTTTGATCAATTTTTCAGCCTCGTCGAACTTCCCGCGGGCAGTCAGAGACTGGATTTTGATGGCCGAGGCCCGGACTTTGGCCTCGGGAAATTCGGCGACCAGGCGATTCATCACTTTTTCGGCAAAATCAGGAAATCCCCACCGCACCAGCCCCTCGGCAAATGCGATCTCCTGATCGATCTTTTGATCGGCAGGATTGACCTGCGGCGCATCGGCGGAAGGAGGTGGTGCCTGCACCCCGGAAACCGTGAGAATCGAGGCCATTAAAATCGGCAGTATGCCGACGAACCGTGGTGATCGGGTGTGAATTTTCATCCTGAAGTTATACCCCCATTCATCGGTTTCGACAAGCTGTTTTCCGTCCGGAAAACCCTTCTTTTAAACCGTCCCCACCTCGGGCGTCAAGCACTCCGTCCATCTCCCCGCCCGCCCGCCGGCCGCCCCCCCGCCAGCTCATCGCCTTTGCCCCGCTGTTTGCGTCGGGCATGCTGGACTCGCAGAACCGACTGATCCGGTGCCATCACCCGGCCGTCGTTGAACTCGATCACATGCCCCCGATCCACCAGCCACCGCAGGGCCCGCGTCAACTCCAGAACCGTCGGGTCGGTCTCGATCACCCCCGGTCTCAAGGCTGGCGCAATTTCATTGATTTTCACCCGGGGATGCGCCGCCAGATAATCCAGGATTTCCCGGACCACCGGCACCGCTTTCGCCGCATCCAACGCCGCGGGACAGATGGAGGTCACATACGTGGCCCCCTCCGCCGTCTTGAACAAATGCAAGCCCAGGCGCCGGAAAGCCAGCCGCAGGACGATCGACAACTTGAGCGGGAAACGGGCTTCGTGGTTCCAGGCCAGCCGGGCAATCGACCGGATCCGACCGTCTTCCATCACCGTCGCCACCACGCCGGGGATGACAAAATTGCGGCCGTCCTGAATCATCACCGCCGCCTGGCGCTCCCGGAAATCGCGCTCCAAATCACTCCATCGGGCCAAAGCCGGCGTCCCCTCCGGCGCATCGAGCCGGTGATAGACCGTCTGAACCTTCATCTGGTCTTTCCACTGCTCCACCATCGCCGGATCGTGCAAGGTTTCGATCTTCTTCCGGTAGTCGTCCAGCGTCAGATGTCCGAATCGCGCCTTGTGCAACGCCAACAGCCGTTCCTGATACCCATGATAATTCGGCGGGCCCAATATCTCGCCCGACAGGGTACACCGCGCCACGCAGACAAACTGGCCCTTGGGGGATTCCGCTTCAATCTCTTCCTTGCGGTAAAATTTCTCGTAATGCCGTTCGAAGGCGTGCGTCTCGGCCGTCATCCGGTCGGCGAACACCATTTTGCAATCCTGGCATTGAAATAACATCGGAATCGTCCCGCCGGCGGCTCCCTCCGGAATCGCGATACGCACGGCATAAAATTCCGGTTTGCTTAAAAACAGCGAGGACACTTCGAATAGGGAAAAGGCCCGGCCCGATCGGGCCAACCGGTGCGCCAAGGGCGCCAAGCCCCGACGCTCCGGAAAAAATTCAATCTCCAGATCCAGCGCCGGCAGGGGTTCCTCCCGCACGGAAGCGGATGCCATTCGGGGTGATCCCGGCATCGATTCCGACTCGCCCCGATCCCGGCTCCCCGGCCGACGACGCGAGGCATCCCGACCTCCGCGCCGATCCCGGTCCCCCCCTCCCGCATCCCGATTGAAACGGCCGCGCCGGCGATCGCCCTCATCGAACCCATCGGCATGTTCAAAGGCGTGCGCCGGCGGAGGAGCTTTCGCCCAACCCGGCCCAAATGAGAAATCAATCTTCAATTCCCCGAGGGGAAGAGGGTCTTCAATAGCCGCTTTTTCATCCGTCATAGGGGTTGTATTATAGGTTCCCGCCGGGGAATAGAAAGCTTTTTGTGAAAATATTTTCAGTCCCTCACCAAATAACCGTGTTTCGGGGGTTTTGCATGAGCCTCAACGAATGGGGAGTATCCCACTTTGTCGACATTGGGCAGCGTCGTGGGGTTCAGGCGAACTATAGAAGCTGTCATGTAATCTCCCTTTATGGCCGACGTTTGGAGTCAGGCGCGCTGTCAAGCATCGCCTGAACTCCTTGGTTCGGCCGGGTTGCTGGCACTCCCAACGTTGACCTTGTACGAGATAACAGGTTCTCCCAAAATCCGACATCAACCGTTTACGAGGCTCTCGGCGTAGCGCACGCCTTCGTCAATGAAGTAGAGCCAGTTCCCTATCTCGTTGGTGCTTGGAACAACGCTTTCGGTGTAGCCGGAACTCGGACAGAGGATCAAGCGGCGGCCGCGCCCGCTATCGAGAACGGCATGCACCATTTCCTGAATGCGCGCTTGAGGTGCAGTCATCAGATCGTGCGTTTCCACACCGCCTTCGAGCCCCATGCGATCATCCACAAGCGCGAAGGCCTCGGCCATACAGATATCCCCCATCGGTGGCGGCTCAATCGGGTTGAGCACGTCCACCCCCATGTCGACGAAACGACGGATGACCGGGCGCATCTTGCCGTGGCAATGAACCCAGATCCTGCCGCCGGCATTGTGGATCGTCTCGATCAGCGGCTTGTCGAGCGCGGCGACGTAGCGGTCAAAAGCGGCCGGTGACATCAGCGGCGGGATGCAGAGTTCCGGGCCAACCCAACCGAACACGGCTTTGCCCAAGCCCGCGGCAATCGCGGCCTGCGCATGGCCATGCAGGCGTTTGGCAAAGACCTGCATGGCCTCCAGCAACAGTTCGTCATCTGTGAGGCTCCAAAGTGCGAAGTTCTCGGAGCCGATGAGCCTCTGCAAGGCGTACATCGCATGATCCAAGCCAAACATCGCCAAGCCGCGCTCGCCGACACAGGCATCGGCGTCACGGTATGGTTTGGCGTCGAAGGAAAATGGCTCATAAGGAAGCGACAGCAGTTTGCGGATGTCCACCGGCTCTTTCAGCAGGTACTCGATCTCGTAGCCTGGCTTGCCGCAGGTGCTCTTCTGGAAAACCTCGCGCAGTTCGCCTTGCGGCGTATGGTAGGTGGTGATGACCTGAAGCCATTCCGGCGTGGTGGTCGAGACTTCCTCCCGCTGGATCAGACGTTCGGCGTGGCGGCCAGCATAGATGTGAAACTCCGAACCGGAACGGATGAACAGGTCTGTCTTCTCCACGGCCCGTTGACGAACCTGTTCAAAACCCGTCTGGCTGACACTGCCACGCGGATCTGCCCCCCAGACCTTGACAGCCGGTCGGTCGGGTGTTTTGCCTTCGATAACCGCGTTGAGTCGTTCACGCCGTGTCATACTCGCCATGCGATCTCCTCCATGCCTTCGCTTTTTTGTCTCTGCCGAACCTTTTAATCTGCGTCACGCATAGCAAAGTCCGGAATCATCCCGAAAGATGCAAAGCGTCAAACGCGTCGTTGATATTACCGGGGTTACGACGGCGGTTTGACGCATATCACGACGACGGTACCGGCGTGATATGCGTCAACAACACGAAATCAGCCTGCACCTTGTCAAAAACCACCGCCCGTCCAGCGCCGTCGTTTGCTTTTCTAAACTCTCATACCCCCCCCCATCCTGCGTGTCAAGATGCAAACGCAGATCCGAAGGATTCAGTTGCGAAAAGGGTGCCGGTTGGGTAGGCGGCCCCCCGTCGCTTAACCGATTACTTGAATTTTCGGCTTTTCATACCCCGCCGCCATGCTATCCTTATATCCCTATCAACAAGGACTAATATGGACGACCCGATATCTGACGATTTGTTGGCCATTTTGGCCTGTCCCAAATGCAAAGCACCCCTGGCCCGGCAAGCCGACCGGCTCGTTTGTACCCGCCCCGGGTGCCGCCTGCGTTACCCGATTCGGGACGGCATCCCCATTCTCCTGATCGATGAAGCCGACCCCCCTTCCCAACCCTAGCCCTCCTCCGCCTCTTCTCCGGGCATGTACAACCTCAATCAAAACGCATGGAATAACGTCCGCCAGGCGATCGGCCCCGGCCTGCTCTCCGTTTTGATGCCCGCTTTCAACCTCGAAAAGGTGATCGCCGACAATGTCCGTCGCGTCCACGCCCTGTTCGCCGGACAAATTCCCTTCGAAATCGTCGTGATCAATGACGGCAGTCGGGACCAGACCGCCGCCGAACTCCACCGCCTCCAGGCCGAAATCCCCGAACTGCGCCCCCTGCTGTTACCCCGCAATGTCGGCAAAGGAGCCGCCTTGCGGGCCGGTTTCGAAGCCTCCCGCGGATCCCATATCGTCTTCCTCGACGCCGACCTGGATCTGCCGCCCGGCCAAATCCCCGAATTTTTCAGAATCCTGATCGACGAAAAGGCCGATGTCGTCATCGGCTCCAAACAGCATCCCGATTCGCAAATTTCCTATCCGTGGCAACGCCGCATCATGAGCGCCATCTACTATCGCTGTGTCAAACTCTTCTTCGGTCTGCCGGTCCGCGATACCCAGACCGGCCTCAAACTCTTCACCCGCACCTCTCTCCAATGGGCCTTTCCGCGGATCCTCGTCAAGGCCTTCGCCTTCGATCTCGAACTCCTCACCCTGATCCATCAACAGGGGTTTAAAATCACCGAAGCTCCCGTCACCGTCGATTTCCAGGGCAAGGGCGGGTTTGTCGCCCCCCGCATGATCCGCAACATCGTCGTCGATACCCTCGCCGTATTCTACCGCCTCCATATTCTGAAATATTACCAATCGATCCCCGACAGTCATCTGCCGGACCCGCCCCCCCTGGCCTCGATCCTCATCGCCTGCCCCGCCGCCTCCCCCTTCCTCGACGAAATCGTCGCCGCCCTGGCCGACCAGTCGTATTCGAATTACGAGGTGCTGCTCCTCCCCGACGCCCCCTCCGGCCGCACCTGGCCGGAACGCTGGCGCGAAATCCCCACCGGTAAAATCCGCCCCGCCGAAAAACGCAACCTCGGGATCGCCGCCGCCCGCGGCTCAATCACGGTCTTCCTCGATGACGATGCCTTTCCCGTCATGGAATGGCTCCAACGCGGCCTGGAATATTTCTCCATCCCCGACGTCGTCGCCGTCGGCGGTCCCGCCGTCACCCCCTATCAGGACCCCTGGCTGGCCCAACTCGGCGGCCGGGTCTATGACAACCGGCTCGTCTCCGGTAATTACCGCTATCGCTATCAGGCGGATCGGGTGCGGGAAGTAGACGATTTCCCCAGTTGTAATTTTTTCGTTCGCACGGAAGCCCTCCGTCAACTCCACGGGTTTCGCACCGATTTCTGGCCGGGGGAAGATACGTTCCTTTGTATGGAACTGACCCATACCCTCGGCTTCCGCATTCTGTATGAACCGCGGGCCATGGTCTTTCATCACCGCCGCAAACTCTTTCTCCCCCACCTCCGGCAAATCGGGCGCTACGCTTTACACCGCGGTTACTTCGCCCGGCGTTTCCCCCAAACGTCCCGCCGCCTCTCCTACTTCATGCCCACCCTCTTCGCCCTCGGCGTCGTCGCCGGCGGCGGCCTCGCCCTCCTCCTCCCCCCCTTGCGCCCCCTCTACCTCACCGCCTTGGCCCTCTATGTCCTGATCGTCCTCTTTTTCACCCTCACCCGCTCGCCCCTCAATTGGCTGCTCATCGCCCTCGGCGTCATCCTCACCCACCTCTGGTACGGAACCCGCTTCCTCATCGGCTTTCTCACCCGCCGACTTCCCGGTGAAGTCCGCCCGTTCGACCATCCCTCTGAACGCCCCGCAACCCCTCTCCCCCCATCCGCTGGAGCCCCCCCCTTATGAAGGTCATGATCGCCTATCCCCCCCTGCCTTCCGACAAGGGCATCCCGCTCCTCTCCCAAAACCGCCAGTTTCAATGGTTCAACAAGCCCACCTACGTCTATCCCATGGTCCCCGCCTGGGCCGCCACCCTCGCCGCTCAAGATGGTCACGAGGTCGCCTGGGCCGACGGCATCGCCGAAAACTGGTCGCCTGCCCGCTTTTACGAAGCCGTCGGCGCCTGCAACCCCGACGTCCTCCTCCTCGAAACCAAAACCCCGGTGGTCAAACAGCATTGGGCCATCATCCGGGATCTGAAAACCCGCTTCCCCGCCACCCGGATCGCCCTCTGCGGCGATCACGTCACCGCCCTTCCGGAGGAAACCCTGACCCAATGCCCCGTCGATTTCATCCTCACCGGCGGCGATTACGATTTCCTCCTCCGCGATCTGCTCAACACCCTCTCGGGTCGCCGTTCCGATCTTCCCCCGGGCATCTGGTTCCGCGATGGCTCAACCGTCCGCTCGACCGGCCTGTTCCAGTTGGATCACGATCTGGATACGTTGCCCGAAATCGATCGGCTCCTCACCCGCTGGGATCTCTATAACGTCGAAAACGGGAATTTCAAATTCACCCCCGGCACCTACACCATGGCCAGCCGCGATTGCTGGTGGGGGAAATGCGCCTTCTGTTCCTGGACCACCCTGTACAATAATTGCCGGAGTCAAAAGCCCGAAAAATTGCTCGATGAAATCGGGCACCTGCTCGACCGTTTTCCCATCCGCGAGATTTTCGACGACTCCGGCTGTTTCCCCGCCGGCAAATGGTTGCGCCGGTTTTGCGAAGGGGTCCGGGAGCGCGGATACCACAAACGCGTCGTCCTCGGCTGTAACATGATTCCGGGCGTGCTCGATCAGGAACACTATGACCTCATGGCCGCCGCCAATTTCCGGTTCGTCCTGTTCGGCCTGGAATCCGCCGCCGAGACCACGCTCACTCGCATCAATAAGTGCGGCAAGGCGCGCGATATCGAAACCTCGATGGCCATGGCCAAAAAGGCCGGCTTGGAACCTCATGTCACTTGCATGGTCGGCTATCCCTGGGAATCCCGTGCCGAAGCCCAGGCCACCATCGACCTCACCCGGCGCATGTTCGACAAGGGTTCAATCGATACGTTGCAGGCCACCATCGTTATTCCCTACCCCGGCACCCCGCTGTTCAAGGAATGCCGTGAAAAAGGCTGGCTGAAGACCGAAGATTGGGACCGCTACGATATGCGCGAACCCATCATGAAAACTCAAATCCCCGACGATGAGCTCATGTCCCTCACCCGCGGAATTTATACTTCTTTTCTCACTCCCCGCTTCATCCTCCGCAAAATTTTATCGATCCGGTCCTGGACCGATGTCCGCTTCCTCTGGCGCGCCGGCTTGCGAGTCCTCGGCCACCTGCTCGATTTCCGCCATTTACCAAACCCATAGAATCGTCGCCCGATCGGGCTCCCTATTATCGCCGATAAACGTGAAGGGGCCGAGGTTTTGATAAATGGATCCGTCCATTGATCTCAACCCCTAATCCCGTCAAAAATAGGTTCCGTAATCCTGAGCGAAGTGTGGCAGCCTGCCGCCGCCGCGCTTCGCTAAGGATTAGGGTTGCCGTGCGATTCTCGATTTATCTTGCATAAAAGGACGATATCGGCTTTTATTTCGCCATGAAAAGGATGATTTTTGACCAATTGTGCCAGTGGCAGAAACAAAAAGCGCGAAAGCCTTTATTAAGGGCTATTATGCCGAGAATCTAGTCGCTCAGGAACTGAGCGCCGCCGGACGGGGGCCGCTCTATTCATGGCACGGGCGGCAATCCGAGATTGAATTCCTCCTGCCTCGGGGAAGTGCGGTTATTCCGTTGGAAGTTAAGGCGGGGATCAGGGCCCATTCCAAAAGCTTGTCCGCCTATGCGGAAAAATACGCCCCTCCGCTGAGAATAAAAATTACCGCCCGTAACCTGGACCGGGCAAGACCCGATTGCCACAACATCCCACTCTACCTTGCCGGAAAATTATGAAGGTCACGATTATTTTCGGATTGCCGTAACCTTAAAATAAGCGAAGGTACGAACCGGCTCGGCGTCCCGATGGAATGTTAACGAAAGGAGTCCCATGATCCCCCGCCCCGATCTGCTCGCCCCCGATTCGCCCGCGGGCCTTGAAGTCTTTCAGCTCACCACCGAACCCGATGTGCCCTCCTCCCATATCTATATGGAGGCCCAGATTTTTACGCCGGACTCCAAACGCTTCGTCCTCCATCGCTCCAGTCATTCCCATGGATCCGATCGGCACGACCCCAAACACCGCTACCTCCTTTGCGATCTCGAAAACCACGGTGAATTGATCCCGCTGACCGACGAGCTCGGACCCACCGCCCCCGCCCTTTCGCCCGACGGAGCCTGGATGTATTATTTTATCAACCGGACGGAAATCAACGGCGGCCAATTGATTCTGAAGCGGGTCGCCCTCGACCGCTCCCGGCGCGAAACCCTTCTAACCCTGGACGCCCCCCTTCCCGGCACCCCCTATCGCCCCAGCAATATCTATCCCATTTCCACCATTTCGTCAGATGGCTTGCGCCTGGCAATCCCCGCCTATCTGGGCGATGGCCGAACACCCAACGCGCCTTGGGGACTGATGATCTTTGATCTCGTCAAGGCCGAGGTCCGCCTGATCCTCGAAGGCCCCAGTTGGTGCAATCTCCATCCCCAGTATTGCCGCTCCACCGACCCCCGCGCCGCCCATGACCTCCTGATCCAGGAAAATCACGGGAACACCTGCGATGCCAAGGGCCAGTATACTCAGTTGGTCAGCGGACGTGGCGCCGATATCCATATCATCCGGGATGATGGGACGAATCTGCGCGATCTCCCGTGGGGCCGCGTCCCGGAAGAGCATTGCCAGGGTCATCAATGCTGGTGGGGAAACAGTGAATGGGCCATCACCGGCACGTGCGGAGGCGACCGGCGCGAACGCCTGATCGCCGGCCGTGCCGCGCCGCATGCCAACCATCTGGGACGCGCCGCCCCGGGCGCCGTCCGCCTCGATCTCAGCCGCAATTTCCCTGAACCCCATTTTCTACATTTCGGCACCGACCACCTGGGGCGTCGCCTCATTACCGATCATGGCCCCTCCATCCCCGGAGGCGGCCTGTTTATAACCCAATTGCACGAAGCGGGCCGGCCCCAACGTCCTGCCTTCCGTTTTCTGCTCAGCCCCAAAACCGATTTCAAAAACTGTCACATCCACCCGTTTCTCTCGCCGGATGGCAAAACCGGTTTCTTCAATTCGAACGAAAGCGGACGCCTCCAAGCCTATATGGTCCGGAATTTGTAATGCGAAAAAAGAAGCGCTCATAGAGCGCGGCTACACCGGGAAAAAAGTGTAGCCCCGCTCTATGAGCGGAAAAATGATCAACCGCTCACGATCAGCACCCGCACATCCATCGGCGCCACCCGCAATACAACTGTCTGCCCTTTTC